>NZ_JACOII010000004.1:7320-49773 GCF_016306625.1 Xenorhabdus lircayensis | reverse complement strand
CGGATGGCTTTTTTGCGTTTGGTGATTTTTATCATTCTTGATTATTTTTTGCGTGTATAAGCTGCTAATATCGTTCTTTCCGATAATTCCAGATAGTCTTGCATTTTTTTAGCTGCGAGTTCATTTTGCCCCGAATTCAGTAGCTCCAGAATATGGGTGTTTTTATCGATATAGGGCGCATATAAAAGCTCCGGGTCATTCAAAATACCAAAGGCTAGACGAAGTTCCGCAGAAATATTGCGATAAAAAGCGATCACCCTTTCACTATCGGTTAATTCTACGATTGCGGCATGAAAGCGCATATTTGCTGTTCCGGCACTAATCCAATCTTGTTTATCGCGGCATTGCTGGGCGATTTCAACGGCTTGTTTCATTTTGGTAACGCCGGGATGCATTGGATAAGCCTGAGCCAGAGCCTGACACTCAATCAGTTGCCGAACTCGATAGATATCGATAATTGACGCGATATCGGGAGTTGCAACAAACACACCACGATTAGGTTCATGTTGCAACAGCCCTTCTTGGGTGAGAAGACGGAATGCCTCACGTAACGTATTTCGTGAAATTTCAAGTTGTTCACTTAGTGCGGCCTCTGATAGCCGTTGTCCCGGTAATAACTCCCCAACAACTAGCTTATTTCTTATAGTTTCGGCAATTCTTTTGCTTAAGATCTGAGGAGAGTGGTCTTTTTTCATAGTTATCCGTTAGATTTAGTGGCTGATCACAAACACCTTCAAAGCGTACGTAAAAACGAATCTTCACATATTCCCTGATAACCAGCAAGTTGCAGCCTTTGAACCAATATAGGGCAACATTATTGTGTATATTGCACCTAGATTGTGCATCTTGACGATAAATTCAACGCTAAATGTTGATAAAGTGATCTTCATTAGATTTTCGCAATTGATAACATCATTCTATTTGCTTATTTCCTCGCAGAATTTATTAATTGTTCAACAACTAATTTGCTTTGATTAAACAACTCAATGCTTTAGTTCCACAATGGTATGAATATTGCTTAGAAAATAGTAAATACAATAACGATGACAGGGGAAAATAGCCTATGGCCCTGCAGGAAACAGTAAAACAAGAAACGGTGAGTTTTGTGGCAAATCGGCGCTCTTCTCTGATTGCAGCTGTTTTTCTAATGGCGACATCAGCGATTGGACCAGGATTCATCACTCAAACGGCAACATTTACCGCAACGATGGGAGCTGCTTTTGCTTTTGGCATTTTGGCTTCTATCCTGATTGACTTTGTAGTACAGCAAAATATTTGGCGGATTGTCACATTGACCAGGATGCAATCTGCGGATATTGCCAATGCTGCTATTCCAGGAAGTGGTTATTTATTGGCGGTATTGGTAGTTTTTGGTGGATTGGTGTTTAACGTCGGCAATATTGCAGGAGCGGGATTGGGGCTTAATGCCTTGATGGGACTGGATCCAAAGTGGGGAGGATTATTCAGCGCGCTGATGGCAATTTACATTTTTACTTCCCGTAAAGCAGGCGTCGCCATTGATCGTATAATGGTGATATTGGGACTGATCATGATAGGCATGACACTGTTTGTTGCGATAGTCTCCAACCCACCATTGGGAGAAGCCTTGCGGCAAACGGTACTGCCTGATGAAATCAATTTTGCGACGATTACGACCATTGTTGGCGGAACTGTGGGTGGTTACATTTGTTATGCTGGCGCTCATCGTTTGCTGGATAAAGGTGCTGTAGGCATCGAAAACCTCCAAGTTGTTTCCAGTGCAGCAACCAAAGGGATATTGGTGGTTGGTCTGATGCGCTATCTGCTATTTCTTGCCATATTGGGTGTGGTTGCCAGTGGCGTTACACTTGATGTTGCCAGCAAAACGGCAAATCCTGCCTCACAAGCTTTTCAGATAGCGTCTGGTGAACTCGGATTACGCATTTTTGGTTTGATTGTTTGGGCGGCGGCGATTACCAGCATTATTGGTGCTGCCTATACTTCCATTTCTTTTTGCAGTGTATTTCGAAAGCAATTTACTGAGCGCCAGCGCAATATTGCAACTTTGTTTTTTATCGCCATATCGCTGGCCGTTTATCTATTAATGGGGACGCCTCCAGCTGCTTTGTTGGTTTTCGCAGGTGGTTTCAATGGGCTTATTCTTCCCCTTGGTTTGACTATCTTTATTTATGTTGGCTGGAAACGTGCTGATTTGATGGCGGGGTATGTCTATCCACGTTGGTTGCTGTGGTCAGGTGCGATTACGTGCGCGCTGACATGGTACATGGGGGCGATGTCTATCGGTTCAATTTTTGAGTTTTTGACATTAGCTTAACGGAGTCATCATGATAAAAACAATCGATTTAAATAGTGATCTCGGTGAAAGTTTCGGCCAATGGCGCATGGGGAACGATGAAGCAATATTGGAAATTGTCAGTAGTGCTAACGTTGCCTGTGGTTTTCATGCGGGAGATCCAGCCGGGATTTTGCAGACATTGAAATCTGCGCAAGAAAACAACGTGGCGATAGGTGCTCATGTTTCTTATCCCGATTTGGTTGGTTTTGGTCGACGTAAAATGGATATCGCCAGTCATGAACTTACCGCAGATGTTATTTACCAGATTGGTGCTCTGCAAGGATTGGCCGCAGCGGCAGGGACAACGGTGAGTTATGTCAAACCCCATGGCGCATTGTATAACACAATCGCGAATGATGAATATCAGGCAATTGCCGTTATTGAAAGCATTCTGTCGATTGATCCCAGCCTTGTTTTGGTCGGTTTGGCGGGATCAAATATCCTCAAGCTGGCTCAGGAAAGAGGGCTGAAAACCATTGCAGAAGCCTTTGCTGATCGTGCCTATACCTCGCAGGGGGAATTAGTCTCCCGTCGTGAAGTCGGTTCTGTACTGCATGACGCAGATCTTGTTGCTCAACGCATGTTGCAATTGGTGACAGAAGGAGGCGTTGAATCGATTGATGGCAAATTTACACCTATTCAGGCGGATTCTATTTGTGTGCATGGCGACAGCCCTGGTGCGGTAGAAATGGCAAAACAGGTTAAAACCGTTTTGCAACAGGCAGGAATTACCATTCGATCATTTATTCATCCATAAACATGGGTTGCACCGACACGGTTGATGATTTAGGGAGATAGTCTTGCGTTTTTTACCTGTTAATTTTAATACCATCATGGTCGAACTCAGTGGATTGGCAGAAACACTGGCATTGCTAGATTCACTGAATGTAGCACCTATTTTGGGAATTGAAGAAATTATTCCGGCAGCGAGAACTTTGATGATTCGTTTTCGGCCGACAAAAATATCAGCCCAACAATTGGCAGCAAAAATTTGTTGCCGAGATTTGCAAGAACGCGGCCATGCAACGGAAAAACAGATAGAAATCCCAGTGCATTATAACGGTGATGATCTAGCGGTAGTTGCGGAAATATTAGGGTTCACTGTTCAGGAAGTCATCCGCCAACATACAGAAAATGAATATACCGTAGCCTTTACTGGATTTGCTCCCGGTTTTGCTTATATGGTATCGGATACCTTGCAGTGGAATATTCCTCGACGGAAAACACCAAGAACGCGTATTCCGGCAGGTGCCGTTGCGCTAGCGGGTGAATTCAGCAGCATTTACCCACAGGCAAGTCCTGGAGGGTGGCAGATTATCGGTATTACAACTGAACGCATGTGGGACCTTTCCCGTTCATCCCCTGCCTTATTGCAACCGGGTTATCGCGTTAATTTTCGGGATGCCGGACATCTTCCTGCAACCGTAAGTTTGCCAGAACCTTCTATCAAGCATACAGTGCCATTACCAGAGACCTCTTGCCATTTAGAAATCTTGTCCGTGGGATTACAAACGCTGTTCCAAGATTTGGGACGTGTTGGTCAATCAGGATTAGGGATCTCAGAATCTGGTGCGATGGATAAGAGTGCCTTACGCAGTGCAAACCGCATTGTTGGCAATTCTTCCGATCAAACCTGCTTGGAGATAATTCAGGGGGGATTTAAGGCAATCGCACATGGGCAGATGCTAGTCGCGATTACGGGAGCGTCATGTCCAATAGAGGTAAAAACTCCACTGGGTGAAACACTCTATGTAAATACTCACCAACCGATTGATCTCAACGACGGCGATGAAATTTCATTAGGTATTCCTAATGCTGGAATGCGTTCTTATTTGGCTGTGCGAGGGAATTTGACTGTTCCTGCCGTCTTATCCAGTCATTCATTTGATACACTGTCCAATATCGGGCCTGCGCCGTTGAAAGTGCGTGATAAATTGTCTGTTAGCGAAACTTCCCACTGTGCGGCGGTATCTTTCGCTGAAACGCCGGCTTTTGAGATGCCAAATAAAGATGAGGTTGTGGTATTAGATATTATCCTTGGCCCTCGCACAGATTGGTTTACTCAAGAAGCGCTCAACTTATTGAGTAAGCAGATTTGGCAAGTAACACCTCAATCTAACCGAATTGGTCTGCGATTAAATGGTGAGTGCTCACTATCACGTGTTAAGCAGCAAGAACTACCCAGCGAAGGAACTTGTGCAGGAGCGATCCAAATTCCTGCCAGTGGGCAGCCTGTCCTATTTTTGGCTGACCATCCACTGACAGGAGGATATCCTGTTATTGCCTCAGTGGCAGATTACCACCTTGATCTTGCTGGTCAGATCCCCGTCAACGCCAAAATTCAGTTTAACCCCATCAGCCAATTCCATGAAATCCAAGGGAGTAAAGATTTGCTATGAACACCACCGTGAACAATTCAAATAACAAACCTAAGAAAGTGCTGATTGCCAACCGTGGTGAGATTGCCGTCCGTATTATTCGTGCCTGCCGTGATTATGGAATACAGACGATCGCCGTTTATGCGGATGTAGATATCAATGCACAGCACGTGCAATTGGCAGATGAGGCTTATGGTCTGGGAGGCAATAGCCCCGCAGAAACCTACCTTAATATTCCTCGTTTACTGGCGGTGGCGAAGCAATCGGGGGCAACGATGGTGCATCCGGGATATGGCTTTCTGTCTGAACGAGCGGAGTTTGCCCGAGCTGTGATAGATGCGGGGTTGATTTGGATTGGCCCTAACCCTGAAACGATTGATGAGCTGGGTGATAAGGTCAAGGCACGTAAAATTGCCCAGAAAGTGGGCGCACCATTGGTGGTTGGAACCGCAGAGCCAGTCAAAGGGGCACCGGAAGTTGTCACTTTTGCGGAAAAGCACGGTTTACCCATTGCCATTAAAGCCGCATTTGGTGGTGGTGGCCGTGGTTTGAAGGTAGCTTGGCGATTGGATGAAGTGGCAGAACTTTATCATTCGGCAGTGCGTGAGGCGACAGCCGCATTTGGGCGGGGCGAGTGTTTTATTGAGCAATTCTTGAATAAGCCTCGTCATATAGAAGCGCAAGTGATTGCGGATAAACAGGGTAATGTTGTGGTGTTGGGAACCCGTGATTGCTCCTTACAACGCCGGAATCAGAAACTGGTGGAAGAAGCACCGGCCCCATTCTTAACGCAGGAACAAAGAGAACGCATTCATCAGTCAGCAAAAGCCATCTGCGCAGAAGCCAATTATGTAGGAGCTGGCACAGTAGAGTTCTTGTTAAGTGCAGATGGAGCGCTTTCTTTCTTGGAAGTAAATACTCGCTTACAAGTAGAGCATCCGGTGACGGAGGAGACAACGGGCATTGATCTGGTTATCGAGCAGTTGCGAATAGCTGAAGGTTATCCGTTGAGTATTAAGGAAACGCCAGTACCAAGAGGACATGCGTTTGAATTTCGCATTAATGCGGAAGATGCGGGTAAAGGCTTTTTGCCGACATCTGGAACAATCAGTGAATTTACCCCGCCTTCTGGTCCTGGTATTCGTCTGGATTCGGGAGTGACGAGTGGTTCGACCATTCCGGCTACTTTTGATTCACTGATGGCGAAATTAATCGTTACGGGAGCGACTCGTGAACAAGCCATTTCCCGCGCTCGTCGGGCATTACAGGAATTCAAAATCAGCGGTGTGGCATCGGTATTGCCTTTCCATCAAGCCGTGGTGGAACATCCTGATTTTGTTTCCAGTGATGAATTTCATGTCCATACCCGCTGGATTGAAACCGATTTTGCCAATGAACTGGAAAGCTCACCCCGCCAGTCTGTAACAGAAGATAAAGGCATCACCCGCACATTTATTGAGATTGATGGTCGCAGGCACGAGTTGGGATTACCGTCGAATTTATTGGCGGGATTGGCACAGTTAGCCCCTGCGAGTAAGCAGCCATTTTCTCAGTCTGTCGTAAAGGAAAAAACATCGACAGACCCCCGTCAAGTGACAGCGCCCATTTCCGGTATTTTGCATTCATGGCTAGTCACAGAGAGTGGGCAAGTGAATGAAGGTGATGTGATTGCTGTGATGGAAGCGATGAAAATGGAAGTACAGATCAGCGCTCATCGTTCGGGGAAAATCACATTCTGCGCACAAGCGGGAGATTATCACGATGCAGAAAGTATTCTGGCTACTATCGAATAATAGAATACATAATGAATGAGAGGAAGAATTAAAGACGGAGTTTGAACAACAGGCTCATGTACTATTGCAACTCATTATGATGGCGAAACAAGATATTATTCATGAAAGAACGATGACTTCGGATGAAGCTTTGAAGAAGTTACAAGTAGTAAGAAAAAACGATTGCCGCGATTGAGGATGATCCTGAGCATTATCGCTATCAAATTCTTTGCCTTATCCAATAATAAGCCCACAGTATGTGGGCTTAGACCGTTAATAAACTCCATTTAACACGCTTTTATTGCATGTTCCTCCAAAGTTATTTGCATTTACTATTTAAATGTAAATAATAATGCGTCTTATAATACTTAGCATAAAGAAAAATGATAAAATTCACTAAAATCTACACGAGCCTAGCTAAAAATGGTTTGTATGCTCCTTTGATGTCAGCATCTATGTTGACAGTTGCTATTTCCACCAGTGCACTAGCAAGTACAGAAAACACAACCAAAAAATCGAATTCTACTGGCGATACACTTGTTGTTATTGCGAGTAACAATGTACAAGAAGATGGAAAAGTCAGCAGTAATGAAATAAAAGTCAGACAACCACAAAGTGTCGGCGATATTTTAAAGAATGTACCAGGCGTACAAGCAGGCCATCCTAGTGCTTTAGGGCAGCGCTTCAAAATTCGTGGTATGGATGACCAATTCATCAACGTTTCTATTGATGGTGCAAGACAAGAGGGATTCCACTTCCACCACTCAGGTAACTACGGAATTGATCCTGAGCTGTTAAAACAAGTTGATATCAATGTGGGTAGTAACAGCATTACATACGATACCGGTGCTCTTGTCGGCTCGTTAAAATTTGAGACCGTCGATACCTCTGATTTATTAGAACCGGGGCAATTATTTGGTACAAAAGGAAAATTAAGTTACGCAAGTAATAGCTCTGAATTCCAGCAATCATTGACTTCTTATGGGAGACTCGGTGCTGTTGATTTATTGGGTTATTTCACCCATCGCAATATGAACGATGCTAAATCCGGCAGCGATAGCAAGGGACGAGATTCAATTCCTACCGATGGCAAGCTATTTAACTATCTATTAAAAGCTAAGTTTAACCTGACCGATGAGCAATATATCACGGTATCAAAAGAGCATTATAAAAATGATGCAGGACTAATAATAGGTTGAATTTTGGTCATGATGTCAATAACGGGAAAAAAGCGAAACAGGCGATAGACCGTGATACCCATAATATCATTTACGGGTATGCACCAGTCAATAATGACTTGATTGATTTAAAAATATCCGCCTATCATACTGAGCAAATGTCTACTCATATGAAGCCTGTCAGTGGGAATGGGAAAGGATTTGATAGTATTGCTGAAACCCAAGGTATTAAGGTTCGTAATACCTCTAGTTTTGATACCCAGAAGCTATACCATGCTTTGACTTATGGATATGAATATTTTGATGCCAGAATGAGATACACTGATGTATCAAAAAATATATATAATAAAGATGTTGAAAGAGGAAAATCATCTTCTGTTTATTTAGAGGATGATATTCGATTGGCTGATTTGCATATTATCCCAGGTATCAGATGGGATCATTATCAATATCAAACGGTTAATAAACAGAATGAACCGTTTGATAGAAATTATGCCCGTTTTTCAAAAGCATTCGGCTTGAAATACGAGCTTGAGGCATCAACAACATTATTTGCCAATTATACCGAATTATTCAGAGGCCCATTGGGCAAAGAAATTGGGGTAGGGTTAAGAAACCATAATGATAACTTAAAAGCTACCACAGGCTACAACTTGGAAGCGGGTTTGAAGGGCAATTATCCTGATGTTTTTGCTGAAAATGATGGATTGTCCGTATCAGGTAAAGTATTCCAAACGAATTACAAAAACCTGGCTACAACGCTGGAGGAAACGGAGTTACATAACATCCCGAAAGCAAGATTGGAAGGGTTTGAATTATCCGCTGTCTATAAGCTAGATAATTGGACTTTGAGAACTGGCTACGCCAAAGTCAATAATAAGACTGTTAAAGGCAATGAGTTGTTTGACAGAGGATCGGAATTTACACCATCAGTCGGTGATTCGATCACTGTGGGTGGTAGCTACTTATTTGACAAAACTGACATTGAACTGGGTTGGAGTTCTAGATTCGTATTGTCAAAAAATTCAAAGAGTAAAGTGAAAAACAGTAAAACAAAAGAATACGAAACTGCCGGCATACATAAAACAGGTTATGGCGTAAGTGATATATATATATCTTGGGCGCCAAAATCAGGTGTATTTAAAAATGCTGAACTCCAGTTGGGTATCGATAATATTTTTGATAAACGTTATAACGAACATTCTTACTACCTGAAATCTTATCAAGGGCAAGAAGAGAAAGGCCGAAATTATAAGGCCACTATTTCTTATAAATTTTAATCGAATTGCTTTTTAGTCACGAATAATAAAGCCCACCTTACGTGGGCTTTATTGTCATTTATATCCTATCAGGGGCAATTACAGGGTAAACACCCCAATCAAGGTGACAACACTCAAAATGGCCGCTGTACCATAGAATACCCATTTACTGGCAGGGATATGAATTTGCAGATCGTGCATTCCGTGGTGAATACGGTGCATTCCGCACCATAGCGGCAGGCAGATCATGAGTAGCAAAAAGATACGGCCAATAAAGCTCTGGCAGAATGTCAGGATACGCTCATAAGAAAGCGCTTCAGGTGCCAAACCGAGTGGCAGCAGAATACCCAGCAACAGAATAATCGCCGGGCCAACAATGGCACTCCACATCCCGCCGGCACCAAACAGCCCCCAGAAAATCGGTTCATCGGAACGCTTAGGTACTTGATTCATCAGATCCTCCTTGGGGTTAAAAAAGCAGCGCCACGCCAAGAATCACGGCGGTAGCAATAATCGTGACTGCCCACAGCAGTTTGACAATCGGCTCCGGTGCCATTTTCTCATTTTTGACAATAATATTGAGCGCTTTCGGTGCCAGTTCGAACCACGTTTTTGTATGCAACAAGGCTGCCAGCAGAGTGATGATATTAATCAGCAGCACGACTGGATTTTGCAGGAAAGAGACAAACCCCGCCCAACTTTCAGGGCCATCTTTCAGGGCAAATAAACCGTAAAGTACCAGCAGGCTGAACCAAACGGTAGGAACGGATGTGCTTTCGCGCAGCATATAAAAGCGATAGAAGCTCAGTTTACGCCACCAATGAGACTCCATGCTGCTCACATAAGGTTTACGTTTTGTCGTCATTACTCTCTCCTCCCTTATTGTGGTTTCAGCATAGAGATAAGGAAATCTTTGGCACTTTCAGCTTTGCTTTGCTGAATGGCACCAGCCGGATCGACATGTTTCGGGCAAACTTCAGAGCAGTAACCTACGAAAGTACAAGACCAGACCCCATTGTCACTGTTGATTTGCGGCATGCGTTCTTTCTTGCCGTTATCGCGGTTATCAAGGTTATAGCGATGTGCCAGTGTAACCGCAGCAGGCCCAATAAACTCAGGATTCAGGCCAAATTGAGGACAGGCGGCGTAACACAGGCCGCAGTTGATACAACCTGAAAACTGATGATATTTTGCCATCTGGGCGGGTGTCTGCACGTTCGGGCCATCAGCAGGTTTGCGATCATTGCCGATAATATAGGGCTTGATGGCTTCCAAACTCTCAATAAAGTGTGTCATGTCCACAACCAAGTCCCGCTCAATTGGGAAATTGCCCAGTGCTTCGACTTTCATCCCTTGTGCATAATCACGCAGGAAAATTTTACAGGCCAATTTTGGTACACGGTTCACCATCATGCCGCAGGAACCACAGATTGCCATGCGGCAAGACCAGCGGTAGGAGAGGTCAGGCGCTAGATTATCCTTAATGTAGCCCAACGCATCCAACAGTGAAGTTTGCTCATCATAAGGCACTTCATAAGTGACGAAATGAGGTTCACTGTCAATTTCCGGGTTATAGCGCATGACCTCTATTTTCAGGTTTTTCATCTCAGTCATTCGCCTGCTCCTTCTGTTTTTTCTCTTGAGCTGCTGCTTCGCCACCATATACTCTCTTCGCTGGTTGAGATTTGGTGATCTTCACATCACTGTATTCCAGATGGGGAGCGCCCTTAGGGTTATAGAAAGCCAGCGTATGCTTCAAGAAATTTTCATCGTCACGTTTGGTACAGTCTTCATCAAGACGCTGGTGGGCACCACGTGATTCTTTGCGGTTCATTGCGGAATGTGCCATACACTCAGCCACATCCAAACAAAATCCCAATTCGATGGTATAGAGCAGATCAGTATTGAATACACTGGAACGGTCGCTAATTTCGATATGTTTGAAGCGCTCTTTCAGTTCAGCAATCTTATCGATGGTTTTCTGCATCAACTCTGGTGTACGGTAAATACCACAGCCTTCCTCCATGGAAGTTCCCAGCTCATCACGGATCTTCGCCCAGTTTTCACCGCCTTTCTGGTTCAGTAATTTGTTGAGTTTATCTCCGATATTGCGGGTTTGGGCATCCAGTGCACTGCTATTGGCGGGTTTCACTTCCTGAATCTGTTTGACCGCTTCTTCACCAGCCAGACGACCAAAGACAACCAATTCTGCCAGAGAGTTAGAACCAAGGCGGTTTGCACCATGCAGGCCAACAGAAGAACATTCCCCGATAGCGAATAGCCCCTTGATGCGGGTTTCACACTGCTGATTGGTTTCAATCCCGCCCATGGTGTAATGCGCGGTAGGGCGAACGGGAATAGGCTCTTTGACAGGGTCAACGCCGACATAGGCTTTTGCCAATTCACTGATAAACGGCAGACGTTCAAGCAGTTTTTTCTCGCCCAAATGGCGTAGATCCAGATAAACCACATCACCGCGTGGCGTGGCGATGGTACGCCCTGCTTGCCATTCATGCCAGAATGCTTGAGAAACCTTGTCACGCGGGCCTAGTTCCATATATTTATTTTCAGGATGTCCGAGTGGCGTTTCTGGCCCCAATCCATAATCCTGTAGATAACGATAGCCATCTTTATTCACCAGAATCCCACCTTCACCACGACAACCTTCGGTCATCAAAATACCGGAGCCGGGCAGGCCTGTTGGATGATATTGCACAAACTCCATATCACGCAATGGCACGCCGTGGCGGAACGCCATTCCCATACCATCACCGGTGACAATGCCGCCATTGGTATTGTAACGATATACGCGTCCGGCACCGCCTGTCGCCATAATAACCGCACTGGCACGGATCTGAACTTTCGTTCCTTCCATCATATTCAGGGCAACCAAACCGCGGGTTTGCCCCTCATCTACCAGAATATCGAGCACAAAATGTTCATCAAAACGCTGGATCTGGGGATACTTGAGGGAAGTTTGGAACAGCGTATGGAGCATATGAAAGCCGGTTTTATCGGCGGCAAACCATGTGCGCTCAATTTTCATGCCTCCGAAACGACGTACGTTCACAGAACCATCTTCCTTACGGCTCCATGGGCAGCCCCATTGTTCCAGCTGAATCATTTCTGTCGGGCAATGTTCGACGAAATACTCAACCACATCTTGCTCACACAACCAGTCACCACCAGATATCGTATCATTGAAGTGAAAGTCATAGGAATCGTGTGACTGAGTGACTGCGGCTGATCCACCTTCTGCGGCTACGGTATGGCTACGCATGGGATACACTTTTGAGATCAAGGCGATCTTGAGCTGGGGATTGGTTTCAGCAGCAGCGATGGCTGCTCGTAGCCCTGCGCCACCGGCTCCGATAATCGCTAGATCGACATTGAAGGTTTGCACTGCGCTTCTCCATTGTTCAAGTGGGGGTCATCAAAAATCAGTTAAAGGAACCCTTATGCATTATCACTCACCAATTTCTTTATCTTTACCATATCAAAATGATATTTTTTCTTATTTGGCTGAGTGTCATAGGTCATTTTCTACGCTTTAACGATTTAGATTCACTAACTGCTACTTTTTGTATGGTTTAATTATAGCGAATAGTGCAGGGTCTAAATTTGATATGAATGCGGGTTTTGTGGGATTTTGCCTGTAAAACGTGATCTAAGGCATGTTTTTACGTATTTGTGGTTTGTATTCCAGAATGAAGAGTGATTCATAAAATTTATTGATAAAGTAAGATATAAACACATTGGTGTGATTAATAACAATATTACTATTGAAAGAAATAACCAGTTAAAATGCAAGTGGAATAGAAAATACTTATTAAATAAGTAAGTTAATAAGAGTGTGTATTCTTATTATATGTTCAGGCCGAATTTCATACATGAGATTTTTGAATGGATATATGGGGTGAAATATAAGTGTTGTTTAATGAATTGAATAGGCGTGATTAACCAGTAATTTGAATATTTTTTGACATACCAAAAATCATAAACTAACTTATATATATCACCTTAAATTAGAATTTCATTTCTTAGGGATTTAATTATGGAGCCTGTAATAAATATTTAATTTTATTCTTCCAAATGAAAGGTTAAAACCACCATCTTTAGACGGTGACCTTGAACGTAAATATTTTTGACGTATGCGCGTTTAGACAGGACGGTTTGACGACTTTCAGTCGTCAGTCCTGGCTGCGCTAACCCACCGACTTTAGTCGGTGGTAGTTCAGTTTTATTTAATGGATGATTGTATTTTTAATGGTATTGTGATTTCTCATTTAATTAAACTTTCGCTGAATTTTGTTTGTTTTTTTATATATAAATTCTTATTTTAGGAAATAATTATATGAATATTAAAGATAAATCAGATTTAGTTGATACACCTAGCATAGATGTGGGAAATATAGTGTATTACACCGTAAAAATTCGTAGGTTGCAGATTTACAATCAGGGAGGTGAAAATTCGGTTAGTAATATTAGAGTCACAGTTTATAGTAAATTATATGATTATCTTATTTTTGAATTAGCATATCCCAATGAGGAGATGAGGGGAATTGCAACATACGCAGGGTTACTGGAAGCTTTAGTCAAAGAATATACAGTAAAAATAAAAGCCACTGAATATCATGGTAGTCAAGAAGTTGGTTTCATTACAGGTGTTGCAATTATTAGTTGAATCCAGCCTCACTTCTAACTAAAAAATAATTTGAAGGTATAATCATATGAACAGCAATGATAAACCAGAAAAATCAGTAACAGATAAGATGGCAAAAGATGATGATACAATTGTTCAAAAAGCAATAATTACTGGGTTGGAGACGGATATTTCAGGTAATAATATTGAAGTAAAATTTAAGGACCCATATGGAGGTCATTATGAAAATTTTTATCTTGCATATCCTAATCAGCAGGTAAGTGGAGGTGGAATATACCTCACATTACTGTCATCTTTAGCCAACTCATTTACTGTATCATTAAAACTCACCGAATATGTTTATCCTGAAGGAAATCGTTATATTTCAGGTGTTAATATTGAATCTCCGGGGATACCACCTGACCCATATCCTCCTTGGGGTTAAGATTAGATTCATTTTTCCCCTACCTACGATACCCGCTATCTTTGATTCGAAATAGTATCTTCTGGCATCTGGACACGGACGTCCATATTATTCAATGAAACCACAATGAAGGTTTCACATTTCTTTTATAGAAATTAAATTAATCTGATTCAGCAATTTGTTGATATTATCTTCGACATCACGTGCTTGGGCATCCAGTGCACTATCATTGGCAGGTCTCACTTCCTGAATCTGTTTGACCGCTTCTTCACCGGCCTCATGTTTTTACTCATTTGGATACTGCGTATTAATATGGGAATCAATTTATTAGCTTGATTGATACAAAAGTAAAATATGGAATTAATTAATTTGAATCATCATGGTCTTACTCTTATAAGGATATTTATATTATTAACATGTGAAATAAATAAAAATTATTATTAAATCAATATGTTAATTAATATAATGATTTTACTATATGTTGTGATTGATTTTTATATATAAAAATCAGAAATAGGTATAAGAGGTAAAGTATAATAATTACTTCATTATTAATGAAATAGACTTGGGGTTAAGCTTAAGTCCGCAGGTGTTTTTTTGACATAATAGAATTTTATGACTAACTTTTATATATATCCAATAGATTGCAAGTTGCTTCACGGTGGCAAGTGAATGAATCCCTAAGAGCATAGTTAACTATGTGATTGGGGGCGTGAGAGCAGCCAACAAAGAGGAAGGGAAGCTTAATCTCTTATTTATTGAGGTGGATTATTATAATACGGATTTAATTCGAGCATTGATAGCCCACAACTAACTGAAATAATTTTCTGTATTTATTAATTGACTGGAAATAGTATTTATTACGTTATTACAGTGCCTTATCTAAATGTTAATGGCTATATGTGAACTCTGTATTCTATTTGTGTTTTTATGTGAATGATTAATTGAAGGAGTATTATTATGATTAGTAATAAAGACGAAAGTTTAGATGAAGTTGAGTATTATGGAAAAGTAAAAATACTGCAATTGGAAACTTATCCAAAGTTTGAAGGAACCTCAACCAATAATGTTGAAGTGACATTTAAAGATCAGGCTGAAAATGTGTATAGTAACTTTTATTTAGTACACCCTGACGGTCAAATAGAGGGAGGGGGAGTATACACAACGTTATTGTTAGCCTTAATTAACAATAAAGTAGTTACACTGAAAACCAATGGATTTGTTGGTGTTCACAATGAAAGATACATTACAGGTGTTATCATCGTATCTGAGTAATAATGAATGTTTTTCAAATGACAACTAAAAAGAGTTGTAGATGGACGTTGCAGAAGAGTTTTCTGGGGTATGGATATGGATGTCCATATTCCTCAATATAAATAAATAAGCAATGAACATAGCCAACAAAACCTCAAATTGAAAAATTAAGTGTATAAAGAATAAGTATATGAATAAATTGCAGGCAATGATTTGTCTGGTAGGCTTGATGCGGGTAAACTGCGCGTTTTGTTTTATTTTGGAGTCATAGGAACATGAACGAAGTCGCGAATTGGCAGCCAAGTGCCCCTATCGTCAATTTATTGAAAAGGGCGGAGATTTTAGCAGAAATACGGCGCTTTTTCGCAGATCGTGGGGTGTTGGAGGTTGAAACACCTGCGATGAGTCAGGCGACTGTCACCGACGTCCATCTGGTTCCTTTCCAGACACAATTTGTTGGGCCGGGAGCGGCAAATGGCTTGACTCTGTATCTGATGACTAGCCCCGAATACCATATGAAGCGTTTGCTGGTGGCTGGAAGTGGTTCCATTTATCAGATGGGGAAAAGTTTCCGTAATGAGGAAGCCGGTCGTCATCATAACCCAGAGTTTACTATGCTGGAGTGGTATCGTCCGCATTACGACATGTATCGTCTGATGAATGAAGTGGATGATCTGTTGCAACAGATTCTGGATTGTGAAAGTGCCGAATCACTTTCTTACCAGCAGGCATTCATTCGATATCTGGATATTGATCCCCTTACCGCAAGTAAAGAAAAGTTACGTGAAGTGGCGGCAAAACTCGATCTCAGCAATATCGCTGATCAGGAAGAAGATCGAGATACCTTGCTGCAATTGCTTTTTGTCATGGGCGTAGAAACCCAGATCGGCATTGAAAAACCAACGTTTATCTATCACTTTCCTGCATCTCAAGCGTCATTGGCGGAAATCAGCAAGGAAGATCATCGTGTTGCAGAGCGTTTTGAAGTCTATTTTAAGGGCATGGAGCTGGCGAATGGTTTTCGTGAACTGACTGACAGTAATGAACAGCGTCTGCGTTTCGAGCAAGACAACCGTAAACGTGAAGCGATGGGATTACCGATCCAACCAATTGATGAATACCTGCTTGCAGCTCTTGCTCATGGGATGCCGGATTGTGCTGGCGTGGCATTGGGAGTGGATCGTCTGATTATGCTGGCGCTGGGTGCCGAACGGATCAGTGAGGTTATTGCCTTTCCGGTGGGAATTTCGTGATCACGATTGGGGCAGTCTTGGACTGCCCCTTTATTATTGACGTAGATTATTTATGCTCGTGGTGTTTTTCCAGAAATTTCACTGCCAAATCAGGGAAATCGGTGAATGCACCATCGACATTAGCTTTGTCGAAAACGATATCAAACAATTGATTGCCGCTGGTGGCATATTTTGGCAGTTGATCGATACGGATCGTGTACGGATGTACCGCCAGATGGCTGGCGTGAGCCTCTTTCACCATGCCGGTTAATTTAATGTTGTTCGGAGTAGAATCACTGGCGATCAGCATGTGATAATCGGGGCCAATGCCATCAGCATATTTTGCCACTTCTTTCATCGCACCCGGTTTAAACATCCAGTCGTAACTATAATTCACCCATGAGCCATCTTTTTTCTGCTCATAAGTTTCTTTCCAATCGGTATAAGCGATGAGCTGAATCAGTTTCAGATCCATACCCATTTTAGGCTCAAGCTCATTTTTAATACGTTTCAGTTCATTGGTATCAAAGCACTGTAGATAAACTTTATCGCTCTTTTTGGTGTAGCCATATTGTTTCAGAACTTCCAGTACCTTGGTGGTGATATCCTTGCCTTCTTGGCGATGGAACCATGGTGCCTTGATTTCAGGATAGATACCGATGTTCTTTCCGGTGGACTTATTCAGGCCTTGAATAAACTCCAGTTCTTCCTGGAAAGTGTGAATATGGAAATCTGATTTCCCCATTGGGAAACGTCCTGTATAACTTTGTACTTTTTTGCCATCCTTGATATCGAAGCCTTCGGTAAATTTCAGTGACTTGATTTCTGGTAAAGTAAAGTCGATCGCATAATAGCGACCATCGGCACGGGCACGGTTTGGAAAACGCTCTGCGACATCCGTTACGCGGTCGAGATAATGGTCATGCAGTACAATGAGCTGATCATCTTTAGTCATTACCAGATCTTGCTCAAGATAATCAGCACCTTGTGCATAGGCCAGTGCTTTGGCGGGCAGGGTATGTTCAGGTAGATAACCGCTGGCCCCACGATGGGCGATAACAATCTTATCTGCTGCATGTGCAATACCTGACATTGATGATGCTAACAGAATACCTGCCATGATTGCCTTAATAGGGGTCTGCATTGGGGTTCTCCATTCATGGTAATAAAGCGCTATGTAGAAAATTGTGATAAGAAATAAATTAACACAATACGTTTTGCTAAATTTATCGATGGACTGTCACAGTTTTATGACAGTGGTGCTGATTCTTTAAACTTTTTTCTTATATTTTTTATTTAACAAAGTATTGCTACGTATAGAGATCTAATATTGATTTTATTATCATGTTTATCCTTCTCTCTTTTAATGAAAGAATTTATAAATTTGCTTTAATTTAATTTGACTATTATGAAAGAGTTGGGTTCCTTACCATCTAATAATAAAAAGAATATAGAAAATAAGCTATAGCGTTTATCAAGAGTAAAAAGGACATTTAGCGTGTGGTATTTTTCAAAATAACCGCAATACCGAAAATGATACTGCGGTTACTTCTGATTGCTATTGCCTCTTGTAAACGGCAATTTATCTATTAGCTATTGTTGCGTGCTATTTCTTGCTTGTGTTTGTTTTCATTAATCATCACTATTATCAATAGGATCACGGACAGGGCACTACCACCGATCAAGAGATGAAAGGCACCGTCCCAACCGAAGTGGTCAACAGCATAACCAATGGCGATATTGGCGATAACAGAACCACCCAGATAACCAAACAAACCAGTAAAACCTGCCGCAGTACCCGCCGCTTTTTTCGGTGCCAGCTCAAGGGCGTGCAAGCCGATAAGCATCACAGGGCCGTAAATCAGGAAGCCGATAACGATCATACAGATCATATCAATACCGGGATTGCCTGCTGGGTTCAGCCAGTACACGGTAGTTGCGATGGTAACGAGTACCATAAAGAACACGCCTGTGGCGCCACGATTGCCTTTGAAGACTTTGTCAGACATCCAGCCACACAGCAGAGTACCCGGAATGCCTGCGTATTCGTAGAAGAAGTAGGCCCAGGAAGATTTATCCATGGCAAAGTGCTTCGCTGCTTGCAGGTAGGATGGAGACCAGTCGAGGATACCGTAGCGCAGCATATAAACGAACACGTTGGCAAATGCGATCATCCATAGCAATTTGTTCGGCAGAACATACTGCAAGAAGATCTGTTTTGCAGTCAGTTCCTTCTCATCTTTTTCAACATAGTCAGTAGGGTAGTCGTTTTTGTACTCTTCAATTGGTGGCAAGCCACAAGATTGAGGTGTGTCGCGCATTAAGAAGTAAACAATGATTGCCATCAGGATGGCGGCAAAGGCGGGCATATAGAATAAACCCTTCCAGTCATTGAACCACCATATCGCCAACATGCCCAACAGAGGCGGTAAGCCACCACCAACGTTATGGGCACAGTTCCAGATAGATACAATTCCACCACGCTCTTTATGTGACCACCAGTGAACCATGGTACGCCCACAAGGTGGCCAGCCCATGCCTTGAAACCAGCCACAGATAAACAGCAGGGAAAACATAATGGCAATGCTGGAAGTCGCCCAAGGGACAAAGCCCATAAACAGCATCACTGATGCAGAGAGGAGCAGCCCCGCAGGTAAGAAGACTCGTGGATTGGAACGGTCTGATACGGAACCCATGATGAATTTTGAGATACCGTATGCAATCGAAATAGCTGATAAAGCGAAGCCAAGTTCAAGGTTGGTAAAGCCTTGTTTGTTTAACTCTGGAAATGCCAGTGCAAAGTTTTTCCTCACAAAATAGTAAGCGGCGTAGCCAAAGAAAATCCCCATAAAAATTTGCCAGCGCAAGCGACGATAGAGTGGATCTGCTTCTTGCGCAGGCAACCGGGCTTTATGGGGAGCCGGTTTAAAAATACTTAACATGTTTGTCTCCACGTGACTTCTGTATGAGCGAATCACCACCATTGAGCAGTGATAGTGTTAAACGAAAAATTTAGACTAATTATTTTCTATATCGAAGGGAATATTAGTTAAAACAACCTCATATACCTGTGAGGTATCGCTAACATATAGATATAATTTCGCAAAGGTGATGATTTTGAGTGATTTAGAGGGTTTTTTAAATACAATTTATTCATATTATCGTGATGCTTGTCACAATAAATGGCTTTTCTTGTTATTTTTGTACATTTAAAGTTCGTTTATGTTCTTTATCACACAAAGACTCATTATTATTAGGGAGATTACTCCGAAGCAGTAATCATAAAGTCATATAAATATAACCCACATAAATATAACTATTATAAACGTAATTTAATAAATAAACGGTGGCATTTTCTTGTCTATGTTTTTAACAAATTGTACTGTTTATATGATAGTGTTATTCAAATGATGCTTTTATTTTTTTCATGTATTTTACTTTTTATTTACATGTTTGGCGTTTTTTATAACGCGGTTACAAATAAAGTGTTTGATATTAAAATTCAAAATAACGGATATTACTACAAATAGTTATTCATACTCATGATCGCAGTTAACATGCAGCATAGGATAACTGTTTTATGAAGTAAATTATAAGTATATCAATATGTTGTACAAGATTGATGGCAGGTTGTATAGGCGTAATACACTCTGTTTTTCAATGCATGACTAGCTTTATATAAGTTGATTGTTTAATTAATCAAAGATTACAAAATAATACTAATTAATATATTTATTAAATTCGCACGAAATTTTTTGCAATTTATTTTTCTGCTTCAGTTAACGTCAACATAAGGTATTTGCAAATGCTGAATGTAGGCCAAAACTGAAAGAAAACGACTACCAGCATTGATACCTCCATTCATCATGAAAAATGATGAGATCAATGGAGCTCAGAATGAGAACATCATTATGAATACTCACACACACAAGGCAATATTACACACAGCATTTACTGGGCAAAAATCTTCTCCTGCTGGCGATACTGAAATGAACAGCAATATCAGTCGCATGACAGCAGCGCTAGATCCGTGGTTTAAAAATGTTCCTTCTCGGTTGGCTGAGTTGGCAAAAGTTGTACCGAATGACATCGCTGTTTCTGATTTATATGAAATGCTGTCATTTGGTGAATTGCATCAGAGAATTGAGAATGCAGCACATGTTTTGCGTCATCACGGTGCCAAAATGGGAAGCAATATTGCTATTGCGGCCCAGAGGGGCATTGCATGGTTTGTCACCATGCAGGCAATTTGGCGAATTGGGGCGGTGTATATCCCCCTGAACACCATGATGCCAGAAAAACGCCTGAATGATATTCTCGCCAGCCTGCCGGAAAGTATTTTGGTATCTGATGGTACGGTGTCGGCGGGGCTCAAGGCGTCAACATTAATCTCTATGGACGTTATCTTAAAAGATATCAATAAGATAACTAAAACTGAAATAGCGGAATACATTGATATTTCAGTGTTGGGCGATCATCCTGCTTATGTGATGTTTACCTCTGGTTCCACAGGATTGCCAAAAGCAGTACAAGTACAGCATGACAATCTGGCTGCTTGTTTATGCGGGTTTGGCAAACTGCTGTCAATCAGTAAGCGTGACCATATGCTGGCATTGACTACGTTCTCTTTTGATATCTCAGTACTGGAATTGCTGCTGACCGTAGTTCATGGCGGCAGTATTTACATCACTTCAATTGATACCCAGCGTGATGCCACGGCGTTGTCCGAAACGTTATCGAACCCGCAATTTACTTTTGCCCAAGCGACACCAGTTACTTGGTCAATGGCCTTGAACGCGGGTTGGAAGCCTCGTCCTGAAATGGGCATGCTTTGCGGTGGGGAAGCGTTGTCACAAGATCTGGCGGATCAACTGACAGCCACTGACGGTACGTTATGGAACGTCTATGGCCCAACGGAAACAACCATCTGGTCAACCGCGTTTCGCATGAAAAAAGGGGAAAAAGTTCAATTGGGTGGCCCTATCCCCGGTACAAGTATCACGATTGTGGATAAACACCTGCGCCCTGTTCCCAAAGGAACCGTGGGAGAAATCCTCATCGGAGGGTTGGGCGTGACCGCAGGATATCGCAATAATCCAACTGAAACCGCCAAAAGATATGTTCCCGATATGGCACAAAAAGGTAAAAGGGCATATTTGACAGGGGATATGGCACGCATGCTTGAAGATGGCTCCCTCATTTATATGGGGAGACAGGATGATCAGGTAAAAGTGCGTGGATATCGAATCGAGTTGGGGGAGATAGAAATTTCATTAAGAAAACAAAATGGCGTACAGGATGCCATTATCCGAGTGGCGGGCAGTGGTGATCTTGCCAAGATCCAAGCGTTTATGCTGTTCAATCCTAATATGATTGTGCCAGAGGATTGGGTGCGCGAGACGCAAGTATCGCTCAGGGAAGTACTGCATGAAGCTTGGATACCTACTGAGTATTATCGTATTCCTTATATACCGCTGACAAGCAGTAGCAAAAGAGATAAAAAGCGACTGGAAGAAATTGCGGAACGATTGAATGCCAGTTGTGATGCGGTACAGCCTCAAACAGAAACCGAAAAACGCGTTTATGCCATTTGGCGTGATTTACTGGCGACGGATGTATTTGGGATCACCGATGATTTCTTCCAGATCGGGGGGCACTCCATCCTTGTTGCCCGTATGGTAGAACGCATTGAAAAAGCATTTTTACTGAGGATTCCGATTGCTGGTATCTATGTTGAACCGACAGTTGCCAGAATAGCCGCCATTCTGGATGAAATGATGGTCGCGCGTCAGGCGAATCCTGCTCAGATCGCAGGAATTTATCATAGCGAAGCGTTAATTCGCCAGCATGCTGAAACACTCAGGAATGATGTCTACCTGAAAGAAGGGATTCGTCCTGATGGGTTGGTTCATGCTAACTGGTATCAGCCAGACACCGTATTACTGACCGGCTCTACCGGATATCTTGGGCTGCATTTGCTGGAGCAATTGCTGAAACAGACCTCGGCCAGGGTTATCTGCCTGTGCCGTGCATCTGATGAAGAACATGCGCGCGACAGAATCAAGTCTGGATTTAAAAATTACCAGATTGATGTGGGAAATGGGCTTGACCGTGTGGATTTCATTATCGGTGATTTGGGACAGCCACGTTTTGGCTTACTGCCGGAGACATGGTCGCAGCTTGCAGAAAATGTCGATGTTATTTATCACAACGGGGCGTTGGTTAATTTCATCTACCCCTATAGTGCGCTGAAGAACATCAATGTCGATGGCACCAGAACGGCGCTGGAACTGGCTTGCACTGCGCGTTTGAAACATTTCCATTATGTTTCTTCCGTGAATGCCCTGTTTGCTACAGAATCGCCACGCCCCTATATGGAAGATGATCGTGCCATGAATGAATCGGTACGTGATCCTTCTGGTTATTCGGGCTGTAAGTGGGTATCAGAAGGGATCATCAATATTGCCCGCAAACGGGGCGTGCCTGTGAGCATTTACCGGCCGGGATTGATCCTTGGACACACCCGCACAGGGGCAGCACAGGGTAATGATTATCTGGTCGCGTCCTTGAAAGGTTATCTGGCAATGGGCTTTTATCCTGATCACGCTCTGTTGCTTGATATTGTACCGGTTGATTATGTGGCGGCATCGTTGGTACATATTTCCAAACAACCGGAATCCAATGGGCAATTCTTCAACTTGTTCAACCCAGAACAGGTTTCTATCCGGCAATTTTTCGACTGGGTGCAGGATTTTGGCTATATCCTCAACCCTGTACCGTTTAATGAGGGTAAAGAGAAGATCCTTGCGCTGGATGATACTCACCCACTGTATCCGCTGATCCCGCTGATCAGGGATATGACAGAAAGACCTTATCGGGCGCTGGATCCGGCTTATCTCGATGAAGTCCATCCTGAATTGGAGTTGAAGAATACGCTGGCAGGATTGGTTGGAAGCGACATTCGTTGCCCAACAATTACGGCTGAATATGTCCATCAGGTATTGCGTTATCTGATTGGTACAAGGTTCCTGCCGGCTATCCTGTCAGAAAACTTCAAAAAGGAGGCTGTAGTATGAAGCAGTTAACAGAAAATGATGCCATGAGTTGGATGGTTGTCATAAATGCTAAAAAGCAGTATTCGGTCTGGCCTGCTGAGTATGAGATCCCGATGGGATGGATGACAATCGGGAGGACAGATTCTAAAGAAGAATGCCTGAGCCACATCGCCACAATTTGGCCGGAGCCAATAAAATAGCGCACTGATTGACATCGTTAATTGAATTATGGGCATGCTCCTACGGGATCATGCCCGTTTTTTATTCTCATCTTCCATTTTTGTTTGTGTCCTTATCGGTTTATCAAAGCGTGATATTTATCACGATATGTACTTTTTTCATGCCATTTCATGCGCGTTTCTCGCTCGTTTTTATTCCTTATCAAACAAAAAACACGGGTATTGTATATATTTTATCTATCCCAGCAAGACATTGACTCGCCGGATACGTGATTGGCATACCCGATGGTCGTGAAGTGACGCATCCCTACAGCCGGATCGGTGAGAAAAACGTAGCTTCGTTAATTTATCGTGCTGAAAACCGAATGTGATCGCGTTTATGAACCCCTGCTGAATCTAGATCTGTTGGGGAACCCCGAACGAGGGCAATGGACGCAGCAAAATATCTTTGCGCCACAACCTTACCTTAAATTCGGTGTAAACACGGATGAATATTTACGGCCATTGAAAGGAGGTAATGTGATCGAAGACCTCTATGCTGCGGGTGCGATATTGGGAGGATATGATTCTCTGGCCGAAGGTTGCGGTGTGGGCGTTTCTTTACTGAGTGTCCTGTTTGTAGCAGAGCAGATTGTAGCGGAATGGATTATATCTGAGCAAACGGCTTTAAGGCGGAAAACTATGATGTTTCCCAAGGGGTCGGGGCGAATTTATTCCACCAGATTGAAGCGAGTGGTGTCGATCTGGTGATTACGGATTGCGAAACCTGCAAATGGCAGATTGAGATGTCTACCAGCAAGAAATGTGAATATCCGATAAGTTTGTTGGCGCGGGCAGTGGACTCAGAGGTGTAAATTTCGGCTGGTGAGTCAATTAGACCTGCTATTCGCCTCATTTTATGAGTCGAATAGAGTTGTTATTTGCCTCACTCCATGAGTAGAATGGTTCGACTATTGGCATCATAAGGTGGAATTCAATGTGGATATGGGAACAAGAAAATTGGCCTGATTTCCAATGGAATTAGCATGTTATGACGTCTGTGTTGCGGGAGATTCATTTTAATCAGGGGTTACTGCTAGGAAGATCTGACGCTGAAAGCACAGAGCAAGCGACACTAGATACTCTTCTTGCCAGCATTCTCTATTCCTGTGAAATAGAAGGTGAAAAGTTAAATGCGGCATCAATACGTTCTTCACTGGCAAATCGACTAGGTATCAGCGAAGCTAAACCCTATCCAACTAGCGAACAGTCAGAGGGTATGGCAGAAATTGCCTTTGATGTGGTGGAAAAATATTACGAACCGTTGTCGCTTGAACGCATTTTGAAATGGCATGAATTGATGTTTCCCGCAGGTTATACCTTGTTCAATCCCATCAAGGGAGGCCAGTTGCGGCATGGGGGAATGGAGGTCATCTCCGGCAGAATAGATAAGCCTATTATTCATTTTGAAGCTCCACCAGCCGAAAAATTGCAGGAAGAAATGACAAAATTTATTGTTTGGTTCAATCAATCCCATCATGAATTTAATCTTGATCCGATCTTGCGGGCAGCAATTGTACATTTATGGTTTGTCACTCTGCATCCAATGGAAGATGGTAATGGGCGTATCACCCGTGTTTCCTGACTGATTTAGTATTGGCGCAAGGAGAAAGCCGCTCAATCCGGTTTTATGCCATGTCAGTGAATATTTTTGAACGTCGAAAGCAATATTACGAAATACTGGAACAGACCCAGCGCAGTGGTTTGGATATTACCGATTGGATGGTGTGGTTTCTGCAAACATTGAATGACACTCTTATCACTAAACTGAAGCAAATTGATAGTACGGTGAAAAAGGCTCGATTCTGGCGTTGTGTTGATCAAAGCCGGCTTAGTGGAGAACAGATCAACGTCCTGAACAGAATGCTGGATGGTGATTTTCAGCAAGGCATTAATAGTGGACAATATCAGAAAATTGCAAAAGTTAGCCGTGCAACAGCGACCCGACATTTAAATCACCTAATAGAATTTGGATGTCTGGAAAAAACTGAGGCTGGTGGCCGTAGCACACGTTATATTATTCATCATATTTGAATCTATTTGAAGAAAAACGTTTGCTAATTCGGGGGAATGATGAGTGAAACTGGTTTTAAAAATTAAAGGATATCAATCCTTGATGATATTGGTGGTAAATTTCGTTTCTCCTGAATCGTCGTGTTCAAACCTTCAGGGCGGGAATTCCCGCCCTGAAACCGAATCATTTTCGCAATAACTTAATACAGCCAATCTTGTCCCATTCGGTCTGCGGCCAAAATCGCGGCGTAAACCTGCTCTGGTGTCACAGCAAATGGCATATTGTGAATAGTTTCACCTTCGGCACAACTTGCGATGGCGACTTGCATGATTTTTTGATTCAGTTTTTCACTGGCACGTAAGCCGAGTTGTTCCAGTGTCACTGGCAGACCCATCTGTACACAGAAATCGAGTACCGTTTCCAATTCCTCACTTGGGCTGTTTTCCAATATCAATTGCGTTAGTGTGCCGAATGCCACTTTTTCGCCGTGATAGAGATGGTGACACTCTTCCAACACTGTAAAGCCATTGTGGACGGCGTGAGCGGCAGCCAGACCTGCGCTTTCGAAACCAATGCCACTGAGATAGGTATTCGCCTCAACAATATTCTCAACCGCCGGTGTACTGACTCCCGCTTCCACTGCCAGTTTGGCCTTGTAACCTTCAGCCAGTAAGGTTTCATAACACAGTTTCGCCAGCGCCAGACCTGTAGTGGATGTCGCTCCGCCAGCCATAGTAGGTTTATGGGCAGCACTACTGGCTCGCGCCTCAAAATAGGTAGCGAGTGCATCTCCCATTCCTGCCACAAACAGGCGAACAGGCGCTTTGGCAATGATATTGGTATCCATCAGCACAATATTCGGGTTTTGCGGATAGAGAAGATAGCTGTCAAATTCGCCCAGTTCTGTATACAGGACGGAAAGGGCACTGGTCGGCGCATCCGTTGAAGCAAGGGTAGGAGAAATAATCACGGGTATTTTGGATTCGTGTGCCACAGCCTTGGCGGTATCAAGGGTTTTGCCACCCCCAATCCCGATGACGGCCTGACATTGATTACTTATCAGAATGTCGGATAGGCGTTGGATTTCACCACGGCTGCACTCACCGTTAAAGATTTCGAAGTGACTGGTAACTTCATGTTCTTCTAGGCTTTTGCTGACGATATCCCCAATAAGGCTCATGACGAAATTATCAGCAATCACGAAGACGTGGTCAGCAAGCATTTTGGTGTATCGACCAATGTGAGATAACGCATCTGGCCCTTGGATATATTTGGATGGAGACTGGATCACTTTCAGCATAAGAAATATTCCTTCTTCACTGGAAACTAAGCATGGAGTGTCACAATACTGGCCTGGGCAGGCAGTTGGATGTGTTTGCCTGTCCGCCAACACTATACGGCAAAATATACAGAGAGGTTATGAGTAAAAGCAGGAAATGCGTGATTCGAGAGGTAAAAATGACTGAACAATTGGCACCCTGATTGGTTCAGGGTGCTATTTTCTTTTTAATGAACTTTGAGCAGCGTTTTATCTACTGGTTGAGCAAAAAAGTATTTCAGGATTAAATTCAACAGGATGCCATAGGCTGGGAGGAAGAAAAGCATACAGATAAACAGCTTGAACGCATAATCCACTAAGGCAATTTCGACCCAATGGGTTGCCATGAACGTATCAGTGCTGTGGTAAAACGCGATAAAGAAAAAGGCCAGCGTATCGAACATATTACCGAAAAACATGGCGGCAGCCGGAGCTATCCACCAGCGGCGTTTTTGGCGCAGACGATTGAAGACTCCGACATCCAATATCTGGCCGAGTACATAGGCCATAAAGCTGGCTGCCGCAATGCGGGCTACAAACAAATTAAAGGTTCCCAATGTTCCGAATCCCTGCCATGTTCCCTGAAAAAACAGAGCTGAAACCAGATAAGAGATCAACAACGCGGGAAGCATGACGGAGATAATGATCCGGCGAGCCAATGGAGCACCGTAAATACGCACAGTCAGATCGGTTGCCAAAAAGATAAAAGGAAATGTAAATGCCCCCCAAGTGGTATGAAAACCAAAAATGGAGATAGGTAATTGCACCAGATAGTTACTGGAAGTGATGATAAGAATGTGGAAGAGCGAAAGCCAGAACAACGCCGTGGCTCGCTGCTGCGAGGTCAATTGGAACATATTGTACCTTTTTGGTGAATGGGGTGAGGGAACCCAGAAAATAAACGCGCCTGAAAATCAGGCGAAACAGATCATACGCGGGTTGTTCAATAAAAGTAAAGTACGGTAGTTGACGATATTTTGTAATATAATCCACCGCTATAGATTGTTTGAACCTACAGAGATTGTTATGTCCGATGTTTTCGCTAATCCCGACAAAACGCTTGATACGTTGGGGTTACGCTGCCCAGAGCCAGTAATGATGGTACGTAAGACAGTTCGCCATATGAGTGCTGGCCAGACGTTATTGATCATTGCTGATGATCCGGCAACGACCCGCGATATTCCGGGTTTCTGTCGTTTTATGGATCATGCGTTGATTGCACAGGAGACGGGGCAAACTCCTTATCGGTATCTACTCAGAAAAAGCGAACATACTGTTTAGTTGAGAAAATAACGTGTAATTGACTGGCAGAAAAAAGGAGTCGTGCTAGGCTTTAAGTATGGCATTTAGTCACAATTTATCACCTCGCTGAATGCCGTATTTCCTTTTTCCTTAATAGCAATCTTGAGTAATTGTAATTTTGAAAAGGTGCGGAGTACGCACCTTTTCAGTTTGTTACCTTTCCTTGTTACTTTTCATTATTCTCAATTCATCACTTCTGCGACTTAGTTCTCAGCAGTCGGACTGCGTTTGCAGTGACTAGTGCAGTGGCGCCTGAATCAGCCAGAACCGCCATCCATAGCCCCGTGATACCCAATAGACTGGTGATAAGGAATATCGCCTTTAAGCCTAACGCAATGGTGATATTCTGACGGATGTTGTAATGGGTTGTGCGAGACAGTGCAATAATTTCAGCTAAACCCGTCAGCCGATTATGCGTTAGGGCGGCGTCGGCTGTTTCTAATGCAACATCAGTACCGCTGCCCATGGCAACCCCGATACTGGCTGCTTTCATGGCTGGAGCATCGTTGATGCCATCACCAACCATCATGGTGCGGTGTTTTTTATTCAACTCAGTCACCGCTTTGACTTTATCTTCTGGTAACAATCCTGCGCGATAATCAATGCCTAATTGGTTCGCAATAGCTGCCGCAGCACGGGGATTGTCGCCAGTCAGCATGACTGCCTCAACCCCTTGTTTTTTCAAAAGACGGATAGCATCAATGGCATCCTGGCGCAAGGTATCTTGCATGGCAATCAAACCCATAAATTGCTTGCCCTGCAT
This sequence comes from Xenorhabdus lircayensis, assembly GCF_016306625.1. GTDB lineage: Bacteria > Pseudomonadota > Gammaproteobacteria > Enterobacterales > Enterobacteriaceae > Xenorhabdus > Xenorhabdus lircayensis. Next base: position 20,629 of record NZ_JACOII010000004.1, on the reverse strand, counting down.
AACAGCAACCGCAGTTTTGCCGCTGCTTTCCAATTCCGTGACTCTCTGTTTCCATTCCGCAGACAAGGTATTTTCCGGCAAGCGTCCAGGGGAGGAGACTAGAATTCTCTGCCCTGACAATTGACCTTCAACTCCGATCCCTGCCAGTGCTTTGCGGTGTTCAGCCTCAACAATTGTCACTCCTTTATTTTCTGCGGCGTTAAGGATAGCTTTTGCTAATGGATGATGAGAGCCACTTTCTACAGCACCAGCCAGTGCCAGTAAGGTTTCAGCACGGGTGTTTCCCACTGGCTCAATCTCAGTCACCTGTGGTTTGCCTTCGGTCAGTGTGCCAGTTTTATCCAATGCAATTGTGGTCACTGCCCCAAGTTGCTCTAATGCTGCTCCCCCCTTGATTAGAGAGCCTCGACGGGTCGCAGCTGCCAGTGCGGAAGTTATTGCGGCAGGGGTCGAGATGACTAGTGCGCAAGGGCAACCGATCAACAGTAGGGTCAGGGCACGGTAGATCCAAGTTTCCCACGATCCGGCAAAGAACAGCGGAGGGATCAGTACCACGAGCGCAGAGAACAAGATAATCAGCGGAGTATAGATGCGGCTGAACCGATCGATAAAACGCTCAATTGGCGCACGACATTCTTCTGCTTCTTCAATCAATTGAAGAATGCGGTCAATCGCGTTGTGTCCGGGTTCAGAGATCACCTTCATCTGCACAGCACTATCGACAGAAAGACAACCTGCGGCGACTTTTTCTCCCTGATGCCGTTCAACGGGAATAGATTCACCTGTCAGGGCGCTTTCATCGAAACTAGCGAACGGACTGAGTAGTTTGGCATCGGTGGGTAAACGGGCGCCTGGGGCTACCTCAATGATATCACCAGGGCGCAGGTCAGCCGCTGATACGATTGTCTTCTTCCCTTCCTTCACCAGCAAGGCTTGGTCAGGAACCAATGCCATCAAGGCACTGACGCCACGACGGGCACGTCCGGCGGCGTAGGATTCCAAAACTTCCCCTAACTTGAACAACAGAATGACCATTGCGGCTTCTGCTGTGGCATCAATGAACAAGGCACCGATGGCAGCGACACTCATCAAAGTCTCGATGGCAAATGGCGTGCCTGAACGAATTAGTTTGAAAGCTTTGGTCGCAACTGGATATAGCCCAATTAGCGTGGTAATGATGAAAGCAATTTGCCCCGCGGGAGCATTGACTTTTGATACTCCCCAACTGATGAACATCAAGGCGGTGAGAATAAGAATAGGGGAAAATGTTTTCCAGTGACTGACTGCTGGAGGTAGTTTGGATACTGAATCCGTCTCCTTTATTTCAAAGCCAGCTTGCTTTACCGCGTGCTCGACGGCGGCACGAATATCAACGTCAGAATCGACCACCAGTTTCTCTGTTGTAAATAGTACCTTGACCTGTTTAGCTTCTGGGAGTTTTTTTACGGCATTCTCGATTTTTCCTGCGCAGCTTGGGCAATCCATTCCATGGATAATCCAATTAAAACGCTGGTTAGCTGTTAGCTCAAAGGGAGTCGTGTCCTGTATGGCATGTGCATGGTCGTGTGAACAATGTGTTCCACCATGCTCATGAGCATGTTCATGAGTGTGTGTTTTGCCGTGAGAGTGCTCATGGCATGTATCATGAGGAGCATGTGAATGATCACTTACATTCTCGGCAGTATCGTGATGCTCTTCCTTCTGGGAAGACAAATAATCGTGCTGTGATTGCTCATGTTTTTTGGCTGTGGAGAACATAGGCGACCTCTCAAATAGAGTTAATTCTGGTTAGTTAAGATTAACTCTACACTCTGGAGTGAACTCCAGAGTCAAATCCAATAAGAGGAATTATTTTGATGATTTGTGCTATCTAAGATGGATTATCATCATCAACGTCCTCCCTCTTTGTGTTATTTGATCCTCAGGCTCTTACCCAATAGGGATGGGATCAATTACAGGAACAGTGAACGAATAATCAAAAAGTGCCCGATAAAACCACAGGCTGCGATAATCGCTTTTGATAACTTAAAGGAGAAGCGATACCGGTCAATAATGCTGATGCTATGTGCAAGGAGTAACAGGGTAGCGCCAGCCATGGCAGAAAAGCGGTTTTCATTACTGAGCATAAAATATTGTTCCCCGGCGACCCAAACCATCAGCAGTGCCATAAGAAGACTATCTATCACCCGCCAACGCATACTATCAAGACGAGTCCAGACAACGAGCATGATCACAATACCAATGACCAGCAAGCTCAGTGGAAGTGGGAAGAAGAAACTGAAGCCCATATGTAAGGCAAAACTGATGGTGTATAACAAGTAACTCAGGAAGAGCGTGATGAATGAGAAGAGTAAATACTTACTAGGGAGCATACGGATCGAATCAGAGAGCAAAGCAGTGAGAAGACCCGCGATGATTAAGTAGCCTGAAACCCCAAGATTAGGTGCTTGGCATGCCCACAATAACAGAAGCAGCATTGTGACTGGGCGGAAAACCCATTGCTGCCAGTTGGTGCCACGATAGGCGGCATCAATATATAACCATCCAGAGAAAAACACAGCAAGAAATGGCCAACTCATACTTTTCCTTTCCTTAATGTTCAACGCCCGTTTGAGCAGGCATGACTATTTATGATGGGGTTGGTGCGGAGAGTGCAATATTAAAGTGTTATTAACGAACGAGTAACGTTTTATTATCAAAAGCAAGGAACGTCAATGAGTAATTAACGGGATTACTCATTGACGAGATTTGCTTTATTTCCAATGGGAAGGAAACAAAATGGATAGGTGGTGTGGAGAGTTATTTTTTCTCCCGTTGTTGCTTTTTCTGCCAGGCCAATAACTCAAAGACACCGAAAAAGAAGATTTTAGTCTGGAGAAAACCAGATAGTTTTTGATCTTTAGGTTGGGAGTTTTTCAGCAGCAATAACTGAAACGCATGCATTACTACCGTGAACACCATGGCAATATCCATGAAGTATCTCAATGGCTTAGGGAAGGGGTGAAACAAATTTAAAATCATGATTCCCCAAACGAAAAACATGATAACTCTTCCTAATTGAATAAACATCATTGACTCCAAAATCGTGTTTAAGCAGGTCAGACACCAAATGTCTGGTGGCGAATATACAATCGATAAGCAACTTGTCCAGCAGCTTTTTCCCTATGCAGTTGCCAGTTTGAAGGAACTTCCGTCGCAGAAGATTCTGATTCTGCTTCAACATAAATCCAGCTTTCTTCTGCTAGCCAGCCATTGGCTTCCAATAAACGGATTGCTTCAGTGAGCATGCCCTTGCGGAATGGAGGATCAAGGAAAATCACGTTAAATGGCGTACCTGCCCCATTGAGGTATTGTAGAGCATTACCTTGCACTACATTGGCATTTTCAGCTTTCAGCAAGGCTAAATTAGCCGATAGTTGTTTCGCCACATTGCTATCATATTCAATTAAGGTAGCGTGGCTTGCATAGCGTGACAAAGCCTCAAATCCGAGTGCTCCACTGCCTGAAAAACAATCCAGACAACGGGCTCCCTGAATCGTTGGCATGAGCCAGTTAAATAGCGTTTCACGGACTCTATCCGTCGTTGGACGTAGCCCGTCACTATCAGGAACTGGCAATTTTCTCCCGCGCCATTTTCCGCCGATAATACGGATTTGTCCCAAAGATGCGCGCTGTGGTTTTTTAGTCATAATTTACATAACTTAAGCATTTGTCATCCGATGCTATTAAATAATATCTGGCGGAGACAAAAAGTGAGTGAAAATGAAGAAACCCATTGATTAATTTACCACGAAATCCTCGATAGATATGTGTTGTGGTGTGATGAAAATGTTAGACTGGATTTTATCACCGTTAGAACCTATCTCAGTGGGCATATTTGTTGATAACGCCATAATTAACCGCGAGGAGTGTAGTGGCCGATGGCAAAAGAGAAAAAAAAAGGTTTCTTCTCTTGGTTTGGACTTGGTCGTCAAGATAAGAAACAGCAAGAAGAACAAGTTGAACAAGAAAAATTAGCTGAGGAGCAGCAGTGTTTAGCGGAGGAAGCCGCCCGTCGTGAAGCAGAAGCCGCGGAGCAGCAGCGTTTAGCGGAAGAAGCCGCCCGTCGTGAAGCAGAAGCCGCGGAGCAGCAGCGTTTAGCGGAAGAAGCTGCCCGTCGTGAAGCAGAAGCCGCGGAGCAGCAGCGTTTAGCGGAAGAAGCTGCCCGTCAGGCCGAGGAACAAGCGGCATTACCGAAAGAACAAGAGCGCCCAACCAAAGAAGGGTTTTTTGCTCGTTTGAAACGTAGTCTGGTCAAAACCCGTCAGAACCTTGGTTCCGGCTTTTTGGGCTTATTCCGTGGCAAGAAAATTGATGATGATCTGTTTGAAGAACTGGAAGAACAGTTACTGATTGCGGATGTGGGTGTCGAAACGACCCGTAAGATTATTACTAGCCTGACAGCTCATGCCAGCCGCAAGGAATTGAAAGATGCGGAAGCACTTTACTCTAAGCTGAAAGAAGAGATGTCAGACATTCTGGCGAAAGTTGATAAGCCGCTGGAGATTGAAGGTAAATCTCCTTACGTCATCCTGATGGTGGGAGTGAATGGCGTCGGCAAAACGACAACTATTGGTAAATTAGCGCGCCAATACCATTCTCAGGGCAAATCCGTCATGCTGGCGGCAGGGGATACTTTCCGTGCAGCAGCAGTCGAACAGTTGCAGGTTTGGGGAGATCGCAACAAAATCCCTGTGATTGCCCAACATACAGGGGCAGATCCAGCCTCAGTGATTTTTGATGCCATCCAGTCAGCCAAGGCCAAAGGCATTGATGTCCTGATTGCGGATACCGCTGGGCGCTTGCAGAATAAATCCCATCTGATGGAAGAACTGAAGAAAATCGTTCGAGTGATGAAAAAACTGGACGAAGACGCACCACATGAAATTATGCTGACACTGGATGCCAGCACAGGTCAAAACGCAGTAAGTCAGGCTAAACTATTCCATGAAGCTGTGGGATTGACGGGTATTGCACTGACTAAATTGGATGGTACTGCGAAAGGGGGGGTTATTTTCGCTATTGCCGACCAATTTGAGATCCCAATCCGCTACATTGGCGTAGGGGAAGGCATTGAAGATCTCCGTCCATTTAAGGCAGATGATTTTATTGAGGCTCTTTTTGCCCGAGAGGATTAACTATCGATGATTCGCTTTGAACAGGTCAGTAAAGCCTATCTGGGAGGGCGGCAGGCGCTGCAAGGGGTGGATTTTCATCTACTTCCAGGAGAAATGGCATTTTTAACCGGTCATTCAGGGGCCGGTAAAAGTACGCTTTTGAAACTTATCTGTGGTATTGAGCGTCCTAGCGCAGGTCACATCTGGTTTTCTGGTCATGACATTCGCCGCCTAAAATCCCGTGAGATTCCTTTTCTGCGTCGTCAGATCGGCATGATTTTTCAGGATCATCACCTGTTGTTGGATCGCACGGTATACGAGAACGTCGCCATGCCGTTGATCATCTCAGGGGCAAGTGCTGAAGACATTCGCAGACGGGTATCTGCGGCGCTGGATAAGGTCGGCTTGCTGGACAAAGCGAAAAATTTCCCCATTCAGCTTTCCGGTGGAGAACAACAGCGCGTTGGTATTGCCCGCGCTGTGGTGAACAAGCCAACTGTTCTGCTGGCAGATGAGCCGACGGGAAATCTGGATGGTGAATTATCTGAGGGGATCATGCGCCTGTTTGAAGAATTTAACCGAGTTGGCGTGACGGTTCTGATGGCTACCCATGATATTGCTCTCATTGAACGAAGAAATTACCGCATCCTGACCCTGAATCAGGGACGTATGCAAGGAGGGCATCATGGCTAAGAATGTCCGTCATTCAACGAAGAAAACGCAGCCCCCAAAATCCAAGTCCAAATCCAAATCATTGAAAGGGGGATGGCGTGTACAGTGGCGTTATGCGTGGAAAAGTACCCTGTCAGATATGTTACGCCAGCCGCTGGCAACGCTGCTGACCATTATGGTGATTGCCATTTCCCTGACCTTGCCGAGCGTGTTTTATATCGTTTGGAAAAACGTTAATCAGGCGGTGGTACAGTGGTATCCCATCCCACAGCTTACGGTCTATTTGGATAAGTCACTGAATGACAACAGCGCCAAACAGGTGATTGATCAGCTGAAAGGCATGGATGACGTGAAATCGGTGAATTATCTCTCCCGTGAAGAAGCCGTAAACGAATTTCGTGCATGGTCGGGATTTGCCAGTGCCTTGGATCTGTTGGAAGAAAATCCTCTGCCAGCGGTTGCCATTGTTTCTCCTAAATTGAATTCCCAAGACCCGCAAACATTAACGACATTGCGTGATCAGGTTGCCCAGATTAAAGGTATTGAAGAAGTCAGAATGGATGACAGCTGGTTCGCCCGCTTGACCGCTTTGACTACGCTTATTGGCCGGATTGCCGCCGTGATAGGCATCTTGATGGTAGTTGCGCTGCTTTTGGTTATTGGTAACAGTGTCCGGTTGAGCATCTTTAGCCGGCGTGAGACGATTAATGTCATGAAACTGATTGGGGCGACGGATGGTTTTATTCTGCGTCCTTTCCTTAATGGTGGAGCCTTGCTGGGCAGTTTAGGCGCGATTTTTTCCTTAAGCCTCTCGTCCCTGCTGGTATGGAAACTTTCCAATGTGGTCACAGAAGTGGCGAGTGTCTTTGGGACGAGCTTTAAACTGCATGGCTTGGGATGGGATGAATCACTGTTGTTGGTACTTATTTCTGGAATGATTGGTTGGATTGCTGCGTGGTTTGCGACAATTCAGCATTTACGTCGTTTTAGGCCGGAGTAAAGGTAGTTGCGGGTTTTCATGTGAACTTTTGGGCTTAAGCGTTGCCGAAATCACAGTTACAGATTTGTATCGATATTCATACAATTTAGATGATTTGAATATGATCTCTACGATGGTAAAATAGACGTATCTATGGCTTAAATAAACCTATTGGTTCATTCAGGCAATTAAAAGGCCATCAATTTGGATCTGATTTTGAGAGAATTTGAATGACAAAAGAAATGCAAACTTTGGCATTAGTTCCACAAGGTAGTTTGGAAGGATACATCCGTGCCTCCAATGCTTATCCTATGCTCACCGCAGAGGAAGAGAGGGAACTGGCAGAAAGGCTGCATTACCAGGGAGATCTGGATGCAGCGAAAAAGCTGATTCTTTCTCACCTGCGCTTCGTTGTTCATGTTGCTCGCAGTTATGCCGGTTATGGTTTACCGCAGGCGGATTTAATTCAGGAAGGAAATATTGGCCTGATGAAAGCGGTTCGTCGATTTAATCCAGAAGTGGGCGTGCGTTTGGTTTCTTTTGCTGTTCACTGGATTAAGGCAGAAATCCATGAATACGTATTGCGTAATTGGCGTATTGTGAAAGTTGCAACGACAAAAGCCCAGCGCAAGCTGTTCTTTAATTTGCGTAAGGCTAAACAACGTCTGGGATGGTTCAATCAGGATGAAGTTGAGATGGTCGCCCAAGAATTGGGCGTGACCAGCAAAGACGTCCGAGAGATGGAATCCCGTATGTCAGCGCAGGATATGGCATTTGATATGTCTTCTGATGATGACAATCATGATAGTCAACCCGTGGCCCCGGTGCTCTATTTGCAAGATAAGGCTTCTGACTTTGCTGATGGCATTGAAGAAGATAACTGGGAAAACCACGCTGCGGATAAACTTTCTGTAGCGATGGAAGGGCTTGATGAGCGTAGCCAATACATCATTCGTGCCCGTTGGTTGGATGATGACAATAAAACCACCTTGCAGGAACTGGCGGATAAATACGGTGTATCCGCCGAACGTGTTCGGCAGCTAGAAAAAAATGCAATGAAGAAATTGCGACTGGCTATTGAAGCGTAATCTCCCATACTCTTAATGCTAAAAGGCGATAATTTGTTTATCGCTTTTTTTATGTCTGCGAGATGGAGATGAGCAGTTAAGCGAGGGTAAGTGTTAACCCATAGTGGTTTCAGATAATAATCATGAGGCGAATGGGGATAGAAGAAAATGACGACAGTTTCTGCTTTGGGAGCCATTATTGCACTGGTTGTCGCGATTGTGCTGATACTGCGTAAAGTGCCTCCTGTCTATGGCATGATGATTGGCGCATTGATGGGCGGCTTGATTGGTGGAGCGGATTTAATTCAGACCGTGAGTTTGATGGTCACGGGTGCGCAAAGCATGACGAATGCTGTTTTACGCATACTGGCGGCAGGTGTATTGGCGGGAGTATTGATTGAATCTGGAGCAGCAAACACCATAGCAGAAACGATTGTGCGCAAGGCAGGAGAAAAGCGAGCACTATTGGCCTTGGCGCTGGCGACCATGTTGCTGACGGCTGTGGGAGTATTTATTGATGTAGCCGTGATTACTGTGGCTCCAATTGCACTGGCGATTGCGCATCGTGCTGATTTATCGAAAATGGCGATTTTGCTTGCGATGATTGGCGGTGGTAAAGCGGGAAACGTCATGTCCCCCAATCCGAATACCATTGCAGCGTCGGAGGGATTTCATGTCCCCCTGACATCTCTGATGGCTGCGGGTATTATTCCCGGGCTATTCGGGTTAGTGATGGCTTACTATCTTTCAAGTCGCCTGATAAATCGGGGGTATAAAGTCAGAAATGAAGAACTGACACTCACAGGACAGGCAACATTTCCCTCTTTTATGGCGGCAATTTCCGCTCCAGTTATTACCATTTTGCTGCTGGCACTACGTCCGATTGCCAATATCACCATTGATCCCTTGATTGCATTGCCGGTGGGAGGGCTTGCTGGCGCGGTGATCATGGGGCACTGGCGTCAATCGAATAAATTTATCATTTCTGGCCTAAATCGCATGTCACCCATCGCCATCATGTTATTGGGAACAGGAACACTCGCCGGAATTATTGCAAATTCTGAGCTTAAAAATATGCTGATTCAGAGCATTACGGCTTCTGGCTTGCCTTCATACCTGTTGGCCCCGATTTCGGGTGCCTTGATGTCAATGACGACAGCATCCACAACGGCAGGTACTGCGGTTGCATCTGCGGTATTTGCGCCTACATTGATCGATTTAGGCATCAGCGCCTTGGCGGGAGCCGCGATGGTTCATGCAGGTGCAATCGTACTTGACCATTTACCGCATGGCAGTTTTTTCCATGCTACAGGAGGCAGTGTGCATATGCAGGTACATGAACGTTTGAAGCTGCTTCCCTACGAAACATTGATTGGTTTTACCATTGCCTTCACCTCAACTTTAATCTTTGGAGTGTTAGGCTTTGCTGGCTAGAGATGTCAGAGAATATGCATCAAAGAATAGAGGAACCCGTTATGAAAATTGTGATTGCCCCTGATTCATTTAAGGAGAGTCTGAGTGCCTTGCAAGTGGCACAAGCGATAGAGCAGGGATTTCAGGAAATTCTCCCGCAGGCGGATTACATCAAGTTGCCCATGGCAGATGGAGGAGAAGGGACGGTGGAATCGCTGGTTGCTGCGACGGGGGGAAAATGTATCTCATGTACAGTCACCGATCCCTTGGGGCAGCCCGTTGAGGCATTTTTCGGTCTACTGGGAGAGGGGGAAACTGCGGTGATTGAAATGGCCGCCGCTTCTGGTTTGCACTTGGTGCCTTTGGAACAGCGCAATCCTCTGGTAACGACGAGCTATGGAACAGGAGAACTCATTCTGTCTGCGCTGGAACATGGCGCGCAAAAACTGATTTTAGGCATTGGAGGCAGTGCGACCAATGATGGTGGTGCGGGCATGATGCAAGCACTTGGCGCGAATTTATCGGATGGAGACGGGCGCATTCTGCCATTTGGCGGCGCAGCCTTAACCCGATTGGAAAGCATCGACCTAACAGGTCTTGACCCTCGTCTCAGTCAAATTGAACTTACCGTGGCTTGTGATGTGAATAATCCACTCTGTGGAGAATTGGGAGCATCAGCGGTGTTTGGCCCACAAAAAGGGGCGACACCGGAGATGGTTAAAGCGCTTGATTCTGCCTTGCGTCATTATGGAATGAAAATGGAATCCCTAACGGGAAAAAGCGTGATTGATGAAGCAGGTGCTGGAGCGGCTGGTGGAATGGGCGCTTCCTTACTGGGATGTTTGGGGGCGAAGCTACAGTCAGGTATTGAGATTGTTATTGATACCTTGAAACTGGAAGAGGCTGTTCAGGGAGCGGATCTGGTCATTACGGGGGAAGGTCGCATAGATAGCCAGACCTTACATGGCAAAACCCCCATCGGCGTTGCCCGCGTTGCCAAAAAGTTTGGCATCCCTTCCATCGCTTTGGTTGGGGGAATGAGCCGAGATTATCATGTCGTGCATCAACATGGGCTGGATGCCGTATTTTCCATCGTACCGGAAGCTTGTTCCCTTTCAGATGCTCTTGCCAATGGTGCCGAAAACCTGCGGGTAACGGCACGTAATGTTGCGGCGGTTTGGGCTATGTCTCATTAAATAGCATGCTAGGCTATTTTTGAATCCCTTTCGTCAGGAAAACTGAAAACTGTATTACGCCAGCCTATCCAGCGTACCAGATAGGTTATAGATCCAAATAATAGCTATTCAGACGTGCATCATAATGAAAAGTATTGGCATCCATAAAACCACGCAAATCTGGCGCGTGAGCTTCAGGAAAATGATTCAGGCTCCATTCCCAGCGTTTGATATCGGAAAAAGCGGCTTTAATCTGCTCCAGCAGATAAGAACCAACACCGCGCCGACGAGTGATTTCCCGCACACAAAAATCTTCAAGAATGCCGATTGATGGGTTAATAGTGACTTTGACCGCAGCCAGCAGCCTGCCATTAAACTGTGCAACAAACAGTTTTCGATCGCTTTCTGGCAGTACATCCCACTCTTGCTCATCTTGTTCAGGCCAAATTTTTGCCAAATCAATTCTATCCTGCGGGGATAACACCGTAATTTGTATGATGGTTAATTTCATATGTTGGCTCTACGATGATGTGCTGAGTTATGCGTAGAACATTGCATCATGTTCTGTGTTAAACGCAAATAGTAATGCATTTGGGGATTCACTGAAAAAAGATAAATTGCTTACTGGCTTATCTCACATAATCCACTGTATGAATTAAGTTAACTTAAAATAGTGAATTATCTTTCTTTATGGAAAATTTTTGATTAAATATTTTTAACTGGGTGAATCTTCCGAGTTAAAAATTAATCCCGCTATATATCAGTAGCACATCACACCATGTTTTGAACAAAATACTACCCAATATACCCGTATTTTATTCTGTATCTAATGTTTTTTACTGCCTGCCTGCCTGATTTGATTTTCAGGATATAACGACAATAACTGGAATGGCGGCAACGCCAATAGCTTGCACTATTCGAAAGAAAATCAGCCAATAAATATCGGAAGTCATGGTACATCCAACAGAACCGATAACGGAGATAGCAAGGGCAGGTAGTAGAATAGCTTTTCGGCCTTTACTGTCAGCGAGTGGGCCATACACGATTTGCATAACAGCTAAAACAAATGTGAATGCTGATACGGTGAGATTTACCAAGGGTAGGGAAGTATTGAATAACTCTTTTATGGTAGGAATAACGGGAGTATAGATATTTTGTGCCAGAGAGCCTAAAAGGGCGCTGAAGCACACCAGATAGAAAATCATTTTTACATTGCGAATTGAAATACGTTTATTCATCTTTTTTCTCCATTTTATTTCCTTGGAAACAAAATGGAGATTAATAAATTGGTGGATTTTATAAAGATCTTTTTTCCTTTTCTTTGCGATGATGTCAAAAATACTTTCCTTGGAAATAACGATTTGGAAAAAGTAGTGAATGTTTAACCGTAAAGTTTGCCAATGTGAGATCCTTGCTGCCGTTAACCACCTGATACACTTGAGAGACAGTGTTAAGCAAGGACATGATGAAGAGACACTCCGTGAATACGGCATCAGTGGTTACTCACTGTCTGAATTACATGTTATTCAGTGTATTGGGGCAGCGGGGTTGTTAAATATCACGAGTATCAGCCAAGCGATGAAAATGACCAAGGGCGCGATCTCGAAAATTTGTGCAAAACTTCTTCAGCGTTCTATCGTTGAGAAGTTAAAAATGGTGGATAACCAGAAAGAGACTTATTTCAGTTTATCTATTAAAGGAAAGCGGATTTTTGCTGCCCATGAAAAGCTGCATCAGCAAGCAGAAGCAAAATGGTTGCAAATGCTGGAAAACTACTCGGCAGAAGAACTCTTGATCATCAAACGATTTGTCGTGGGTGTCGTTGGGGTAGTGGATCACACGCAAGAATAAAATGGATGTGATAAAAAATACATATTGCAGGGATACTATCTAACAAGAGTCAGAAGCCTTAAACTTGATAAATGAAACCAGTTTCACTTAGGCTTCTGACGAGTTTATCTTGACCTTTAACAACCATTTTTCCCTATAATTGTTTCAGCAATGGGAATATATTGATCCGTGAGTTTATTAACGGTGTTGTCTTCTTTTTTACTCATAAAACAATCTTCAAAAAACCAACTGATGTCGGTACTCAACAGCCCTACAATCTCAACAAGATGGGTTAAATTAATTCGGTTTGTACCCCTTTCGTAACGTGAAAGTTGTTGCTGGCTAATACCAATTTGCTTTGCCAATGCTGTTGCTGTCATCCCCAGCTCTTTCCTTTTGGCCTGAATACGTTGTCCGACTAATAGGTTCGCTTCTTCCATATCCTATCCTTTATTTTTTTAATCAGTAAGTTATGGCGTCATCAGGATAATTGCCTAGGGCTTGAAAATAGTTGGATTCTCGCCCCGCCCGTTGCTCGTAAAATAGAGCCTGCCTTGACGGATTCACTACCGTTCATGGTATGCCTATTGTTACTACCTGATTCGCCGTTGTGTTTTCTGACATGCGCCTTGTTTTTTTAATGACATGACTTTTTTTATTAACGTTTTGTAAAAAAACAGCCCCTCACCGAGGCAAGGTGTGTTCTTCCATGATACGAATTACGTTTCTCTGTTTTGTCGTTACTCCCGCGTTTGCGGCTGCTTTATCGCTGTAGGTTAAACAGTATTTTTGTTCTCCTTACATGAGGGGTAACTAATATTCTCCTAATATTTACCTTATGGGTTTTTATATAATTAAAATATTTACTTTATTGATTTTTAATGATTTTAAAGTAATTCAATAAGATAAATCTGCAAATAATAATAAGTTTATGTCTAATCTTATATTAATTGACATATATTGTTCTTATTGATGACTTTTTTGAGGTTATAAACTGGACAAAATATACCAAACTGT
>NZ_JACOII010000004.1:0-7160 GCF_016306625.1 Xenorhabdus lircayensis | reverse complement strand
ACAGTTTGGTATAAAATGTTTTGTTTTTTAATAAAATTTTATTGATTTGGCTTATATAAAGAGATCTTAACATTCATCGGTGTAATTAACGGTAATTTACCAAGTTTTCATTAAAAATATCACTTATCATCATTTTTTCCACTGAATAGACCTTTAATTTTCCTACAATCGGGTTTCACTCGCACTTTTGAATATTCTGAAAATAAGTCGTTTCCCTTGCTTAATTTTGATTTTTTATTTAATAAAAACAATATGATAGCTATTCATGTGTGATGAGGGCGTTTTTTCTCAAGCGGTAATATTTTTTTTGATGATGCATCTATGGAGAATCATCTTATTAAGGCTTTTTGATGGAATATTTCATTTGAATTGAAACATGTTCACTGTTGCTACAGGATTTCCGGAAATGTCGTTGTCGTTATGGTAGGAATTTTGGTCGTGACGGGATTACAGACAGAGAAAAGTATTTATGCATGATACCGAATCAAACTTGCCTAATAAGACGTTATTTTTGTTGGAAGGAAAAATATATCGGTAATTGAATATCGCAGAATGAATGTAGACAGGTAGCAGGATGGTTTATCCCAACTACATGCATATATCCAGTTAATGGTTACCAGTACAGTACCGTGATCATACGCATAGCGGCAGAGTAATATGATAAACAGGCCAATGATAAAGTATACAAAGAGAGGAGTGACCATTGATATTGCCCTGATAAATAAAAGAAAATAATAAAAAATTGAGTGATATTTGATTATGCCTAAATTTAAAACACAACTTTTGACTTGACCATCCGAGGTGCTCCAGCCTTCGCAGCTGATAATAGATAAAACCGGAAGTAAAAATATTATAAATACAAATATAACGGTAATAATATTTTTCCTTGAATTCATGTTATGCTTTTATTATTCATATTTACAATGAATAATTTAATTAACGGTTATCTGGGGTACTAAGTGAAGGTTATATTAAAGAAAAACACTTCTAATGATAAAGGAACAGAAACTGTAGGGCTGAGTTCTGTAATTTGGATTCATATGGATATGTTAGAGGAAACCAATATGGGGAATGGCATTGAAATGTTTTTTGAAGCAGCATTTCAAATGGACTCCAACGTCCTAACTGAATAAACCTATTTCCATCACCCGATTTGGCATGGATATGCCAAGTGAATTGGCAGCAATATGAACCTGAATATGGAAACAGCCAATGAATGGTTACCTAGACTGACAAGGAACGACCAGCCAGAAGAATAATTTCTTTCACTTCTGCCATTACTCAAAAAAAAAACGAAAAAGTGTTCACAACTGTTCACTTTGTTCATTTTTCACTCATTTTCAGTGAGGGATTTGGTGAAGAGTGATGATGAGTTTGATTTTAAGTTATCACCAGTTAATTGTATGAATTTAAATAAAAATATAACGATATGAATAGGGTGAAAAGTTTTATCAGTAAGTTTTGAATAGTCAGGTAGTGCCTTAAATGAAAGTGCTTTTTCTGTCTGGTGTGTAGGAACAATAAAGTTTGTACGTAAGGATCGAAAAAGACATTAAAGTTTACTCGTAGCGAAATGATATTTTTTAATTAATTGATATATAAATAATTTGTTTAGTATGTTATTCGTCTTAGATTTGTGTAAAGACCGCTCGTTAAAAACCCTATAGGGACGAAAGAGTTTGTCCTTAAAAGATAATTTTACATTGCAACGGAAGATAATTACCTCCTGTATTTTTTAAAACTCCTAGATAAAACAGATGGTTACTCACTATGTACAAACTTTAGCGTCTTTTTTTACCTCTTACATACAAACTAAAGGGGTAAAGGATGCCCCGGTCTTCCTATCTCAAGATTATTCAGTGTCTCGATCGCCAACTTGATATCATGAGTGTTCGCCGGAGCGACTGTAACCGATAAAGGTAACCCTTTACCCTCGGTTAGGAGACTTATTTTGACGCCTTATTTTCCTCTGTCTGTCGGGTTGAGGCCTGTTTTTTTGTCCCGGCAAGCGGTGCCTTAGTCAGGCAATCATCCAGAGATAATTTACGCCAGCCAATGGCCCCCACTTTTTCACTGGCAAGTCACCCATTTTACCAAAATCGTTCAAATACCCCGGCTGCTTGCCATTCCTGAAAACGGCGATGTGCGCTGCTTGAAGAACAAATCCCCGTGGCATTTAAGGCATTCCACTGACGCTCGGTTCGTAACACAAAGAAGAAAGAAGATAGAATTCATGGCGGCGCGGTTATCGACTCTGCGACGATGGCATCCCAAAGGATGATGGGTTTTATGCTCAGGCAGTAAAGGTTCCATCTTTTGCCAAAGCTCATCAGAAATGAGCCATTGTGATGTCGTTTTCTTACTCATGGTCATCACCAAATGGAGAACAGCAGAAAGACTGGCTTAACTATACTATATTAAACCAGTGGCGATTTCGATCGGACCTAAGTCCAGTAACCATACTGTATTCAGGATTTATAGAGCATGTGAACTACCGCCGGTTTAATAAAACCCTTATTGGGATAGGCTCTAAATTCAATTTTTGAATTTAGAGAGGATTATTTATCAATCGGAGTGATAGGTTGGACTGAAATAACTTAAACAATCGGTAACACTGTAAAGGTGTTGCGGAATATGGAACATACATTATACTGTTCCACAGTTAGGAACATGATCAGCATGATTAAGAGTTTCAAGTATAAGGGACTGAAAAAATTCTTCTTAAAAAATGACAGTAGTGGGTTAGAGCAACCGTTGGTCAGGCGAATCAAAAACCGACTTACCGTTATTGACTCAGCTGATGATATTGAATCTATCAATCTTCCTGGCTACGATCTCCATGAATTAAAAGGAAATCTGGTCAATCAAAGTATCAGGTAATTGGCGCATCACATTTAAATTCACAGATGGTGATACCGAAATTCTTAACTTGGAATTATCACTAATGCGAATGGCTAACCCTGCACATCCTGGTGAAATCATTGCCGAAACACTGGAAGAAATGAATGTAAGTTTACGGCAGTTTGCTAAAGCAATGGAAATTGCACCTTCAACTGCTAGCAGGCTTCTCTCGGGACATACATCTGTTACACCAGAAATGGCCTTGAAGTTGTCCGTGGTGATTGGTAGTACACCGGAAACATGGTTAAAAATACAAGCGAATTACAGCTTGCAAGAGGCCAAAAAGCATGTTGATGTAAGTCACTTGCACCGTTTAACTTTTGCCTAAGCACTAAAGCCATAACCACAAAAAAAATCAGTATGTTAACTGATGATTCAAAAAGTTGAGAAACTGCATCATTTCAAGCTTCCTACAATTTTATTCTCTGTTGAGAAAAGCGCCTATGTCTGTAGTAATTATAACTTGGCACAATTGTAGGAGAGAACGCTAATTTTTCTATTTGAGGATGAATTATAAATAAAGGAATCCTTGACAGAGAAGTTACAGTTATTGTTTTTTTGGGTAGTTGTTATTTACTACTTGAGGATTAACAACTATTAGTGAATAATATTAGTTTTTGAGTACTAATAAGAAACAACAAATTTATAATGTACAGTTATGAGTGGTTTAAATAAAGGTAAAATAATAGAGGTATTATCGTTAAAATACCCAAATGCGTTAAGCATAACGCCTTACAAAGTAAAACCGTTATCTGATAATTTTGATGGGGCATTATTGTTTAATTTGGGAAGAATCCCAAAAAAATTTAAAAATGGAATAATTATCTCACTTCAGTGGCATAGGAACTGGCCTGATTATTTACGTGTGGTTGCTTTCGGTGAATATAAAGTGAACATACATGGAAGTAAAGTATGTTTACCAACAATACAAGAAAGAGAAGACGCAAGACAGACTCTAAAAAATATGGGACTATGGAATAAGCGGTGTGAAAACCTTTTCAAGGTGAACATGGGAAGAAAGGACGCAGCAAATAGATAAGTGCCTGCAACACGGTGCTTTTTCATATTTATAGACCACAACATATCAGGAGCTGGAGATCTTCACTTGAACTGTGGGATGAGAGTTACCTGTAAATCAATCGCAATTGACGAGAAAACTGGGCCAATCGGTCCATGTTATTCGCGTATTCTGTCGAGATCAAGAAAGTGATTTATATAACCAATGCGATTGAATTACAGGACATTGTTATTCGGCATGCCATTAAGAAACGTAAAATATTCCAGTCGGATCTCAACAAGCCGTTTTATGATTGAATTTGATGACTACTTAAATGATCACGTTTAATATGAAATGGCGATGACAAAAAATCGTTAAATATCCTGTTTATACTGAATTCCTAATTTGCTCAGATGGTGATTAATTTTTTCAATTATAATTTCCACGCCATTATCATTAGCAATATGATTTAAATCAAGTTTGAAACCAATTCCTTGTATTTTTTCTACTGATTGGATCTTTGAATTTACTTCTGGATAGCCGTCATAGTTATTCCAAATTTCTTCTAATGATGAGTAATCACTATTGTTTTGGGTAATGGTAAATAAGTAAATTTCGAGGTGGCTCTCTGTTTTTTCTACATTTATTTTTAATTGATATGCCTTAGGCTCAACATTTTTTCCGTATTGTTCAATTCTGGTATCAGCTTCTAACTCACTGTCTATAACAAGTTTAAATCTAATACAAAATCCTGCTGGCTAGGCATTCCCTTCTCGTTGACTTGTTTGCCAAAAACAAAGGACACATCCATCATTGGCAGGTAATCCCAGCTCCAGTGGTAAGTGGATTAACAGATTTACGGGGCGGTTTGTTAAAACTCCATGTATCCCAAAGAATGAGTTTCATATCCAAACGTTCAGCAATGTGGTTCAACATAGGAAACATATGTTGATAAAATGCTGTACATACACGGTGAGCCTGACGTACTTGACTAAATTTATTTAACAATTCCATTAGATAACTCCTTTAGTTATCTAATTTAAGCAGCATATGTGGCTAAATGTCTAATATGTTCTTGGCAAGAAAATTGTCAAAATTTATCCAGGATGGTAATGGATCTCGAATACCATAAAAAGTGAGCGCTTTTAGGCAATAATCAATGATACATTGATCCTGTGGAGAGACCCATTGTTGAGTTTGGAGAAAATATTTAATCTCCTTCCATTCTTTGGTAATTATTTGAACATCAGGGTATTCACTGGCAAGTTGTTGCAACCAACTCGAAGCAGCTTTAGGGAGATTACCCAGTGCGAGAAAATACAGATGTGATTTTGCATTATCACTTTGCAAGTATGCATCGATTTTATTTTTCCATTGAGTGATATGTTGGTTGCCACCCATTGGCGGTTTAACTTCAACAATCAGTGCTGCACGTTTGAACTCAATAACGACATCCGGTTCGGCGTAAGTTTTTTCTTCCTCGCTAAAATAGTATTTAGGCCAAAAATCAAACAATTCAAATTCACCATACTTAGCAATATCTAGCCCCAGCGATGTTGAGAGAAATAGATTCATGGCAGTAGGGGATAAATACTTAATCCGCGTCCAGAACGCAGCAGTCAATAGATCTTCTCGTGATTGAAATACGGAACGCCAACTTTGTGGTTTTTCACTGCCAATGGTTACGCGTCAGCTTTACCTTCAAGAACCGCACGTAGCATTCATTCTCCTGATAAGCCTGATCAAGAAGCATCTTCGCTTTATTTAAATCGTGTTCATTGTGAACAATGAGTTCAACGTTACCTGTTCCCCAATGACCAATATTAGTGACATCTCGGCTGAAACCTTCTTCTAACGTGATGTGATTCGGATTTAGCTTGAGCCATATACGGATATGAGGATCTGTGATGGGGGTATATTGCCACACAGACAAAGTTGCGAATACGGCGAAATGCATCATATAACTTGAGTTTTTTATATTGGGCTTCATCACGAGAGAAAGTAAATGGCTTTTCATAATAGTGCTACACCCATTTTTTGGTCGTGTATTCAAAGCATTGTTCTTCAGGTACAATAGCCATTTTTTATGGGGAGAATTTTAGTGACAACGGTTGAAGTTAAATGTCGATTTTGTGATCAGACAAAAGAGGTTAAAAAGCATGGTACAGGTAAAGGAGGCCATCAGCGTTATCGCTGTTTGTCTTGTAATCGCACTTTCCAACTCGACTATTCCTATCGCGCCTGTCAGGCTGGAATAAAAGAACAAGTCGTTGATCTAGCAATGAATAGTTCAGGTATTCGTAATACCGCCCGGGCATTACATATCAGCATTAATGCGGTTGTTCGCACTCTAAAAAACTCTGCCCACGATGTGTAACAACGCTTTCTCTGGATAATTTGGACATTCAGCTTATCTGCGAAGTTGACGGGATATGGTCTTTTGTTGGCAATAAAAAGCAACAACGTGGGTTATGGTATGCTTGGGAACCCCGTCTGAAGCGTATTATTGCTCATACTTTCGGAAGACGGAGCAAGAAAACACACAAGAAATTATTGAAAAAACTCGCTCGATTCAATGTGGCTTTCTGGTGTACAGACAATGTCAAAGCTTACAACAAGTTACCGACGCATTGGAAACAGTTTCACGCAACGTATCGAACGTGAAAATCTCACTCTACGTAATCGAATTAAGCGATTGAACCGTAAAACACTCGGTTATTCAAAATCGCCGGAAATGTATGACAAAGTTATCGGTACTTCTGATTGTTCAAGCATTGAATCAGACCTTTTTACAACAAAAATAGCTTCAATTTTCATTTAGAACTCTTAGTGAACGTATCTTGTCGATATTTTATATAAATACCACTATCAGTGTCTTTTTCTCTGTTTATATTATGGTGAATTTAATTATACATTCCACAAAAAACGGTAGCGTCCATTTATTAAACGCCATTTGAGGCTTTCAGCGGGCTTTAAAACCATAAAGACAAGCCTATGAGTTTGTATTTTAGTAAACCCTATATATTGATAAGAACCCTCGCTTTCATCAATTGGAGTAAGTTGAACTATACCGTTTTTCCCTAATTGGTAAGATAAATTTACTGCACATTCGATTAGTGAGATTCCACAACCCCTAATACCTGGGTGTGTGGAAATATCTGAAATTAGGGTCATGTATTAAATGGTTAGTTACTGTGATATGCTTCCGGCTTTTTAAGGATGAAGCATGGTCAAAGTTGACGTCTATTGCCGTTATTGCCAC
>NZ_JACOII010000039.1 GCF_016306625.1 Xenorhabdus lircayensis | reverse complement strand
AGTAACTAACCATTTAATACATGACCGTTAGTTAAAGGTGTGTCCTTTCCATCTATTTGTTTTACAACATTAATAGCTATCTTAACTTGCTGATTGCCATTGGCATAAAGCCTATCTGTCGATTTGGTCCTTCCAGCAACAAAATAAGCTTTAAAGGTAAATAAAGAAACAGTCATTTTAATGTCTCCCGATTTATGCCATGCGTATAATAGTAAAACCATAAAATGGTGGAACAAGTTCATCATGAAATATCAACTCATGCTCTGGCACCATCATCAACGGTAATTTTTTAGTAAAGCACCTAGATTTCCGATGGATTCAAATAAGCATTGGAATAGTATATAAATATCTTTTTTTTAAAAAAAATGAACACAATCAATTTTATTTAATATCAGATTTATTTCACATTGCTCATTTACTACAATATAGAAAATAAAAATTCATTAATTTACTATATTTTTATCAGAGCAATAATACCAATCGGCCCAAGTGATGCTCTCCATATCTATTATAGCATATTTGTTGACTGCAACCCGGAATCTGTTGGGTAGATACTCATTTTAACTTCCCAAAATCATCGCCGACTACTCAAGGCCAATTTAAACGCAAAAAACAAAAATAACCCACCTGTCGCGCGATTCATCCATTTAATGACACTTGCGCGGCGTAATATATGGGAAAGAGGGCGTGTGGCATAAATCAGTGACAATGACCACAATGTGCCAAGGAATACATGGATTGTCACCAAACTGAATGTCCATAAAATGGGTGAGTGCCCTTGGGGAATAAATTGAAGCAAGAATGAGACATAAAATACGCCCATTTTCGGATTGAGTACATTACCCAACATACCTCTGATAAACAGTTCTGGCTTTTAACAGAGGAGGAGAGCAGCTTGAAAGGCTTTTTTACCGCCTTCCGCCGTTGCAGTTCTCAGAATTAACACGGTATCCAAGCCGGGAGTCAATGTGGGCAATGTGGCCGCAACAACTATTGCCAGAGCCTGATCCAGCGCTTCACTTTCGACATGCCAGCGCGCAAGACGTGAAAGCTGCCAGTAATCATGCGTGTTGGATGCTTCTGCCATTTTCCTCAGACCAAGATTTAAGCCTTCTGCAAGCAATACATTTAGCAGGCCGATCTGATCGGTACATGGTGCCCCGTTCTCAGATGAGTAAAAGCATCTGTAAATCCTGTTGCTACATCAACCTCGAGCAATATATCTGTGATTCGTACAGATGGCATCCGGCGATACAGATCGAGAATCAGAGCTTCTGCATTTTCAGGAATATCCGCTTTTAACCGATCTATTCGAAGAATTCCATCCATAATGGTGCCATGGGGTATAGTTCCATTGCGGTTTGCTTTGGCAAGACGTTTCAAGGCATCTGCAAGTCGGGCTTTACGTTCGACAAGCCACTCTTTCGGATCTGCCGGAACGGCCAGCTTCGCATTAGCCAGCGCTACTGGCATAGGGAGCAAAATTTTCTTTATATCTCCGTGACGTTACTGGCGAAGATAACGGTGCCATTTTGAGTTTGGTCGCAAGAAAGTCTGGCTCACCGAGAGCGATGTATACACTTTCCCAATAGCACAAGCAGCCACAACCTGCATTATACGATAGGGAGGAATATGGGGTCAGCTTGCAAAACGAAAATTTTCCTACGCTAAAAGCTTAAAGCCTAACGTGAGTTTTCGTTCGACTGAGCGTCAGATCCCAAATAACGCTGATGACCTGCCCGAGATGTTCCGTTACGTACAACGATTTCTGAAGACTGGCTATGAGGGCAGGTGACAGAAACAACAGGTATAAGAAACTCCACTTAAAACAATGGAGTTTATCGAATCAATACGCCAGATCCATTATCGGGTGTTAATTATCACTCACTGGTGATGAGATTAGACCCAGTTCGACTCCGCAAGAACTAATAGCATCTATACAAAAATTAAGTTCATCATAAGTAATATTTGCACTTAAGTTTATTCTTATTCTGGCTCTTGATTTAGCAACGGCAGGATAAACAACTGGATTAACATAAACTCCTATCTCATGAAGTTTCCTTGTAAGATCGAATGCTTTATCCTCTTCGTATACGACTATGGGCACTATACTGCTTTCCGTATTCAATAATTCAAAGCCATATGAACGAAGTTTTTTTATGAAATATTTTGTTTTCTCTTCAAGTTCACAAGATATTTCTGGATGAGCTTGAAGAATCTCGACTGCCTTGATTACTGAAGCAGATACGGAAGGTGGTATTGATGCTGAAAATATATAAGGACTGGCCGCAGTTCGAATTATTTTCGCCGTTTCTTTATCTGTGGCGACAAAGCCTCCAATGCCTGGCAGACCTTTACTCAAGCTACCGGTTATGATGCTAACCTTCGCGGTTACTCCAAACAGATCGCATACACCACGCCCGTTTTTGCCAATATGACCAGTCCCATGGGCGTCATCAACGATTATCTTAGCGCCATATCTTTCACAGAGAGGAACAATCTCACTGAGTGGCGCAAGATCTCCATCCATACTGAAAACGCCATCAGTTACCAGAAATTTTCTTTCGATATGAGCGTATTTTTTAAGAATTTTTTCGATACTATTAACTGAGCAATGACGGTAGGTAATAACTTTAGCACCACTTAATTTCAAAGCATCATTGATAGACTGATGATTTAGCATATCACTTAATACTATATCTCCCTCCCTGCAAAGGGTAGAAATGGCGGCTATATTTGCAACATATCCGGAAGAAACAGTAATAACCTCTTCAACACCTAAAAACCTTGCTAAATCTTCTTCTAATTTAATATGTAGATTATTTGTGCCATTTAATAACCTAACCCCACTGGAAGTAGTTCCATAATTTTTAATAGCTTCGATAGCACATTTTTCTATTTCTAGATTACCATTGAGACCAGAGTAATTGTAAGAGCCTAAGTGAATAACCTTATGTACATTTCTATCACTCTGATAACGACTAAAACTCACGAGGGAGTTCTTCTTAGCATGAGTATGAAATTCCCTTTCTAGCATACCCATAAACCCCTGATCATAAAAATAATTGAATCTTTCAGAAGCCTCCTCTAAAAATTCATTACCCTGACAGATCTTTCCATTAAAAAAATTCTTAGTGCTATTATCTTTAATATAGGAATTCTTTTTTATGTTAGCCATAATTTTATGATCTCCTTATCAATAGTATATAAGTATTACCGTCGTCAGACTGATATACCAGATAATTGGTTTAACGTAGGTGTGGCGGAGCAGAGATTACCACCATCAATTTTTGCAACAATATTCTAGTACCCGGCGCAACACGGTTATATTTACATTGATCACAAAAACCTAAACAGGCTCGACGATAGTATGTGAACATCATTCTCAGCACGTTCAGTTTACGACACTACATGTGGCACACTACCTATATTTCAGCGGGTGGCCGTACCGTGATATAAAATGGCAGGAGGGATTTTCTCTTGGTAGCCAATATCTACCAATTGAGTGGAATGCCCCTGTACTGCCCTGATACGCTTCTGATCCTCAGAAATGGCAAACCGTTTTTTGTCATTAGTGGCGACAATTTGTTCGATAAGCGGATGACTCAATCGCTTACCGTGCTTGGCAGCACACCTTTGCCCATTTCGACCCAAGCGTTGCATATCCGCTTTGATTGAATGGTTAAGATTAAATCTTGCTTGCCAAACGACAAAACAAGGGGCTGGAAAATATCGTCAACACGTTTATTGAATCGATTACTGTTTACGATTGGGACAGTGCCGCGGCAAAAACTTATGGCGAACTCCGTGCCAACATGGAACAAATTGGTCGTGTTATAGGCACGATGAATCAACTGATTGCAGCTCATGCCCTGAGTAAAGGGCTGACGCTTGTTACCAGTGATGCTGCATTTGGGATGGTTAATGGTTTCAATATTGAAGACTGGGGCAAATATTGACAAGTGGGACCGTGGTCCCACTTAACCGACTACCTGTCTACGCCCTAACGGGCAATACTCTTTTAATTCTTATCCTTTTACGCACACCACCTGACGCAAGGTATGCACGATTTCCACCAGCGATGACTGTGCTTCCATCACAGCGTCGATATCCTTATACGCCATTGGGATTTCATCGATCACGTCGCTGTCTTTACGGCATTCCACATGTGCAGTGGCACGCTTTTGATCGCTCACGGTGAAGCGTTTTTTTGCCTCGGTACGACTCATTACGCGCCCCGCTCCGTGGCTACATGAACAGAAGCTTTCTTCATTTCCAAGACCGCGGACGATATAGCTTTTCGCTCCCATCGAACCCGGAATGATCCCCATCTGGCCTTTACGGGCAGATACCGCACCTTTACGTGTCACCAAAACGTCTTCACCGTAATGCTGCTCGCGCTGAACATAGTTATGGTGGCAGTTCACCGCTTCCTGCTGTGTCGTAAAGGGTTTTGGGATCTCGCTTGACAACACTTCAAGCACGTGGTGCATCATCACTTCCCGGTTCTGACGAGCGTAATCCTGCGCCCAACCTACCGCTTCCATATAATCGTCAAAATAGCGGCTTCCTTCCTCGAAATACGCCAAGTCGCGGTCTGGCAAGTTAGCGATATGCTGCTGCATATCTTTCTGCGCCAGTGTGATAAATAAGTTACCAATGGCGTTACCCACACCACGGGAACCACTATGCAGCATCACCCAAACGCGATCCGCTTCATCAAGGCACAACTCGATAAAATGGTTCCCCGTTCCCAGCGTTCCCAAATGCTGATGGTTATTGGTATTCAACAGGTTCGGGTATTTATCAGTAATACGCTTAAACCCATCCGTTAACGTCGCCCAATGTTGATCCACAATCTCCGGCGCTTTATTCCAAGAGCCTTTATCGCGGCCTCCACGGTTTACAGTACGCCCATGCGGTACAGCGGCTTCGATGACATGACGGATATTCAACAAGCTATCTGGTAAATCAGATGCCACCAGCGAAGTACGCACCGCGATCATTCCGCAACCGATATCCACCCCAACCGCAGCCGGAATAATGGCACCGCGTGTCGGGATCACGCTACCGATAGTAGAACCTTTACCGACATGGACATCCGGCATTACCGCCATATGTTTGAAGACGAAAGGCATCTTGGCCATGTTCTGCAATTGGATAATGGCTTTTGGATCAACCGGTACTCCGTTCGTCCACATTTTTACGGGCGCGCCATTCTCTTGCGTCAATAAGTTATAAGCGTTAGTTTTCATTTCAGTTGTTGTCATTTTTGTTATCCTTTAATTTGTACCAGCCCGTTTTGAACCCATGCTATTTCAGTGTGTTGACCCTTATAATTATTGCTAATTGCGTGCCAACTTTGAAAGAAAGCAGAAATATTTTTTATCTATTTGAAAAACAGCCAGAATTGCCGATTGATAAACTGGAATTGCTCTACCAAACCAATGACTATGTTTTGGCAGAGAGAGTTAAAGAGGATGTTGAGCAAGTTTCACCACAGACGGAAGTGGTGTTGCATGAAATCCAGATTGAAGATCCGTGGGATTTTGAAGAAGTTTATACTACGCTGCTGGATTTTGCCGTTTGTTACCCTTTTGATATTGAAAACGAAGAGTATCTGGTACATATCACAACCGGCACCCACGTTGCGCAAATATCTTGCCCGATTCGGTCTGGATTAGGATAGCATTCAACATCATTAGGAGAACGACAACATGGAACTGAAATTCTTAGGCACCAGCGCAGGCATTCCCACAAAAGAGCGCAACGTTACCAGCCTGATTCTCGATCTACACGGCATCCGCAACACGCTGTGGATGTTTGATTGCGGCGAGGGAACGCAACACCAGATCCTCCATTCCCCCATCAAAACCTCCAAGCTGGAGAAAATCTTTATCACCCACCTGCGTGGAGATCATATCTTCGGTTTGCCCGGATTATTGTGCAGCCGTTCGATGGGTGGTTCCACCGACCCCCTCACTCTATACGGGCCAACTGGCATACGGCAGTTTGTGGAAACCGCACTGCAACTGAGTAGCTCCTTCCTGACCTACTCTCTGGAAATTATCGAAGTCCAGCCTGGCCTGCTGTTTGATGATGGCGAACTCAAAGTCACGGCTTATGCCCTGAACCACCGAGTGGAATGTTATGGCTACCGTATTGAAGAACTCGACAAACCCGGCGCACTTGATGCCCAAAAGCTAAACCAGGATGGCATTCCCCGTGGCCCGTGGATGCAAACTTTAAAGCAAGGCGGCACAGTAACGCTGGAAGATGGCCGCACGATTTGTGGCAAAGATTATTTAGGCGTACCGATTCGTGGCAAGTCACTGGCCATTTTCGGGGATACTGAACCGACACCGGAAGCCCTGAAACTGGCTGCCAATGTTGATGTGATGGTGCATGAAACCACGCTGGAAGATGCGTTTGCCGCAAAAGCCAATGAGCGAGGACATTCTACGACCAAACAAGCCGCAACATTGGCGCGTGATGCCAAAGTAAAACACTTTATCGCTACACATATCAGCGGGCGCTATGGTATTGAAGATTACCCGCGATTATTGGCGGAATGTCGGGCAATATTTCCGAATACCGTGCTGGCCGAAGATTTTGCGGTATTTACAATTAAATAAACCCCTTCAACAAAAAATAAAAGATCTGAGAGATAAGAATGAATTACGCAAAAGTTTCACCTCGCATTATTAATCCGTTATATAAAAGCTATGAAGAAATCCATGCCTCTGAATTAGATCAAGCACTTATTCTGCTGGTAGAAACACGGGTATCACAAATTAATGGCTGCGCTTATTGCTGTCACCTCCATGCTGAAGAAGGCCGAAATAACCATGGAATAGAACAGGTAAAACTGGATAAATTGCCCGCGTGGTTCAATTCCAATATCTACAGCCCAAAAGAAAAACTGGCATTGGAGTGGTGTGAAGCCCTGACAACAAATCCCAAGCAAAGCACGCTGGATAAAATCAAAGAACACCTTGATGCTGTTTTTACAGAAAAAGAGATTGTTGACCTGACTGCGGCTATTTCCCTGATGAATGCGTTAAACAGAATGGCAGTGAGTTTAGGTGACAGAAATGAGTAGCTAAAACAAAAATTTCTTCCGGCAAACCTTGCGGTGAATGCTATCGTGAGTATAATGCGCGACGATTTGCTGGGAGAAAACATGAAAGATTGCGCTGCAAACTCTGTTACAAAACATCAAGCTAACGAAAAACTGTCTGCTGGCAGCGTGGGCGTATTGTTTTTCCCATTGCTCAACCGAACATTTAAAAAGCCCCTCAATTGAGGGGCTTTTTTTTGCCTGCCCAGTCCGGCTAGAAGTCATAAAAGAGGAACGTAAACATGGCTAACCCGTTATATCGCAAACATATCATTTCAATTAATGAGCTGAGCCGCACAGATCTGGAATTGGTATTGCAGACGGCAGCTGCATTGAAAGCCAATCCACAGACTGAGTTACTGAAACACAAGGTGATCGCAAGCTGCTTCTTTGAAGCCTCAACGCGTACCCGTCTCTCTTTTGAAACCGCCATCCAGCGACTCGGGGCTTCCGTAGTTGGCTTTGCTGACAGCAGCAATACCTCATTGGGTAAAAAGGGAGAGACGCTGGCTGATACCATCTCTATCATCAGCCAATATGCCGATGCGATCGTCATGCGCCATCCACAGGAAGGTGCGGCGCGACTGGCTTCTGAGTTTTCCGGCCATATCCCTGTCATTAACGCCGGCGATGGCGCAAACCAGCATCCAACCCAGACTTTGCTTGATCTATTCACCATTCAGGAAACCCAGAACAGACTGGAAAATCTGAAAATCGCCATGATCGGTGATTTGAAATATGGCCGCACCGTTCACTCACTGACGCAAGCACTGGCTAAATTTAATGGCAACCATTTCTGCTTTATCGCTCCGGATGCGCTCGCAATGCCAAGCTATATCCTGCATATGCTGGATGCAAAACAGGTAAGTTACAGCCTCCACACTAACTTTGAAGATGTATTGCCTGAACTGGATATTCTGTATATGACCCGTGTCCAGAAAGAGCGCCTTGACCCTTCAGAATATGCCAATATCAAGGCTCAATTCGTTCTGCGCGCTGCGGATCTGGTGAACGTTAAAGAGAACCTGAAAGTGTTGCATCCGCTGCCGCGGATCGATGAAATCACGGTAGATGTCGATAAGACACCATATGCTTACTACTTCCAGCAGGCGGGTAATGGCATTTTTGCCCGTCAGGCATTGTTATCTCTGGTATTGAATGAAGATGTTGTCATAGACAAATGATGAAATAGATCGCTAAGAAGAATAAATAGCCATTAATATTATGATCAAGGATATTTTCTCTTGGTCATAATATTATTTTACTCAAGAATAATTTTTATTTCCCTCGCCTAATAAGTAATTATCTCCCTTATGATTTTTTTTGTTATTACTTATCTCAACTTTCTGACACGCAAATAAATATAACAACGAGTGACAATTAAAATTCCAATAATTAATTTCAAATATACGCATATTTACAAGTACTTTTCTTATTTTAACCTGTTATGAAATTAGGCTATTAGCGTGCCGTTTCGATAACTTCGCTTTGCCACATTATCTTGATGGTGAATATTTTATGGGGCCATATTGACGAATACATTATCCGATATTTTGTTCATTCTCAGCCCGATCCAGATTTTAAAGAGACGTTCATTTACAACCGTTCACGAACAAACTGAATGAGCATTAGAAATAATCTGCCAAATTTCTAAATATTCCGGCTGACAATAAACAGATTGACGATATTAAATCATGCAAAGGCAAAATAATTACCATCAACAATATGCACATATTTGGGTAGAGTCCGTTGAAATGGATATTGAAAAAATGCTAA
This sequence comes from Xenorhabdus lircayensis, assembly GCF_016306625.1. Taxonomy (GTDB): domain Bacteria; phylum Pseudomonadota; class Gammaproteobacteria; order Enterobacterales; family Enterobacteriaceae; genus Xenorhabdus; species Xenorhabdus lircayensis. The sequence continues at coordinate 107,776 of NZ_JACOII010000039.1, read as the reverse complement.
GTCGTTTGGACAAACACAACAACGATGATCAGAAAGACGTAAAGAACTGCATTCCGTTCTAACGTTAACTCCAGAATCAACAGTAACGAATAAACTGCTGATGATTCATGCAGCTAACTGGAAAAAGAGAAAATAGAGAGTCACCATGGCACAATATTGATTGCAGCTATGTACTAGCCAGCTCGGTTTTTAATGAAGATCGTATCATTATCTCCAAAAACCGAGCTTGAATCGACGTACTTATAACTCACTGTTTTAAAAATAAACACATTATACAATACGCTGAAGTTCAAACCTATTCTGTTCAGTGAGAGATAATTTCACCGGCACAGATTTTGAGGTTGGTGTGCCTGTACCATCACCAAAACTCGTCATTGGGACTAGTGGATTGGTTTCTGGATAGTAAGCGGCAAGGTTTCCGCGTGGAATGGTGTAAGCAACCAATTTGAAGCCAAAAACTTTACGCTGAATACCGTCATTCCATATCGTTTCGATATCGACCAAATCGCCAGCCTGATATCCCGATTGAGCAATATCTTCTGGATTCATGAACAACACTTCCCGTTGACCATAAACTCCACGATAACGGTCATCCAGACCATAAATAGTGGTGTTGTATTGGTCATGAGAACGCAGGGTCTGCAACGTGAAAGGAACGTCAGTGCCATCAATTTGTGGGAACAGTGTTTTCGGCAGCGGTGCATGGCTGAACTCAGCTTTTTTGCTCGGTGTCGTAAAACGGAATTCGGCTGCGGCATTGCCAAGATAGAAGCCACCGGGGTGTTCACATTTTTTATTAAAACCATCAAATCCGGGAATGGTCGCCGCAATATAATCGCGGATTTTATTGTAATCCCCCGCCAATTCCAGCCAGTTAATCGTCGCTGTATTACCCACCGTCGCATTGGCAATGCCTGCAACAATCGCCGTCTCAGAACGTTGGGTATCAAATAACGGTTTATTCACTCCCTCCGAGGCATGAACCATGCTGAAGGAATCTTCTACCGTCACAAATTGCGAGCCTGTAGCCTGAATATCCTGTTCGGTACGACCCAGTGTTGGCAGGATAAGAGCGCTTTTTTTACCGGTAACAAGATGGCTCCGATTTAATTTTGTGCTGATGTGTACGGTCAAGTCACAGTGTTTAAGGGCTTCTTCTGTACGTGGACTATCTGGAGCCGCTGCCGCAAGGTTTCCACCCAGCGCGATCAGAACCTTGATTTCATCACGCAACATAGCGCTCAATGCTTCCACAACATTATGGCCTCGGGCACGAGGGGGTTTGAATCCAAAATGGGCAGCCATGCTATCCAAGAAAGGCTTGGCGGGTTTTTCATTAATTCCCATCGTCCGGTTACCCTGCACATTACTGTGACCACGTACCGGACAAAGCCCGGCGCCGGGTTTACCCAACTGACCAAACAGTAACTGAAGGTTGACGATTTCACGAACGGTAACTAACGAATGTTTATGCTGAGTTATCCCCATTGCCCAAGTACAGATGACACGTTCTGCGTTCTGGTAAATAGTCGCCGCTTCACGCAATTGTGCTTCGGTCAGCCCAGATTGATTCTCGATAAATGCCCATTCAGTCGCGGCAACTTCTTGCAAGTAAGCATCCACACCTTCGGTGTAGGTTGAGATAAATTCCAGATCAAAAATACCTGATTTGCCTTCGGCCAGCAGAGCGTTATGGGTTTCCAAAAGCGCCTTAACCATCCCCCGTACTGCCGCCATATCGCCGCCGAGTTTGGGCTGGTAGTAACGGTGACTAATTTCTCCCGCCATTGGGGTGATCATTTCGAGCGGTTTTTGTGGATCAGCGAAACGTTCCAAACCGCGCTCACGCAAAGTATTAAAGGTGACGATGCGAGAGCCATTCTCAGCAGCATGCCGTAAGCTATGTAGCATCCGAGGATGATTTGTACCGGGGTTTTGACCGAATATAAAGATGGCATCAGCATGATCAAAATCTTGCAGCCGAATAGTACCTTTCCCAACTCCCAAACTTTGCAACATGCCGTAACCGCTGGCCTCATGGCACATATTGGAACAATCAGGAAAGTTATTTGTTCCCAGTACACGGCCAAACAATTGATAAAGCCATGAAGCCTCATTGCTGGCCCGGCCGGAGGTATACAGCTCAAGCTGGTTAGGGTTATCCATCGCCTTGATATGGCCGGCGATCAGGGCAAAAACATCATTCCAGCTAATCGGCTCATAATGATCCGTCTCCGGATTATAGCTCATCGGTTCAACGACCCGACCTTGATATTCAAGGAAGTAATCACTTTGCTGGTAGAGTTTACTGACGCTGTGAGTCGCGAAGAATTCCCGATCAACATACCGACGAGTCGCTTCCCAATTTACTGCTTTAGCACCGTTTTCACAGAAACTGAAAAGACTTTTGTTGTCATCTCCCCACGCGCATCCCGGACAATCAAAGCCTCTGGGCTTATTCATGCGCATCAGGTTAACCATATTTTTTAATGCTTGTTTACTATCAAAGACAAAACGGGTTGTTGCCTCCAGTGAACCCCAACCACCAGCAGCCGAGTGATAAGGTTTTATTTTTGATTTGAATTTCATAAAAATCTCTATTTTTTTATGTCGTGGTCAACACAGACTGGCCACAGATTTACAGGTGAACCAATAACGCCGATCTCATTCATTAGCGGGTTACCACCGATGTAATCATAGGGGCGAACCGAGCAGCCATGCTCCGTAATATAACCAAAAACTAAGCTATGGCCACCTGTTTATAATCATACTCTTATCCATCCATTGTGGTAATTATTCCGTGGTTAGATCACGAAAAAACCGAGCAATTGCGTGATTAACACTTCTATCTCAACCCCTCCACTTGCCATTTTCACCCAAATATATTTATTTAATTACAATATGTTATTACCTTAATGGATTGCATTGCATAGCGCAGTACTATGAGAACCCTAAATTGGATTTGCTACGCATGTGGGTAAAATTTCGCGATGTTTAGTGGCGATAATGAGTCACAACAATAGTGTGATGGAGATCAAATATACGATATCAGAGGTTGGGAGGTGAGTAAGGTTTCTATTTTGATTAGGAAGTAAAGGTTTCTCTTATGGTCGAAGTTAGAGGCTGCTGAAGGGTCATCACGATAGCCCCTAGTTGTGCGCATTAACATCTCCCGATCGTTATACTCAACAAGTAAACGTTGAGCATAGCGATCAGGAAGACTATTTCTTGACACAAATTACCCACATCCCACCATAAAGACATCATTCCTTTCTTTTCATATCCCTTCCTTAGAATCCGACATGAGCTATGGGGTTTCCCTGATGCCGAGCACTTGTATTACAAAATCTTAATAGATAACATAAGATTATAAATATCAACGCACGACAATATATTATCAAAGAGATGATATAATGCAAGAATCGAACAATATAAAAACAACTGAAGCTGATGTTCTGTTGTCCAACATCGCACAAAACATTGATTTTTTGATGAAAAAAAACAATATAGATTCACAAGCTCTGAGCAGGTTGACAGGTCTCGGAATTGCCACTATCAACAGTCTCAGACGTGGTGTTGGAAACCCTACGATTGCTACCATTTCATCCATTGCGGATGTATTTGGTGTAAATATTGGTGAAATTACAGACAATAAATTATCTGAGTCAAATGGGAATGAAGAAATTATTTCATCAGTACCTCTAGTTCGTTATGATGAATTGGATGGCTATACATCTGGGAAAATAGTCAACACAAACTTATATAAAATCAGTATTCAATATGATCAAGAAGGCTCTATTTTCGCAGTAGAATTTTCAAATAACCTTTTATCTCCATACTTTGACAGCAACACCATCGCAATAGTTTCTAAAACCGAAAGCTTTTGTGACAGTGATGTAGTTCTCGTAAAAATTAAAGATACTCCCATCTGTTTTAGACAGGTTTTTGTAGGTGAAAGTGGAGTCTACTTTTCAATATTAGGAATTGGAAACGAACGAAACACAGTCTTAACTCAGAATTATACAATAATTGGGGTTGTGATTAAATCAATTAAAAAATTAAAATAGGAAATGCATCATGGATAAAATAATTGATTTTTTCAAAAAAACATTCAGACCTCGTTATATATATAGCTTGCAGAAATTCGATCCAATAAAAGAAAAGGGATTTTACATATTGAAAGAGTTAGGAACACATACATGCATAAAAGCAACAGCAGAAGATATTTTTGAAAGTGATTTATTATACAATATCAATCCTGCCGATCTCATATTCATAACACGGTTTGAAGAATATGATATGAGAGAAAAACAGAAATTCGAAATAATAGAAGAGACGAGAGACTTGTCATTAATAATACAAAATGCATATTCTCGCAGACAGATAAATGGAAAAGAACTACTTGTAGATCAGAATATAGTGGAAAAAATAGACCCAACGAGCCTTGTAAGAATAGCCTATATGTCGGGCTTAAAAGATGGACGAAGAATTTCTGATGAAATCTCAAGAGATGAAAAAATAAAATCATCTAAATCCGCAAGATTAAAGGTGATAAAATGACTCAAAATTATCCCAATGACCCAAAATTAAAATATAACTCATTATTCATTTCTTTATCCGTCACAATAATGATAACTTGTGATGTTCTTGTATATAAGACCCTAGATTTTAATGGCTTTAAAATTACATTTAGTGGAATTTTGTTCTCATTTTATTTCCTTATATCCACGATTCAGACAGAGGTTTATGGATACAGGCAAGGAGTAAAAACTGTCTGGACCATAGTTTTATGCCAATCAATCTTTGTAATGATTATATTTATAGCATCGCATACTCAGCCCGAAAATAATCAAATATCAATGAATTTTAAGTCATTGTTTGGTGAATTCTGGCGTGTTATGGTGGGAACATGGACTTCTGTACCAATTTCTTACTTTATAAACGGGTTCGTTATCTCTACCTTAAAAAAAGTTTTTCTTGGTCGATTTTTTTTCATCAGATATATCATTGCTTCAATGATTACTCAGGCATCTCTTTTACTATCAGCATACCCTATAAGCCTCTCTTCAAAATATAGCTTCAATGAATTAATCATAATAATTGCAACAACATGGTCTTATAAGGTCTTCATGTCCATCATCCTTCTACCTGTAGGCATTGTCTTGGCAGATAAGATAAAAAAATTAGAGTCAACAGATACATACGATTGGAACATATCATACAACCCATTTCATTTCAGAGGTAATAAAAAATGAAAGTTATTCACTTAACAGACTTACATTTAACCCGAAGCAGAGAACAAAGAATGTTTGATGTAAGTACTTATGATAACTTCGATTTTGTTTTTGAGGAAATACGTAGGATAAAAAGCCTTACGGTAATAGAATTAGTTGTAGTATCTGGTGATATTTCAAATGATGGAGATGTTGACTCATATAGATATTTTTTAAATAAAATGGAGTCTCTAAAAACACCTTATATTGCTATACTTGGCAATCATGATATCAAAAGTAACTTTGATACAGCACTTACAGAAGAAGAATCCGAATATATCATCACCTCTTGTGAATATAACAATAATACTTGGCATATTATTTCTGTTGATACTGTTGTCGAAGGGGAAGATTACGGTTTTATATCTAAAGATAATTTTGCAGAGTTAGAAAGAAAAATCATTAAAAACAGCGGATTTAATACAGCTATATTCATGCATCATCATGCTATACCGGTTGATACACCAATTGTTGATAGCTGCATGCTGAACAACGCCAAAGAACTATTGGAACTATGTGATAAATATAAGGTTAGGTTTATTGGCAGCGGACATGCCCACACACCTCGCACTTGGCATCATAATAATATGACAACATGTGTTGCTCCTGCTGTTGCATTCCAATGGCTATTAGGCACAGAGACAGTAAAAATATCAACAGGCTTTGGTTTCAATATCATAAATTTCTCACCAGATTTATCTATAACATCATGCATTTATTAGTATCTATAACCCTTAGCTACTCTAAAGTTTGAAAGTTGAGTCCGCTGGCAGTCATGTATTCAAAAGTGGTCATCCTCACTCTTTGGATACATGACTGAAAAAATTAACGAATCTAAGCTACATCCTCCCCACCACAAAATAAACAAATGTCCCCACGTAATTCCCAATCACATAACCCACAGTGCCAATCACCATTATCGGGCCGACCAGATTGATCCAGCCGCGGCTGATTGCCATTGCTGCCGCAGTCGTTGGCCCACCAATATTGGCATTACAGGCAAGGATGCTTTCCTCAAGGCTGAATTTAAATATTTTCCCCGCAGCAAAGGTCAGTATCAGATTGAGCATGACAATCACAAGGACGAAGGCAAAGAGCAGTGGCGCATGGTTGAGAATGGCTTGTATGGATGCCGGTATGCCGATCACGACAAAGAACATGTAAATGGCGTAAGTCCCCAACTCTTGGGTGCCATTCAGTTTGCTGAATGTCTCTTTAAATATAGAGACAATAATAAAAGTCACGGTGGTAAGAAGCAGGTATTTATCAGTGATCAGGCTAAAAATCAGTTCTTGATAGATGTTGTTTGGTTGCCCAAGCAGGACTTTTAACCATGATGAGAGCTGAAATGACAGTGCGACAATAAAAATCGACCATGCCAATGATAAGGCGATGTCTTTCAGGGCAATGTTTTTCGGTTGCCAATACGCGGCTGCCAGAGTTTGGGATTTATCCAACTTGGGATCATTTTCTACTAAGTCAGTATGTGGACTGCCCCAGAATTTTCTCGCTACTGTCCAGCCGGATAAGATCATCAGAATAATAAAATAGGCTGCCATCATAAAGTGATCAGCAACAATGGTAGATGCCACCATGCTTTGGGAAGTTTCCAGCTTGGCGGACATTGCCGCAAAGTTAACACCTCCTCCCGTGTAAGAGGCAGATATCATGCCGCTGATTTTATCTAATTCTGGTATGTAGGCCCTGAAAAGCCAGAAAGAAACAATCGCACCAATCATGGTAGCGATGGAAGAAATCAAGAACAGCATCAGTAACCGCCCACTTTCTTTAAGAATGCTATGCAAGTTAGTTTTAAATAATAATAAGGGGATCGCCAATGGCAGGATATATCCCCAGACAGCATCGTAAGCAGGTGCTTCGGTAGGAATAATATTTAAATTGGAAGAAAAGACAGCAATTATCAATGCAATCACTGCTCCCGGTATTTTAGATGCCCATTTAAAACGCTGCTCCGCCATTATGGCGGCAGCGACGGCTATCATAATAAAAGCCCAGAGCATTAATGAGTTGTCGGCTGCAATGAATGTGTTTTTCATTATTTTCCCTGAAGTTTATCAAATCAAAAATAGGATATTCACGCACGCATTCATTAAATTATTGACTTATTTTAATGATGTGGTGTTCCATCTATCGCACCATAAATGGCAGACTGATTTTTATAAAATGCCCACAAGGAGTTACCGTAATCATAATGCCACCATTCAGTCGGTAAGCTACTAAATCCAACTTGAGTCATGGCTTGATATAATAATCGACGATATAAGGTGGCTGGCATATTTTTTTCTGGCGCTTTTTCTAACGCCGCAGTATAAGAAAGCTCACTGACTTCATCAAACTCTGTACCCAAAAACAGTACTTGACCGGATTCCATATCGAAAAGTGTTACATCCACGGAACCGCCCGTCAGATGAGGAGTGACTTGATTTTCTTCCACTGATGCTGGAGCCACAAACTGCTGCAACAGCCGCTGCTGTTCTTCAGGCGATAAGTCAGTATATTGAGCCGCTATTTTGGCCAGTGTTTTATCTTGCAATGCCTGCTGAGTTTCCCGTGAACGCCAGCCATCCAATACCAAAATCCCTAAATGGGCAGGCAGTAATTGTGATGCCATTATGAGTTTTTCAGCTACGCTTTTTCTCACCAAGCAATATTCAATGGAGCCTTTTATTCCCGCAAAAAAATAAACCGATTGCTGCTTTAATTTATCTGTATCAATAATGATCTCTAAAGGCTCATGACATTCATAAATAGGGATTTCACTAATTACCGACCAATCAAAGCCTCTCCCCACTGCAATTTTTTCCACAGTATTTTTATCCACGTCTATATTTTCAGAAGAAATAGATAGCAACATATTCGACCTTACACTGTAATATTAGAATAGCGAATATTTAAACAACAATATTTTTACAGATTAGCAACAGAAACACATACCATCAAATTTTATTTTCGTTCTATCAATGATTTAAATCGTCTTTTAAATTAAAGAGTTCATCAGATGAAATGCCAAATCGTCTGTGACAAAATAGACCGTTTTCCTTAATCCCCTAATATCTGGAGGAGGAATACCGAAACGGTATTCATGACACAACATGACTCAAGACCATCAACTACAAGTAGAAGCCATTAAATGTGGCACAGTGATCGATCACATTCCTGCTCATGTCGGCTTTAAATTATTGTCGCTGTTCAAACTGACCGAAACAGACCAGCGCATTACCATCGGCCTGAATCTGCCTTCCAATCATATGGGTAAAAAAGATCTGATCAAGATTGAGAATACCTTCCTGACGGAGCAGCAAGCAAACCAGCTCGCCATGTATGCGCCACAAGCCACAATCAATAACATTGAAAATTATGTTGTCGTCAAAAAGTTGCCAATCAATCTGCCAGAGCAAATCGACAGTATCCTTGTCTGCCCAAACAGCAATTGCATCAGCCACAATGAGCCAGTCGAAAGTAGCTTCCGCGTGATGTCAACCAAAGATGATGTGGTACTACACTGTAAATACTGTGAAAAAGAGTTTGATCGCCAAGCCGTCATCAATAACGATTAAGAGTCAATTCAGGCAATTTATACTCAACTTGAAAGAGGAAGGGTATATAAGAATGTCCTGTATCAATTGATGCAAGTCCAGGGATCACTATAATGGCGATCTCGCAAAATTTTTCCATTTAGACGTTAAACAGGAGTTTCTAATGTCACGTTCTATTCATACCGAGAATGCACCAGCGGCAATCGGCCCTTATGTTCAGGGTGTTGATCTGGGCAGCATGGTTATCACTTCCGGTCAGATCCCTGTTGATCCAAAAACCGGTGCTATCCCTGAAGATGTTACAGCTCAAGCCCGTCAATCTTTGGAAAACGTTAAGGCTATCATTGAGCAATCTGGCCTGAAAGTAGCTGATATCGTAAAAACCACGGTATTTGTCAAAGACCTGAATGACTTCACAACCGTGAACGCGGCTTACGAAGCGTTCTTCTCTGAACATAATGCGCCATTTCCTGCCCGTTCATGTGTTGAAGTTGCCCGCCTGCCAAAAGATGTGAAAATCGAAATCGAAGCGATCGCTGTTCGCAGCTAATTTGCCGTTTTCTCAGCCCTGATAACCTCGGTATCAGGGCTGTTATTTTCTGCCTGGCTTTCTCTCTTCCCTCCCAGTTAACTCTCTCTTTCTTTGTTTTAGATCAACTTTGTAGGTTGTATATTAGCTTAAATAATCTATATATTGTGCTTAAATAATAATAAATCACTATATGTAGTATTTATGCACAAGATTATCCACATCCAACAAAAAACGAGCATTCATGTCATTTTCGCCTGTGGATAACATATCGAGGAGCCCTATTGTGAATTCCCATAAATGGCATGATCGGTTAGATCAGGAAATTCGCGGCCTGATCGAGCAAAATAATTTCTCGCTGCTCAATGAAAACGCCAATAAAGACAGTAAAGTGATCCCAACCCAGCGTGATTTATTGGCTGGGATCGTCGCCAGACAGTATGCCAAACAGCATATGCTGCCGCATGATGTGATTCTGGCGCATGAAAAGGGAGAAATTCACTATCATGATCTGGATTACGCCCCGTTTTTCCCCATGTTCAACTGTATGCTGATCGATTTACAGAGCATGTTGACCGACGGCTTTAAAATGGGAAATGCAGAAATTGAGCCGCCCAAGTCCATTTCCACAGCCACTGCGGTTACTGCTCAGATCATCGCGCAAGTAGCCAGCCATATTTATGGGGGCACGACCATTAATCGCATTGATGAAGTCCTCGCGCCTTTCGTGAAAGCCAGTTATGACAAGCATCTGGCAATTGCGAAAGAATGGAAGATTACGGAGCAAGCCGCCTACGCAGAGGCTCGCACAGAAAAAGAGTGTTATGACGCTTTCCAGTCTCTGGAATACGAAGTGAATACGCTGCATACCGCCAACGGGCAAACGCCGTTTGTCACATTCGGGTTCGGATTGGGAACGTCAAAAGAATCCCGTCTGATTCAGATTTCTATTCTGCGTAACCGCATTGCTGGCTTGGGAAAAAACCGCAAGACCGCCGTCTTCCCTAAATTGGTTTTTGCCATTCGTGATGGGTTGAATCACCGATTTGGCGATCCCCACTATGACATCAAATTATTGGCGCTAGAGTGTGCCAGTAAACGCATGTATCCCGATATTCTCAATTATGATCAAGTGGTCAAAGTGACGGGATCGTTTAAAACACCAATGGGCTGCCGCAGTTTTCTCAGCGTTTATGAAGAAAACGGGCAGCAAATTCACGAAGGACGCAATAATTTGGGGGTAATTAGCCTGAACCTGCCCCGCGTTGCGCTCGAAGCTAAAGGTGATGAAACCGCTTTCTGGCAACTTTTGGATAAGCGTTTGTTGCTCGCGAAAAAAGCCCTGATGACTCGAATTTCTCGCCTCGAAAATACTAAGGCTCGCGTTGCTCCGATCCTCTATATGGAAGGTGCTTGTGGTGTACGCCTAAAAGCCGATGACAATATTGCCAGGATTTTCAAACAGGGTCGCGCGTCTATCTCGTTGGGCTATATCGGCATCCATGAAACGATAAATGCGTTATATGGTAACCATATTCATCTCTTCGATGATGAACAGCGCCAACAGAAAGCTATCTCCATCATTAAACGTTTACGTCAGGCAGTTGATCAATGGAAGCTGGAAACGGGCTATGGGTTCAGTCTGTACAGTACGCCAAGCGAGAATTTATGCGACCGTTTCTGCCGTCTGGATACCGCCGAGTTTGGTGTGATTCAAAGTGTCACCGATAAGGGCTATTACACCAACAGCTTCCATCTGGATGTGGAGAAAAAGGTTAATCCTTACGATAAGCTGGATTTTGAAGCCCCCTATCCACCATTGGCAAATGGCGGCTTTATCTGTTACGGCGAGTATCCCAACCTGCAACATAATTTGAAAGCGTTAGAAGATGTTTGGGATTACAGCTATTCACGCGTTCCTTACTATGGCACCAATACGCCAATTGATGAATGTTACCAATGTGGTTTTACAGGAGAATTTGCCTGTACCAGCAAAGGGTTCACCTGCCCTCAATGTGGCAATCATGACTCGGCCCATGTTTCAGTGATCCGCCGTGTCTGCGGCTATCTCGGCAGCCCCGATGCCCGCCCATTCAACACTGGCAAACAAGAAGAAGTGAAACGCCGCGTAAAACATCTCGGCAATGGACAAATGGGTTAATGCCATGAATTATCATCAATATTATTCGGTTGATGTGGTGAATGGCTCTGGAACCCGCTGTACGCTGTTCGTGTCAGGCTGTTTGCATCAATGCCGTGGTTGCTACAACCAAAATACGTGGCGGGTTGATTCAGGTCAGCCTTTTACGCTGGTGATGGAAAATCAAATCATCGCTGATCTGAAAGATCAGCGCATTAAACGACAAGGTTTATCATTATCCGGCGGCGATCCCCTGCATCCCCATAATGTCCCCGCCATACTGCAACTGGTTAAGCGTGTAAAAGAAGAGTGCCCAGATAAGGATATCTGGCTATGGACAGGCTATGTCCTCAATGAATTAAACGATATTCAGCAAGAAGTTATCAGCTATATCCATGTGTTGGTGGATGGGAAATTTGAACAAGCGTTGTATAACCCCACGTTAATTTGGCGGGGCAGCCATAATCAGGTCATCCACTATTTGCGATGACGAATAATGATAATATCCACGAACTACTATAACTGGATGACGATGCACTGAATGACAATGTACTGAATGACAATGTACTGAATAAAGAGGCATTAACGCTGCCAATGCAATTTTTTGCCAAAACCGAGGGTATTATCCACCATTTTTATTTCATTCAGATTGAGTTGCCAGATAGGAGATTTGGCTGTTAGCGCGATCGGAAAACGGCGGCAGTAACGTGCTCTGGCAACAGTTTCGGCTTCACCTGCCAACAGAATCACTTCACCGCGAAATTGGATGCCCTTGATTTGAGCAATGTTACGTGTTTGACCAGCCACAGTACCTGCAACGACAGGATTTTTTTTCATCATCTGACCGTGACGGGTGTCAGATTCAGTCATAAACCAAAATACCATGCTATCGGCATCAAAGACATAAAAGCAACTCGCACACCATAAATCTTGGGTTGAGGAAGTGCAAAGCGTGAATACATGTTGTTTGGTGAGATATTGGCAAATAATTAAATTTTTTTTATTTAAGTCCATATAGTTCCATGCCGTTATTTTAATCTACCACTAACAGAACACGACTGAACTTTGTCCGGTTACGTGCTCTGAATTTGACTAGATAAACCAAGAGGATTATATGGAAACACTATAAATTATTTATAGATTTCAGCAACTCCATTGAGTTTATTTTGACCATTTGCAAAAATAACACGGAAATAGGCTGCACCAGCTTTGTCAGCTTTTTTGGATAACTCTTCGGTCAGGCTATCTAGTGTAGCTGCACCAGTAACTGAGACAACACCAATTTTATCACCTTTAGTATCTTTAACTTCAGTAGCGGCAAGTGAACCAAATGAAATAGCACCTAATGCTAAAATAGCTACGATATTTTTTACAACTTTCATCTTTCGATCCTCTGTTTACTCTTAAAATAGGGTCTATCCCCTTGTGATGTGGATCATGTTATACGCCTGCTTAGAAAATGATAATTAGCAATTCTTGCTATAATTTTTCAATTATTTTGAATAAAAAACACTATCATTACTTGCCAAATTGCATATATTTTAAAATAATTCATCAAGTTACCTTGATAAAACACCAAAAATTCAGCCCATAATCAAACAACACATTAATTTCACATGGTAATCAAACAATGAAAATCATTAAAAATAAATAATGAATATTAAAGTATCTAATTGGTATATCTACCTGATCAGAACAAAAAATGGCTCCTTGTATACCGGAATCACCACCGATATATCTCGTCGATTTATGCAGCATGCATCTGGAAAAGGCGCAAAATTTCTAAAGGGAAAAGGGCCATTGACGCTGGTCTATCAAAGTTTGGTAAGAGATCGGGGAGTGGCGTTGAAGGTAGAATATCGCGTGAAAAGACTCCGTAAACAACAAAAAGAGAGGCTGATTATAAATCAGCCTCTCTGTATAACGACTTATTTGATAACCATCGGTTTATCTGAGAAGTTTTTCGCCCAATCAGCGAACCCTCAAGAAGCAATCACCCAGACAGCGACCATAAATTCTCAAAATGAGGGGGATAAGTAACCAGACCATGACAATCTCCCAGTGAAATATCAGCCAGTGTGTAGATCAGGAAATAATCTTCACAATCAGGCCACTGGCAATACAATTGATATTCATTGGCAAGATTGAAACCAAAACGGTGGTAGTACGCGGGATCCCCTAATACCACAACCGCTCCATATCCAAACTCATTTAAGCTATCCAGCCCTTCATAAACCAATTTTTCACTAAGCCCATGATGACGGTATTGTTCATCCACCGCCAATGGTGCCAGACCAACCCACTGGTGATCTTCACCATTGATATCAACTGGCATGAAACCGGCATAGCCAACTACATGACCTTCATCGTCAGTCGCAACAATGCCCAGTGTCAACAAACCATCTTCTCTTAATTGATTAATTAACTCAGCTTCTGCCGATGTCTCAAAAGATTGACGCAGCAAGCGATCAATCCCCGCAGCATCGACCGGAATTTCGACCCTGATTAACATGGCGATAACGCGCGATCGTGCTGATCGGCGCCCTCTTTCTGTCCCGCTTTGATAAATTCAGCCAGACGCAATAAACCAAAGCGAAGAATGGATGGCATAGACTCCAGTTCAATGGAATCCGTCAGATTTTTCACATGCAGTCCCAATTCTGTGTTTCCTTCAATCTGTAAACGACGCTGAAAAAACAGTGTATCAGGATTCTCCCAGCGAGCAGCCAAAAACTCCAGTTCCCCTTCAGCCAATGCCTCTCGAAATTGCCAACCAAGAAACTGTTCCAGCGCCTGACACTGTAAGACAAAAGGGGTCGTTTTCAATGGGAAACGCAGTAATGCAGTCCCTTGATTTACCAAATGGGAGTGGATTTTATCTAACACAGCTCAGACTCCTTTTCGTGCAAAGTGACGTGCTATTCTGCCAAAATCCTGCTGTATTTCCCGATCCTACATCAAGAATCGATAATAAATTCCTTATCACAAAACGTCCACAAAACAAACTCCGGAAAAAGTCATTTTTTTGAACATGAGGGCGTTGTCCATGGCAGTCGTACATGACAACCCTACATGATGACCAGCATACCCCTGTGACATTTGCACGGAAACTGCCCCAAATCAATATATTTCATTATTTGGCTCACTACAGTTGTCGCTGGTACAGTGAAAGAAACACAGGAGATAGGGGAAACAGCCTGCATGGGTGACAGATATTTCCCCACAGTTATTTTCCCACAATGATTCAATATCAATATTAGCTATCAGCCTGCTCGGTTTTTCCCCTTGTAGGTAAAAACCGCTTAATGCGCTGGCCGGTATCCCGCCATTCCCCATTACGCAACATACCGACAAAAATGCCCAAGATCATATACATTACGCCAAGAAGCAGCATCATGCCGATATCCTGAAACACACTGTGCAATGACAACCCCATTTGGTTGACCCCTGCGATCGCTTTTGTCGCCCATGTGGATGGCAAAGCCGATGAAACCACTCTTACCCAATCTGGCATCGCCTGAAGCGGCCAAATCGTGCCTGAAATATAGAAGATAGGTGTAGTAATAAAGGCCAGTGTCAGGTAGATCATTTCCACGCTGCGCAGGCACTCTGTGACCAATTTGCCCAGCCCCAATACTGCCAACAGGAATGGGAATGTCAGTAGCAGCACGAGGTAAATCGGTGCATCTTGTCGATACCCCAACACCCACGGCCACAGGACAAAAAAGATCACCGACAGGAACAGCCAAATGGGGATCAAGGCAGACAATGCCCCCAAATAGACGGGGAGCGGCGGATTGCCTTTAGGCGTGCCACGTATGGCAATACTGGCGCGAATACAGGCAATTAATAAGGAATGCTGCAACAACATGACCAACAAACCAGGAAACACTATCGCGGCATAGCTGACACCCGGATTAAATAATCCGATGGTTTCTCCTCGAATAGGTTGCAGCAAGATTTTCACCTGCTCTATGCTAAAACCCGCTTTCAAAAGCAGTACGCCGTTATACTCTGACAAGAGTTGCTGATAGGCCAACGCCAAATCTTGCTGGATTTGCCCATTGGCAAGGCGATTGGTGGCATCCCCATAAACGGGAACTGTCACGTTTTGCCCATTCAGCAAATGTTTTTCAAAACCCATAGGTACGATAATAATGGCAAAGATTTCTCGCTGTAGCATGTCACGACGGGCATCACCGAGATTGTTATAGCTTTGGGTTTCAACTTTCGCCGTAGAATCGATATGGCGGATCAGCGCGCGGCTCGCATGGCTGTTATCCTGATCGATCACCGCAACAGGTAAGTCCCACAAGGAAGGACGAACGTAGACCAAACTCATCACACACAACGAAACGATCAATAATAACCACATGGGCTTTTCCAGCATGCCCAGAAATACGTTGCGAAATGTCTGCCAGTACAATTTCCAATTTACTTGTCCATTACCCAGCATCATGCGGCTCCTTCTGATTGGTTAAGTCGCTTCCACAGGCGATTGCGGATCAAGAAGCCACAGACCGCAGGATAGATCAGCAATATCAGGCAAACATGCAGGATAATCTGTAGTGATACTTCCCGCAGGAAGATATCAAACATGGCATTCAAAGCATGAGTTAATGGTTCAAGATTAGAAATAATCCTTGCCGGCAAGACCATTGATAGCTCAGGCACCACCATGCCAGAAAAAGTCATCGCGATACTGACTAACATCCCAATCAAGGAGTAGGCGGTTATTGCGCTGCTGGTGAAGGTAAACAGCAGTAGACCAATGCTTTGCGCAGCAATGACATAGAAAAAACCAACAATCGGCATGTACAACGGATTGCCCGTCACTTTTGCATCAGAAAAAACAACCAGTGCCGTGATTTCCACCATCAGTAACAGTGTGAAAATCAGGGTATAAGGCACCAATTTTCCCAATAATGCCCCCACGAAAGATTTTGTGCTCAAGAGCTGCTTTCCTCTGGCCATTGTGTAAATGGTGCATGTCACCACGAAAAGCTGTAATAGATGGATGATCGCCGCAAATTGTTGGTAATAAATATAACTGCCGCTGGCGTTAAACAGGCTGTCATAGGACATGGTGGCTTTAGCTAGAGGGGGAAGCTGCCGACCTATTTCGGAAGCAATAATTGCACGATATTTTGCATTCGTTTCCGCCATCAATCCGCTGAAATCTTGAATTGAGTAACGCCCTGCACCATAAAACAACGCATTGTAATACATGCTCACCGCAGGTTGCTTTCCACTTAAGGCATCTTTTTCAAAATTCTCAGGGAAATAAAGCAACGCATAATCCTGAGCACTGCTCAGGCGCTCCAAAGATTCTGTCAGGTTATTGTCATAAGATTTGATATCCGCATGGGGTGCGGCATTTAAGTTACGACTCAATGTACGGGACAGAGTACTCTGATCATTGTCTACCACCGAAACAGGTAAGTTGAACAGCGTTCCTTCCGAAAAATTTGCACTGATTAGGATAAACAGCAACAGAGGGAACAACCAACTCAGCCAGTGAAAAATCGGGCTGTGAAGTGCAGCCCTGAGTTCTCGTGTAAACTCCAGTTCAAAACTGCTCCACGCGGCTTTTCTGTTCATCAGGCCGCCACCTTACTTATTCCAAAGCCACAATGCGCTCATGCCAGGACGTAACCCATCAACGGGTTGCAATGGGTATAACCGGATCTCAAACGTTCTCAGGTCAAAATCCCCCGTAGCACGGGTTGCACGTTTTGTCGCATAATCTCCCATTGGCGCGATATAGCGGATTTCAGCCTCAATCTCTTTGTTGTCCAGTGCGGGTACACGCAGTTTAATTTTGTCACCCTTGCGAACTTTCGCCAGAATATCTTCGCGCAGGTTATAGACAAAGTAAGCCTGTGGGATACGCACCAATGTCACCAATGGACTATTGGCATTAAAAAGTTGGCCAACTTCTGCTGGCAGTGGCCCGACTTCACCATCAACGGGGGCTTTTACCTGTAGATCATCGTTCTGGATTTTCAATTCACGCAGCTTTTCTTCTACTTCATTCAATGCCGCCTGATACTGTTGTCGTAATTCGATACGATCTCCGTTTTTCCCTGCATCCAACTCTGCTTTAGCCCCCAGCATTTTTTGGTAGGCAATATCCCGTGCATTGCGCGCATTATCCAGTTCACTGGTAGATATATAACCTCTGGTTGACATATTGCTGAAACGATCAAATTCACGTTGTGCGTTCTTGTACCCTGACTGAGACTGTGCAAGGGTAGCCTCTAAATTGCGAATACTTTCCTCACGTGTCCCATGCAGGGATAATTCAAGTTTTGCCTTAGCCTGATCACGAGCAGCTTGCGCCGCAGCGACTTTGGCGACCAGTTCAGGACTGTCAAGGCTTACCATCAGTTGCCCAGCGTTGACATCATCTCCTCGCTCAACATTGAGTTTAACGACCCGACCAGTGGCTTTGGAAGCAACGATGATTTCTGGCGCATCGACTTCTCCTTGCAATAACAGCTCTTGGTTGTGGGAACGGAAAAGCACTGCCATTGCGATCAGGAAAATAATTAGTAATATTGTGAAAAGTGTTCTTTTCTTCATTATGTTCTGTAAGCCTCAAGCGTACTATCAGGTCAAAGGTCTCTATAAAATTAACGACATAGTGTGACACTACGGAGTAAGATTCTTTTTAGAAATCAGTGCGCCTGATCACTGACAAAAAGAAAATTCCCATCAAAAAACACCAAACAGCCCAATTCAGTCTAAATATTAAACACCACCCAAATTTTAGCACTTCTCAGCCAAACCACCCTCAATATAGTTATAAATATCGACATAAATCAGATTAATGCCAATTAATAATATATACACAATAAAAAATACCATAATATCAGCATTATATTTCCATCAAAACAAAGTATTTAATATATCATCATTTAAATTAAAAATAGTAATTTACAAAACAATTAGTTAAGAAATATTTATGTAACTTAACTTAATAAGGAAATAAAAAAGTGGGCTTATGAAAAAACCGGACTATTTCGATAACAAATAGTAATTATATTAATTGCAATTGTTTCTTTTTAAGATAGATTAATATTAATTCCCATTTTTATTAAAAATAGATATTTGTAAGGAACAAAGTAATGAAATTAACTCTCAGGATAAGGTTTTCTTATGCAATAAAATTGCACATTAAAATTTTATAATTATTACAACAAGTGTTTATACATTAACCTGGCAGAATAAATGAGTACCATTTTGTCGTGTCATGAATTCCAATCAGGTATTTTTTAGCAATAAAGACTCGTTAACTTGACATTAGGACAAAATAAAAAATAAATATTTCTTGTGTATTATTAAATTTCACGTAAAAAATAAAAATCATCACCATATAGAATATGGTCAATAAAATAGTTAACAGCAGAAAATAAATTATTTTTTGGATAAGAATTATCATTCTTATCCCCATTACGTTGTTATGATTTTGCTGGAGAACTGGAGAATAGTAAAAACCGGACAGATCACTGTGATCTTTCCGGTCTGCTTTTCTATATATCGATAGGATATTTACCCTATTCAGGCAATATGCACGATTTGAAGATAAAATTTGATAAGTCTATTGTGGAAAAAGGCACAAGCCCTATCATAAAATATACTTAAAATCAATAAATTACTAAGATATAAGATATTTTCCACCATCAATTTTCAGCTTTTGATTACGTTGCCACACTTTCTGAAACCGCTCTGGATTGCTGGCGGTATAGTGCATAGTATGGCGTATATTGCGATGCCCCAAATAATCCTGAATCAGCCGGGTATCCAACCCCTGATTAGCAAGTTCAAATCCACAAGAATGTCGCAATTTATGTGGGTGCAACTTGATGGATAACCCAGCCTGCTCCCCATATCTTCCCATTAATACATGAACCCACTGGCGTGATAATTTACCTCCCTTGCGCGAAGGAAATAGCCATGAAGAGTCTCGGTATACCGTATTGCTATTTCTGACTTGCAACCATTTTAAGATAAGATTTTTTTCCGTTTCTGAGATAGGGTGCGTTGTCGAAAAGCCATTTTTTAATCGCTTTATGTAAATGGTTTTTCCTGCGAAATCGATATCGGAGACTTTTAATGAAGTCAACTCACTCACACGTAGGCCATGAATATAAGTTAAGTACAGCAAACACTGATCCCGTTCTTTATTTACAGAATTAGTTAATACAGCAAAAACACGATTCCATTCGTCTTGTGTGATGTATTTTCTCATGACAATCTCCAATAAAACGAATCTAGCACTACTCCAATTTCACACTTTCTGTTTGAACAGAATACCGACATAATAAGAATATCATTATGCCTATCATTCTTACGGCAATAAGGTCTCCCCTGATACATAAATATCAGTTAATAATGATTTTGCGATCATTTTTTAGTCTATTGCATAAAGAATTTCAACTTTAGTAATTATATGACCTATGCGCAATTTTGCAGAATATAAATAATATCTAAATCACAAAAAAAACAATAAATAATTGTCAAGCATAATGAACAGTGCTGCCTCTCTTACATAATAAATTATCAATGTTATTCCTTGTCTATTTTTTAATCTTTTAAAAATAACGCTTCAATTATCGTTGACCATGAACAGCAAAGATTAATTTTACATGTGACGGTTTAACAATGACTGTACATTATTAAACCGTCTGTGTAGAAAAAGGAAAACGAAAGTAAATAATAGATAATAACAATATGTTAACCAATCATATTCTCTTATATTTTGTGCTGTTTTTATTTTGATCTACTTGAGAATATCAAGATAATATAAAGAAAAATGATAACTATTTGTTTTTATTAAATTAATGCAATAAAACATATTTTAACTATTATAAGAACGCCTAATACCACTAAACCCACTTTTTCTCCCTCACTCCCTGTTTTACTTAGAATGATTGATATCGAAAGTTATATTGATCAATAAATGATTTTATGTTGGAATAAAAAACCTTACAAATAACAAATTCTAGATCAATCATCTAGTTGTTAACCAACAAACAGAATTTGTTAACTATTTCGTGAAATCTCAGATCAGGCAATGCCGTGTTGTCATCCTTTTATTCCGTCATTATCTGACGTTTTTCCCCTGACTACACGGCTCATGGCTGGCAGAAAATAGAACCTAATATCCTGAAATGGGTAGGTTTACTGCTGGTTTTCACCTGATATTTTTTTATTGTTACGGGTTTATAGCTATGAACAAAAAATTCGATAAGCCGTGGCTACAGAATCAGCAAGACTTGCTGAAACGTGTAGCTTGGGTGAACATTATCACTCAATTTGTGTTTCCGGTTGCTGCCGCGTTTACTTCCACTATTGTTACTGCCAAAACACATACGACTTTTCAAAATGAAAAATGGGCGATACTGACAGAGCCTTATATCCTGACGTCAGGGGAAACCGTCAATACCATCGCTAAACGTTATGGTTTAACAGTTACCGAACTAAAAGAAATCAATCAACTACGTACTTTTGACAAGCCTTTTACAGCACTGGGGGCCAGTAGCGAAATTGATGTCCCAAAACCCCGGAACAATAAATGGCTACCTTTTAACTATTCTTCATTAGACAAAGCATCCACTACAGATGAAAGCTCCCTTCGTCTGGCTGAAGTTGCCTCCCGAGTGGGTAATTTACTCACCAGTGACAGAATTGGGAATAACGCAGAAAGCCAATTAAACAATCTGGCGATGGGGGAAGCTAATCGGCAAATTCAAGATTGGCTGGGTCGCTACGGCACAACGCGTGTGCAAGCGAATATAGATAGTCATGGCCGCCTGAATGGCAGTCAGTTTGATATGCTGCTACCTCTGTATGATACCAGCAGCCAAGTGACTTTTACTCAGTTCGGCCTACGCCATATCGATAAACGCAGCACCGTTAATATTGGATTAGGGCAACGCCATTTTTTTGGTGGCTGGATGCTGGGCTACAATGCTTTCCTTGACCATGATCTTACCGGCGATAATACTCGGTTTGGCCTTGGTGCAGAATACGCCCGTAATTACCTGAAACTAAGTGCAAACGGTTATTTCCGCTTAAGCAACTGGAAAGAGTCTCATCTTCTGACCGATTATGATGAACGCCCAGCCAATGGGTTCGATCTGCGAGTACAAGGTTATATACCCGCCTTACCACAACTTGGCTGTAAGTTAGTGTATGAACAATACTTCGGTGATGAAGTCGGGTTAATAAATAAAGATCACCGCGGGAAGAATCCTTCTGCCCTTACTGCTGGAATTAATTATACCCCGATCCCATTACTGACTTTCGGTATTGACCGCAGACAAGATATGTCCGGTGGCGGAGAAACTCAGTTCAATATGGAAGTGAATTATGAAATCGGTACGCCGTGGTCGAAACAGATTGACCCGGGTGCCGTCACGTCCAAACGAACTCTGCAAGGCAGCCGATATGATTTGGTCGATCGAAATAATCAGATCGTTCTGGAGTACCGAAAACGTGAAGTGATCTCTCTGGCAATGGAAAACCTGCTTATCGGCCATGCCGGTGATACCAAACCTCTCCATATCAGTGTCAGCAGCAAGTATGGATTTAAAGACATCCAATGGGAAGCTGCGAGCCTGTTTGCCAATGGTGGTAAAATTGGGCATCAAGGTGGTACACACTATCTGCTGACCCTGCCAAAATATCAATCTCAAGGCAACAATACCTATACCGTGGAAGCTGTTGCTTACGATGAGCACGGCAACGCTTCCAAACACGTAGAAATGCAGGTGCAGGTACTCCCCGCAGAAATCAATGCCAGTAAATCCACTTTCACTGCAAAAGATAAAGAGCTGTTGGCTGATGGACGCTCAACTACCCTCCTGACATTGACCCTGAAAAATAAGGATGACAAACCAATCCGCGGGCTTGCCTCAGATATCAAATTGGTCACCAGTGGATTAAACGGAGCAGTCAACGACCCGAAGATCGAAAAGATGAAAGAAACCCAATCCGGTGTCTATGAATCCCTGCTCACTGCCAGCGAAAAGATCGGGGTACTGAAGATTACGCCGCAAGTGGATGGAATTATCATCAAGCCCATTGAGATCATGTTCGTACATCCTGAGGCACCGCTTATCAAGAATCTGACCATCATCGGCAAGTTGGAAATGGGGCAGAAATTGGGTGCCACCTATACCTTTAACGCCAATCACGGCGATACAACGGATAAATCGCGCTATGTGTGGGGCAATAAGGGCAATATTGACATGACCAAAGGCCATACGATCATCGATTCAGGCCAGATCCCTGAATATACTTTGACACAGGCAGATGCGGGTACAGTGAAAGAGATTGCTGTGCAAGCACAAAACGCGCTTGGCCTTATCGGAAATACCCGGATCGTTGATACCAGCATGAGTGCCGAACAAGGAAACGAGACTCATGATGGTGGAAAAGGTGGTACGGTCAGAGGGCTTGCCGATAATATGACGATCACGGTGAGTGCTGATAAGGTTAAAAAAGACGAACCGATCACACTGAAAATCAAAACGCTAAACCATGGACAATTGGTCCGAAATGTAGCCGTCAGAGTAAAAGCCATTAAGACAGTGAATCGTCATAATGACGCTCAGAAAACTACGGTATTGCTCAATGGCGCATCAGGCGTGTATCAAGACTTCACCGATGATCAAGGTATGCTGTCTATTACCGTGACCGATCCGAACGGACTGGGTGTGAAGACTACGCTGTCTGTCTCAGTGGACGGTACTGCTGCTCCACAAACTCAAGATGTCATCTTTACTGTCGCAACCAGCCCAGACGTCGCCGGGGCCAATTTTTGGGGACATATGGCTGAAACCGCAGTGGGAGCAAATGGAGCTGTCTTTAGCCGACCTCGATTACTAATAGAGCTACAATCTCTTGATATGAAAAGAGTGGACAAATTTCTTGAAAATGGTGAACTATGGCCGCGTCGCGTCTATAAGGGAGCCGAATGGTATTGTAAGAGAATACATGGCACATTGCCGACAAAAGACGACTTGATGAGCCTGTACACAGCCCACATAAACAATACAATGCATGACCTGTACGGCTGGCCACAACATCGCTCCTATCGTTCTGCGACGCCAGGGACAGATCAACGAGGAAGAAACGCACATTATGCCGTGAACATAGACGAAGGATTCGAACATGTTATCAGTGAGAAAGTCAACGATTACGTCATCTGTAAGCAATAACACCGTTTGTTATAAGTAATAACACCATTTACTTTCTATTACTTTCTCTCAATTTTTCCTTTCTTATCCGCCCCTTGGGGCGGATAATTCTTCCCCGTTCCTATAAATACGTTATCCTGCCAACGCCCTATTGACGGCATTAAATTCAACCTTTGATAATGGGGCCTTAAATTTATTTATCGTCATTAATCACGCAGTGAAAAAATATGTACGAATTTAACCTCGTTTTGTTACTACTTCAGCAGATGTGTGTCTATCTGGTGATTGCTTGGTTGCTGAGTAAAACCCCTCTGTTTATTCCCTTATTGCAAGTTACTGTTCGCCTACCACATAAGCTGATGTGTTACGTGGTTTTTTCCATCTTTTGCATTATGGGAACGTACTTTGGGCTAAATGTTAATGATTCGATTGCCAATACTCGCGCGATTGGTGCCGTATTAGGTGGTTTTCTCGGTGGGCCAACGGTAGGGGCGATGGTGGGATTCACGGGAGGACTACATCGTTATTCCCTCGGAGGAATGACTGCGTTCAGTTGTATGGTATCCACCATTGTAGAAGGCGTATTAGGTGGCCTTGTACATATTTACCTGATGAAACGAGGGCAGATTAATAAATTGCTGAATCCATGGACGGCTGCCATTGTTACTCTCTTTGCTGAATGCACCCAAATGGGCATTATCCTGTTGCTTGCAAATCCTTTCAGTGAAGCACTGAATCTAGTAAAAGATATCGCCGCTCCCATGATCGTCGCCAATAGCATTGGCGCAGCCATGTTTATCCGCATCTTATTGGACAGACGCGCCATTTTCGAAAAATACACCAGCGCCTTTTCTGCCCAAGCCTTAAAAATTGCTGTCTGTACAGAAGGGATCCTGCGCAAAGGATTCAATGAAGACAACAGCATGCGTGTGGCAAAAGTTATCTATCAGGAATTGGAAATCGGGGCCGTCGCGATCACTGACAGAGAGAAATTACTGGCGTTTATTGGTATCGGCTCTGATCATCACTTGCCCGGGACGCCCATAGCCTCAGAACAGTCGTATCGCGCGATTGAAAATAATGAAGTGGTATATGCCGATGGTAATGAAACGCCCTATTGTTGTTCCCTTAGCCCAATTTGTAAACTTGGCTCTGCTCTCGTGATCCCTTTACGAGGAGAAAATCAGCAAGTAATCGGCACTATCAAACTTTACGAAGCCAAAAATCGTTTATTCAGTTCTATCAATCGTACATTAGGTGAGGGAATTGCCAGCC
Source organism: Xenorhabdus lircayensis (assembly GCF_016306625.1). GTDB lineage: Bacteria > Pseudomonadota > Gammaproteobacteria > Enterobacterales > Enterobacteriaceae > Xenorhabdus > Xenorhabdus lircayensis. The sequence goes on along the minus strand of NZ_JACOII010000039.1, from coordinate 82,793 downwards.
TGCTCTCTGCCCAAATTCTTGCCGGACAGTATGAACGGAATAAGCAATCTTTGCTGCAATCAGAAGTGAAGCTGCTTCACGCGCAAGTGAATCCTCACTTTTTATTTAATGCCCTAAATACATTACAAGCGGTGATCCGTCGGGATAGCCAGCAGGCAGGCCAGCTTGTACAGTATCTCTCGACATTCTTCCGTAAGAATTTGAAGCGACCTGAAGAAATTGCCACGCTGGAGAATGAGATAGAGCATGTGAATGCTTACTTACAAATTGAGAAAGCTCGCTTCCGTGAACGCCTTCAGATTGCCATAGAGATACCAGAATCTCTGCACAATGCAAAATTGCCTGCGTTCTCCCTACAACCGATGGTTGAAAATGCCATTAAACATGGCACGTCACAGTTACTTGATACAGGAAGAATTACGATAAGAGCCCATCAGGAAGCCAATTTGCTATTGGTAGAAATTGAAGATAATGCAGGTCTTTATTGCCCCAAAAAAAGGGGGGATGGACTTGGGATGAGTCTAGTAGATAAACGCCTACAGCTTCGTTATGGTAAACAGTATGGTGTAAGAGTTGATTGCCAACCAGAGGAATTTACCCGTGTCATTTTATGTTTACCATTGGAAAAAAAGGCTAAAAAAGCGGCGTAAATATGAATGTATTGATTGTTGATGATGAGCCACTGGCTCGTGAGAATCTACGTTGCCTGCTTGAGGAGGAAACGGATATTCAAATCATCGGTGAATGTACCAACGCGGTGGAAGCGATTGGTGCCATCCATCGCCTGAAACCAGATGTTGTTTTCCTCGATATTCAAATGCCCCGCATTACCGGGCTGGAAATGGTCGGAATGCTCGATCCTGAGCATCGCCCTTATATCGTTTTTCTGACTGCGTTTGATGAATATGCGGTGCAAGCCTTCGAAGAACATGCGTTCGATTATTTAATGAAGCCACTGGAAAAAGAGCGTCTGAGTAAAACGTTGCAACGGCTGCGTTCTGGCTATCAAAAGCAAAATATAGCGGATCTACAACGTGAAGATGAGCAACTGAAATATATTCCCTGTACAGGACATAGCCGGATATGGCTGATGCCGCTGGATGATGTTCTGTACGTCACTTCTCGGCTGAGTGGTGTGTATGTTATGAGCGCCAATAGGCAGGAAGGTTTTACCGAGTTGACCCTGCGCACGCTGGAAACCCGTACTTCACTGACCCGCTGTCATCGTCAGTATCTAGTCAATATGTCCCACTTGCGGGAAATTGTTTTTGGGGAAAGTGGGCAGGCGGAGCTGGTTCTGAGCAATGATGACCGTATTCCAGTAAGCCGTCGTTATTTGAAACCCCTTAAAGAAGAACTGGGGTTAAATTAATCGCTGCTTAGGGCATAATTTCCTGACCCTACAGGAAAAATAAACAAAGGAAATGCCCTTGACGGATTTTTATCTCAAAATTAAAACGAACCGAATGATCCTGAAGAACCTTAATAATCAGAAAGAATTGGAGATTGAAGGTAATTTCAGTACCTCACGTTTGCTGGTCGGTGACTTTTATAACGCAAAACTTCAGTTAAATACTCTGCTCAATCAGCATGGCTTTCTGAAAGGAATTAAGCAGCTTTTTGAGTGCAAACACCGTGTGCTTGTCCATCCATTGGCTCAAACCGAAGGCGGTCTATGCTCCGTAGAAGAGCGGATTTTGCAGGAAGTAACCCACATTGGTTTCAACGACAAGTTAAAGAAAGTTATTATTCATCAAGGTGAGTACTTACTTTCAGATGTTGAGGTCAAGGCCGAATTGAGTAAATGTATCCCTAAACAACCAGCCTGAGTTCAAATGCAAAAATCTCATGTGACACAATAGTAAAAGCCCTTTCTCCGTTAAGAGAAAGGGCTTTATTTTCAATGCATCATTGCGATATTTTCAATGCAACGGTTAAGCCAACGAAACAAGTCAATGAAACGTTGATGTATGCTTATGCGTTACCAGTGCTTTGACGGCGACGTGGTGCACCACCATTGGAATCATCGTTGCTGCGACCGCGGAAAGAGCCACGCTCACCACCACCACCACGACGTTCATTGTTAAAACGACGACCACCGTTATTACCATTACTCAAACTATCACGGTCACGACGTGGGCCATTGCTACCATTAGCATTAGCACTACCGCCATTGCCAGCGCTACCGCCGTTACCATTACGGCCGCCACCACGACGCTCACGGCGTTCGAATGGTTGTGCATCACCCATCAACTGCATGTTCAGTGGCTTGTTCAGAATACGGGTACGGGTAAAGTGAGACAGTAATTCTCCTGGCATCCCTTTTGGCAGTTCAATCGTAGAGTGAGTCGCGAACAGCTTGATATTACCGATATAACGGCTGCTAATATCACCTTCGTTAGCAATCGCACCAACAATGTGACGAACTTCAACACCATCATCACGACCCACGTCAATGCGATACAGTTCCATATCACCCACGTCACGACGTTCACGGCGAGGGCTGTCACCTTTGTCACCCCTGTCGCTTCTGTTACCTCTGTCGCTTCTTTCGCCTCTATCGCCTCTATCGCTTCTTTCACGATCGCCAAAACCACTAGTATTACGACGACGGTCATCACGATCGTTGAATTCACGGCGAGGACGGCGAACTGGGTCTGCTGGCAGAATTAGCGGGCGCTCACCTTGTGCCATTTTCAGCAGGGCTGCAGCCAGTGTTTCCATATCCAGCTCTTCACCAGTACCCAGCTTAGCCAACAGTGCACGATATTGATCCAGATCGCTGCTTTCCAGTTGTTGCTGAACATTAGTCGCGAATTTCTCCAGACGACGCTGGCTCAGAAGTTCTGCATTTGGCAGTTCAACTTCTGGGATCGTCAGTTTCATAGTGCGTTCAATGTTACGCAACAGACGACGTTCGCGGTTTTCAACAAACAGCAGGGCACGACCCGCACGACCCGCACGACCAGTACGGCCAATACGGTGTACATAGGACTCTGCATCCATTGGGATGTCGTAGTTAACTACCAAACTAATGCGCTCAACATCCAGACCACGAGCGGCAACATCGGTCGCAATCAAAATGTCCAAACGACCATCTTTCAAACGCTCAAGTGTCTGCTCACGCAGAGACTGATTCATGTCACCATTCAGTGCCGCAGAGTTATAACCGCTACGCTCCAGAGCCTCTGCCACTTCCAGTGTTGCATTTTTGGTACGCACGAAAATAATCGCAGCATCAAAATCTTCTGCTTCAAGGAAACGTACCAGCGCTTCATTTTTGCGCGCGCCGTAAACAGACCAGTAGCTTTGGCTGATGTCAGGACGGTTTGTAACGCTGCTCTGAATGCGAACTTCCTGTGGGTCATTCATGAAACGACGAGTAATACGGCGAATCGCTTCAGGCATGGTCGCTGAGAATAGCGCTGTCTGATGTTCAGCAGGGATCTGGCTCATGATGTTTTCAACATCTTCGATAAAGCCCATACGCAACATTTCGTCGGCTTCATCCAGTACCAAACCTTTCAGGTTGGACAGATCCAGTGTTCCACGTTTCAGGTGATCCAGCAGACGGCCTGGCGTACCCACTACAACTTGTGGCCCCTGACGCAGAGCACGTAATTGGACGTCATAACGCTGTCCACCGTAAAGCGCAACAACATTCACATTGCGCATATGCTTGGAGAAATCTGAACATGCTTCAGCAACCTGCACCGCCAGTTCACGGGTTGGCGCTAACACAAGGATCTGTGGAGCTTTAAGTTCAGCATCAATGTTATGCAGTAAAGGCAGGCTAAATGCCGCAGTTTTACCACTACCAGTCTGTGCCATGCCCAGCACATCACGACCGTTCAGCAGGTGAGGAATACATTGTTGTTGAATAGGAGAAGGCTTCTCGTAGCCCAAGTCTCCCAGTGCAGCAAGAATAGGTGCTGATAAACCTAAATCAGCAAAAGAGAGTTCAGTCTCAGTGGTCATGTAATGGTGCCTTATTAATCGTGGCGGCCAGTCTACATAACACAGTGAAAAGAATTTCTGTCATTTTCATTTAAAATGTGAACTGGCTCAAATTATGTTATTAAACGAACAAACAAGCCCCCACCTATCAAGATGTGGACTTAAAAATCTTTATAAAAATGTTCGTCAGCTATTGTTGGTTCGATTCCGATAAATCATCTTGTCTTTGGCCTAGTAGCGCCAATTCCAACAATGCGTAGCGGTGCTCAACAAAGTTATGAACATTGTTAGCTACCGTCAGCTTGAATAACGCAACTGCGCTATCCTCATCCCCCAGACTTAGGTAATGTTTACCTAAATAGAAGTCAGTTTCACTGAGATGCTCAGCGAGCGAAGTGTTATCCGTTGAAGTCTGTTGTAAACGCTCCATCAGTATCTTCTCACTGATTTTGCCCAAATAGAATTCAACGATATTCCAGCCCCATAGCCCCCGGTTCGCTTTGTCAAAATGGTGCGACAAATTCGTCATTGCAACCTTCGGGTCGACTTTCTCTTCCACAAGGTACAACCACAACGAACGGAAGGGATCATTTGGATCGTCTTGATAAAACGCCTGCAGATCATCCTGCGCCAATCGATAGCGGCCACCGTAATACAGTGCGATGCCGCGATTCATTCGCGCGTAATTGTAAGTTGGATCAAGCTCTAAAACAGAATCAAACGCTTCATAGGCAGAATCAAAATTGCCTGCCTGCGTAAAATAAATTCCTAGATAATTAAAAATCTCAGGAATATCAGGACGGATAGACAAAGCCACTGAAAAATCATTCTGTGCCAATGCCCTCAACCCTAGGCTATCATACAGCACACCTCGTTCATATAAAAGCTGTGCATACTCATCTTCCGTAAGTGACCGACTCGCAAGTATTTGCTCCATGCGTGCCAGAATAACCTCTTGTTGCAATGTCGGTTGTAATGGAATAGCAATAATTTCATTTTTACGCCACCCAGTGCTAGTGCTGCCACATCCCACAAGGAGAAAAATAACCGCAACATAACACCAGCGCAGAAAAGAATTCATTTCCCACTCCCGAAGTCAGACATTAATCAGAATGCCCTGTTACTCCACCCACATTGTATATTTCAGGCATCTTGCCCAAAATTAACTTACTCTCATCTTTCAAGCTACCGCCAAGCTGTAACTCGAAATCTATTGAGTATAAACGGCGCCCTTTTTACAGGACGCCGCTCTTTACGTCAAATTTATTCTACTGTTGGTTCTGGTGACTGTGATGCTTCTTCGGTAGTCATCAATGCTTCTTTCATGCTCAGGCGGATACGACCCTGACGATCGATTTCCAGTACTTTAACGGGTACTTCCTGGCCCAATTGCAGATAATCAGTGACTTTCTCAACACGTTTGTCCGCGATCTGAGAAATGTGTACCAGACCTTCTTTGCCGCCGCCGATGGCAACAAATGCACCAAAGTCAACAATACGGGTCACTTTACCGTTATAGATGCGACCCACTTCAACTTCGGCAGTGATTTCTTCGATACGGCTGATAGCGTGACGCGCTTTGTCACTGTCAGTTGCCGCAATCTTCACAGTACCATCATCTTCAATTTCAATGGTGGTGCCAGTTTCTTCTGTCAATGCACGGATAACAGAACCACCTTTACCAATCACATCTTTGATCTTGTCTGGATTAATCTTGATGGTGTGAATGCGTGGTGCAAATTCAGAGATATCGTTACGTGGGCTCTGGATTGCCTGCTCCATCACACCCAGAATGTGCAGACGAGCACCTTTAGCTTGATTCAGAGCAATCTGCATGATTTCACGGGTAATGCCTTCAATTTTGATGTCCATCTGCAATGCGCTGACACCATCACGGCTACCCGCAACTTTAAAGTCCATGTCGCCCAGATGATCTTCGTCACCCAGAATGTCAGACAGAACAACAAAGTTATTCCCTTCTTTCACCAGACCCATAGCGATACCTGCAACGGCTGCCTTAATTGGCACACCCGCATCCATCAGTGCCAGTGAAGCACCACAGACAGAAGCCATAGAAGAGGAACCGTTGGATTCAGTGATTTCAGACACTACGCGGACGGTATATGGGAATTCGCTGGCACTTGGCATCACGGCCAATACACCACGTTTTGCCAGACGACCGTGACCGATTTCACGACGTTTTGGTGAACCGACCATGCCAGTTTCACCGACAGAGTATGGAGGGAAGTTATAGTGGAACAGGAAGCGGTCTGTACGCTCACCCATCAGTTCATCAATAATTTGGGCATCACGCTCTGTACCCAGTGTTGCAGCAACCAGTGCCTGAGTTTCACCACGGGTGAACAGAGATGAACCGTGAGTACGTGGCAGTACGCCAGTGCGAACGTCCAGAGCACGAACCATGTCTTTTTCACGGCCATCAATACGAGGCTCGCCACGCAGAACACGGCCACGAACAACGTTTTTCTCTAGAACAGCCAGTACGTCAAGAACTTCGCTCTCTTCCAGTTCAACGCCTTTTTCCGCAGATTCTGCCAAAATAATCGCAGAAACTTCTTCTTTGATGATATTAACCTGAGCGTAACGTTCTTGCTTCTCAGTAATGCGGTAAGCGTCACCCAGACGGCTTTCTGCCAGTACAGCAACACGGTCATGCAGTGGCTGGTTGATAGGCTCAGGTGCCCAATCCCATTTTTCTTTACCTGCTTCAGCGACCAGTGCATTGATGTTCTCAATGACAATCTGCTGCTGGTCGTGACCAAATACAACAGCACCCAGCATTTGCTCTTCTGTCAGCAGCTCCGCTTCGGATTCTACCATCAATACCGCACCTTCTGTACCCGCAACCACCAGATCCAGACGGCTGTTCTTCAGTTCATCGCTGGTTGGGTTCAGTACGTACTGATCGTTTATATAACCCACGCGTGCAGCGCCAATTGGGCCATTAAATGGAATGCCAGACAGTGCCAGTGAAGCAGATGCACCGATCATGGCAACGATATCAGGGTTCACCTGTGGGTTAACAGAAACTACTGTCGCGATAATTTGAACTTCGTTCAGGAAACCTTCTGGGAACAGAGGGCGCAGAGGACGGTCAATCAGACGGGCAACGAGGGTTTCACCTTCTCCCGGACGGCCTTCACGACGGAAGAAACTTCCCGGAATACGGCCAGCAGCGTAAGTACGCTCCTGATAGTTAACGGTCAGGGGGAAGAAATCCTGCCCTGCTTTCATTTTTTTCTGACCCACAACGGTAACAAATACCGCAGTGTCATCCATATTTACCATGACAGCGGCTGTCGCCTGACGAGCCATCATGCCGGTTTCGATGGTCACGGTGTGCTGACCATACTGGAATTTACGAACTATCGGATTCAGCAAAATAATTTACCTTTATTAGTGTTGCCAACCTTAATTCTCAGCAACAATGGATTTTCTCTTCTTGCTACACCCTCACGACTAATGACAGTGCTCACTCCTTTAAGGACTCTCATTAGCCGCGCGAGTCACTGTAGCGGAAGAGGTTCAAATTTTAGAAACGATAGAAACAGTGTTTAAATTTCTCAATACTGTTTTCTAAATCCCGTTTCCTAGAAGAAAAGGGGCCCGATTAGGCCCCTTTTCTCTGAAACTCATCGATTAGCGACGCAGTCCCAGACGCTCAATCAGAGCAGTATAGCGTGCCAAATCTTTACGCTTCAGGTAGTTCAGTAACTTACGACGCTGTGCAACCTTTCTCAGCAGACCACGACGGCTGTGGTGATCTTTTTTGTGCTCTGAAAAGTGACCTTGCAGCTGGTTGATGTCAGCAGTCAGCAGTGCGATCTGAACTTCGCTGGAACCACTGTCGTTAGCGCCACGGCCAAAATCAACAATAATTTGCGCTTTTGCAGTAGTACTTAGAGACATAGTATAACTCCAAATATGTAGTTTAAAATGACAAGTGCCGATCTCTAATTCAGCAACTCATATATAGACGCGGTATTCTACGCTGCAAATAGGTGAAGCGCAAGACAGCACAATTGTTGCCATTCACCACTTCTATACAATTTGCCTGCTTCAAATTCCTTGTCCGTTACTATCATTATTCAATTTCAGTTTCAACAACCAGACGGCGCGGAGCCACCAGCCCATCATCATCAATCACCGCAATGCCGATGAATTTATTTTCATCCCCTTCGGTGACACGTACCCATTCGCCCGAAGCCAGATCATGTCTGCTTCGAACTGGCTGCCCCTGTTTAAAATAAGACGCAACCACGGATGCTAAATGAATCACAGGAAAATGAGCAACGGCGGTATCCATCGGCAGCAGCAATGGGTCAAGCAATTCTCCCGCTTCAATCTCTTGAGCTTCGGCCTGTTGTTTTAATTCATATAACTGTTCCAGCGTCACCATTCTTTGGTTGGGGTAATTGGCTACCTGTAAACGGCGCAGATAAATTACATGAGCGCCACAGCCCAAAAGTTCACCCAAGTCATCAATGATGGTGCGGATGTAAGTTCCCTTGGAACAGTGAATTTCCAATTCCAGTTCATTCCCTTCCCAGCGAATGAATTGCAATTCATAGACAGTGATAGGACGCGCTTCCCGCTCTACTTCAATACCCTGACGGGCATATTCGTACAGTGGTTTTCCCTGATGTTTCAATGCAGAGTACATGGAAGGAACCTGCATGGTATCACCACGGAATGTATCCAATGCAGCATCAAGCTGAGATTGGGTGATTTGTACTTCGCGTTCACTAATGATTGTTCCATGTGAATCCGAAGTATCTGTACGCTGCCCCAAACGAGCAATCACTCGATAGCGTTTATCAGAATCCAGCAGGAATTGGGAAAATTTGGTTGCTTCGCCAAGACAAATCGGCAGCATACCAGTTGCCAGAGGATCCAGCGCACCAGTATGGCCCGCCTTATTGGCGTTGAAAATCCGCCTTACTTTCTGTAACGCATCATTGGAGGAAATATCCTGCGGCTTATCCAGCAACAGTACACCGTGTATCGCACGGCCTCTACGACGGCGCCCCATCATTTTTCCTCGTTGTGATCCGTAGATGCACGGCGCTGCTCGTCATTTTTCACGACGTTGCTGACCAAGTTCGACATACGCATCCCTTCCACCAGAGAACTGTCATAAGAAAACGTCAGTTCAGGAATGACGCGCAGGCGCATCGCTTTACCCAGCAGGGAACGAATGAAACCAGAGGCTTCGTTCAATGCCTTGATACCCTGTTCGACTTTGTCTGAATTATGCCCTTCCACCAGTACATTCAGAAAGGTCACAAACACTTTGGCATAAGCCAGATCGCGGGAAACCTCAACACCAGAGACTGTCGCCATTCCGATACGGGGATCTTTGACTTCTCGCTGTAAAATGATGGCAATCTCTTTTTGCATTTCCTGTGCAACGCGCTGAGCCCGACTGAATTCTCTTGCCATTGTTATATCTCCTGACATTTTGGGGGGCATTAAGCCCCCCAAGAATGGAATGAATCTATTGGGTATATAATGGTATTAATCGATGGAGCGTTTAATTTCAATCACTTCAAAGACTTCAATCATATCGCCAACACGAACATCATTGTAGTTCTTCACACCGATACCACATTCCATACCATTACGGACTTCGTTAACATCATCCTTAAAGCGACGCAGGGATTCCAACTCACCTTCATAAATCACCACGTTATTGCGCAGGACGCGGATCGGGTTATTACGCTTGATGGTACCTTCCGTCACCATACAACCAGCAACAGCACCAAACTTCGGTGACTTAAATACGTCACGGACTTCTGCAAGACCCATGATCTGCTGCTTGTATTCTGGTGCTAGCATACCGCTCATAGCCTGTTTAATCTCATCAATCAGACTATAGATAACGGAATAGTAACGCAGATCCAGACTTTCGTTTTCGATGACACGACGTGCTGAAGCATCAGCACGAACGTTGAAGCCCAGAATAATTGCGTTGGATGCTGCTGCCAGAGTCGCATCAGTTTCAGTGATACCGCCCACGCCAGAACCAATGATTTTCACTTTCACTTCATCAGTAGACAGTTTCAGCAGTGAGTCACAAATTGCTTCACATGTACCTTGAACGTCAGTTTTCAGAACGATGTTCAGTTCTGATGCCTTACCTTCTTCCATGCTGGCAAATAGGTTTTCCAACTTGGATTTCTGCTGGCGAGCCAGTTTCACTTCGCGGAATTTACCCTGACGATACAGAGCCACTTCACGCGCTTTTTTCTCGTCACGAACAACGGTCGCTTCATCACCCGCAGATGGAACGCTGGACAGACCCAATATTTCTACTGGAATGGATGGACCAGCAGACGTCACTTCACGGCCGAGCTCGTTGCGCATCGCACGGATACGGCCATATTCGAAGCCACACAGGACAATGTCGCCTTTGTTCAGAGTACCAGACTGAACCAGAATGGTTGCAACTGGACCACGGCCTTTATCCAAGAAGGATTCAATGACCACACCGTTCGCCATACCAGTACGTACGGATTTCAGTTCCAGAACTTCTGCCTGAAGCAGGATTGATTCCAACAGTTCATCAATACCAATACCGGCTTTAGCAGAAACGTTGATGAACTGAGTTTCACCGCCCCATTCTTCAGGAATGATGCCGTACTGTGAAAGTTCGTTCTTCACGCGATCAGGATCGGCTTCTGGTTTGTCGATCTTATTCACTGCAACGACTACTGGTACGCTGGCAGCCTTGGCGTGCTGGACAGCTTCTATAGTCTGAGGCATAACGCCATCATCCGCAGCCACAACCAGAACCACGATATCCGTTGCCTTTGCACCACGTGCACGCATGGAGGTAAACGCAGCATGGCCTGGGGTATCCAAGAAGGTGATCATGCCTTTTTCAGTTTTCACATGATACGCACCAATGTGCTGGGTAATGCCGCCCGCTTCTCCGGAAGCCACTTTAGTGGAGCGGATATAGTCCAGCAGAGAGGTTTTACCGTGGTCAACGTGACCCATGATGGTAACAACTGGTGCACGAAATTCTGCCAGCGTTTCACCCGTATCACGATCACTCATCAGCGCTTCTTCCAGCTCGTTTTCACGACGCAGGATAACTTTGTGCCCCATTTCTTCGGCAACCATTTGCGCAGTTTCTTGATCGATAACTTGGTTTATGGTCACCATTGCCCCCATGTTCATCATAGTTTTGATGACTTGGGAACCTTTAACGGCCATTTTGTTAGCCAGTTCAGCGACGGTAATTGTCTCACCAATCATGACATCACGGTTAACCGCTGCAACAGGTTTGGTGAAGCTCTGCTGTAAGGTGCTAGGCTTGCGCTGTTTGCCTTTGTTACGACCTACTGCGCGTGCTTCTTCGCGATCAGCTTTAGATTCAGAATGTTTGTTATTCTTCTTCTGGCGGGTAGCTTTGCCGCCACGGGTGCGGGCACGACGCTCACCTTCAACTTTGGCGTCATTTTCATCTTCCGCATCACGGGCATGACGGGAAGTGGTTACGTGATAATCACTGTTTTCACTATTAACATCAGAGTCGTTAGACCATTTGTCTTTATTTTCTTCTGCCATTCGACGCGCTTCTTCTGCAACACGTTTCGCTTCCTCTTCAACCTTACGGCGTACTTCTTCTTCAGCTTTGCGTTTTAAATCTGCTGCTTCGGCTTCACGACGCGCTTTTTCATTTTGCGCGGCAGGCTCAGTCTGAACTGATTTTGGTTTGTTTTCGGTATGTTGCTTAGTCACTTTTTCTTTTTCCGCTGCCTCACGTTGAGGCAGTTCAGCCTCTTCACGGTTGGCTTTTTCTTCTGCTTCACGTTGAGCGCTCGCTTCTACTTCACGCTTCGTCTGTTGTTCAACGTCACGTTTAGCTTGTTCTTCCACGAGTTTCTTCGTTTCAGCTTCAAGCTGCGCTTTCTCTTCTACCTCGCGCCGAGCCTGTTCTTCCGCTTTAGCTTGTTCAATCGCGTCGCGGTTTACATATGTGCGCTTTTTGCGGACCTCAATCGCTACCGATTTACTTTTGCCACCGGTGCTAGGAACGTTCAGTGTACTGCGCGTTTTACGCTGTAGTGTCAATTTACTTGGCTGGCTGCCAGAACCGCCTTGTTCGCGGTTCAAGTGAGCCAGCAAAGCTTCTTTTTCTTTCTGGGAAACAGAGTCAGTTGCGATTTTCTGAATGCCAGCATCAGCAAATTGCTGGATCAAGCGTTCAACCGAAGTCTGGATCTCTTCTGCCAGTAATTTTACGGTTACCTCTGTCATTCTGTTCCTTCCTGCTACAGTTTATTTATGCATCATCGCCAAACCAACAGATATTACGGGCTGCCATAATGAGTTCTCCTGCTTGCTCATCATTCAGTCCTTCGATATCAGATAAGTCGTCGATACCCTGCTCGGCAAGATCTTCCAGAGTACAGATGCCACGGGCAGCCAGGTTAAACGCCAAAGTACGCTCCATGCCAGGCAGATTCAATAAATCTTCGGCAGGTTGCTGATCACCAAGACTCTCTTTCTGAGCCAGTTCCAGCGTAGTCAAGGCCGCTTTTGCGCGTTCACGAAGAACTTCAACGGTTTCTTCATCAAGGCCCGCTACTGCCAGAAGTTCATTAATTGGCACATAAGCCAGTTCTTCCAGTGTAGAGAAGCCTTCCTCGACCAATACGGTGGCGAAATCTTCATCAATGTCGAGATGCTTAGTAAATGTATCAATAGAAGCATGTGCTTCTGCTTGATGTTTTGCTTGTAGCTCTTCCGCAGTCATGACATTCAGTTCCCACTTGTCATCACCACGATGCTTTTTCAACAGCTGTGCTGCCAGACGAACGTTCTGACCATTACGGCCAATCGCCTGAGCAAGATTGCTGTTTTCTACGGCAACATCCATTGTGCAGTTATCTTCGTCAACCACAATAGATGCAACATCCGCTGGAGCCATTGCATTAATGACAAACTGTGCAGGATTATCGTCCCACAACACGATGTCAATTCTTTCACCGCCCAACTCACTGGAAACGGCCTGTACCCTTGCCCCACGCATACCTACGCAGGCACCAACAGGGTCAATACGCTTGTCGTTGGTTTTCACTGCGATCTTCGCACGGGAACCTGGATCACGGGCAGCAGCTTTGATCTCAATGATCTCTTCGCCAATTTCAGGTACTTCGATGCGGAACAGTTCAACCAACATCTCTGGACGAGAACGAGTGATGAAAAGCTGTGCACCACGCGCTTCAGGACGAACATCATACAGGACACCGCGCACGCGGTCACCTGGACGGAAGTTTTCCCGTGGCAACATATCTTCACGCAAAATAACCGCTTCAGCGTTATTACCTAAATCCAGAGTAATATTTTCGCGGTTCACTTTTTTGACCTGAGCAGTCACTATTTCACCTTGCTGCTCACGGAATTGATCAACTACCATCGCACGTTCAGCTTCACGTACTTTCTGTACGATAACCTGTTTTGCGGTCTGGGTTGTGATGCGGTCAAAAGTCACCGATTCAATTTGATCTTCAATATAACCACCCAGATCAATTTCTGGCTCTTCATATTTAGCCGCTTCCAGTGTGATTTCACGCGTTGGCTGGGTAACTTCTTCTACAGCTAACCAGCGACGGAACGTATCAAAATCACCGGATTTGCGATCGATGCAAACGCGAACTTCGATTTCCTGCTCATACTTTTTCTTGGTGGCTGTCGCCAGTGCAATCTCTAATGCTTCGAAGATTTTTTCACGAGGGAGAGATTTTTCGTTAGAAACCGCTTCCACAACAGCCAGAATTTCTTTATTCATCCTAGTTGCCTCATCCGAACTTTAAAAGTGGGGTACCAGGTTCGCTTTCTGGATGTTGCTCAGTGCGAACACTTCGTCTTTTCCATCCACCGTAACCGTAATCATTTCACCATCAACAGCCTTGATGATACCTTGCCATCTGCGACGGTTCTGCATTGCCATGCGTAAAACCAAATTGACTTCTTCATCCATAAAACGCTGGTAATGTTCAGCCTTAAACAGTGGACGCTCAAGCCCCGGTGAAGATATTTCCAGGTTATAAAGTACTGAAATCGGATCTTCAACATCAAGCACTGCACTGACCTGGTGGCTAACATCAGCACAATTATCAACAGTGATACCCTCTTCACTATCGATATAGACCCGCAGCGTTGATACACGTGCGCGAATGAACTCCAAGCCCACTAATTCAAAGCCCAAAGCTTCAACTGGTGCTGAAATCATCTCTGTTAATTTTTGCTCTAATGTGGACAAGCCCACCCCCAAGACATAAAAAAAGGGCTATATTAGCCCAGTAGTTCTGCTGTCAAATAACAAAAAACCCCGATACTCGGGGCTTTATGCAACTGGACCCTGTTTACTGCCAGTGGTCTCAACCAACTTCTTTCTATACCTTTCAAAACAACCTTGCAATTTAGGATCGATATCATAATGGCTGCTGAATGACTACTCTGGAAAAGGTACATGTTATTAAGAAGTGGTTGCGGGAGCCGGATTTGAACCGACGACCTTCGGGTTATGAGCCCGACGAGCTACCATGCTGCTCCATCCCGCGTTCGAAAACGTGGCAAATCTTACGCTGATAATACTAAAAACGCAAGTTTCTAGATTAATGGTGCCGAGGACGGGACTTGAACCCGTACGCCCGTTGTTTAGGCACTACCACCTCAAGGTAGCGTGTATACCAATTTCACCACCTCGGCACTGAGTTATAGGACTGTCATTTTAATGGTTAGCTATATTAACTATTTAAACCAACAACCCTACTTCAATTCTGTTATTGAAATTTACTGTGGGATATCACTATTTGTTTTTGCTGGCGCTGCCGGAACTTCTACTTGTTTTTCAACTTTGACAGGATCAGCAAGATTATCCCATTTACTGCTTGAGGCCGTTTTATTACTAGTCATGTTACCAAGAATCAGACTGATAACAATAAATAACGTTGCTAAAACAGCTGTCATACGGGTCATGAAGTTACTAGAACCCGATGAACCAAACAGTGTGTTAGATGCACCCGCACCGAAAGAAGCCCCCATATCAGCACCTTTACCCTGCTGTAGCAGAACCAGAGCAATTAGCCCGATACCAACCAGCAAGAATATACCTAAAAGAGCTTCATACATATGTTGTACCCGTTTCCTCGTGGGGTTTACCACAATTTCGTAGCGACGTTATATTACATCACCCGCTCACAAAATTAAAAAAATTAACTTATTGAGCGGGTGTGAATACTAACCAAAGCATTTCCGACAAGCAAGGTTAATTTTAAATACTGACTCTGATCGGAGAAAAAATCAACAAATCAACCCATTTTTTTCACAGCGTCAGCAATACGATGCGCCAGTGCTGTGACTTGTTCTTCATCTTCGCCTTCTACCATTACACGGATCAATGGCTCTGTGCCAGATTTACGCAACAGAACACGACCGCGACCATTCAATTCAGTCTCAACTGATTTAACGACTTCAAGCACAGGTTCTGATTGCAAGGGATCGGTATTACCTGCAAAGCGAACGTTAACCAGAATTTGAGGTAGAAGTTTCATACCACTGCACAGGTCATGCAGGCTCATATTATTGCGTACCATTGCACTCAGAACTTGCAATCCAGCAACAACACCATCACCTGTCGTGGTTTTGTCCAGCAAGATCACGTGGCCTGAATTTTCAGCCCCCAGACGCCAGCCTTTTTCCTGCAATTTTTCCAGTACATAGCGATCGCCGACTTTCGCACGTTCAAATGGGATGCCAAGCTGCTTTAATGCCAGCTCTAACCCCATATTACTCATTAACGTACCCACTGCTCCGCCACGTAGCTGACCTTGTCTCAATGCTTCGCGCGCAATGATATAGAGGATCTGATCGCCATCAACTTTATGGCCCAAATGATCGACCATGATGATACGGTCACCATCACCATCAAATGCCAGACCAACATCCGCCTGTTCTTCCAGTACACGCTTCTGCAATAGACGAACATCTGTGGCACCACACTCTTCGTTGATATTGATGCCATTCGGCTCACAACCGATGGTAATAACATCCGCTCCCAGCTCTCTGAGAACGTTGGGGGCGATATGATAGGTAGCACCATTGGCACAATCCAGAACAACTTTTAATCCATTTAAATTTTGTTCGCTAGGGAATGTTCCTTTACAAAACTCAATATAACGGCCCGCCGCATCAACAATCCGATTTGCACGTCCTAATTCGGCTGATTCCACACAAGTCAGGGGTTTCTCCATTTCCGCTTCAATCGCTTCTTCAACATCATCTGGCAGTTTGGTGCCGTCAATGGAGAAAAATTTAATGCCGTTATCATAGTAAGGATTATGGGAAGCTGAAATAACAATGCCAGCTTCTGCGCGGAAAGTACGTGTCAGATATGCCACGGCAGGTGTCGGCATAGGGCCAGTAAAGGATGCAGATAACCCCGCGGCGGCCAAACCTGCTTCTAGAGCAGATTCCAGCATATAACCTGAGATTCGGGTATCTTTACCAATGATAATTTTGCGAGAACCATGACGTGCCAGCACTTTTCCCGCGGCCCAACCAAGTTTCAAAACAAAGTCGGGGGTAATAGGGGTATTACCTACTTTGCCACGGATACCATCAGTACCAAAATATTTACGGTTACTCATAAATTTCTTTTCCTTTGCTGAACGTATTCTTTGCTCACAGCGTATTTTTTGCTGACATCGTGTTCTTCGTAGACAGTGTTGCTTGAACGATTTGCATTGCCTGAACGGTTTCTTTTACATCATGTACACGAATAATTTGGGCACCTTGCATGGCTGCAATCACAGCACAAGAAACGCTTCCTATCACACTCTCCGGCGGTGGTACATGAAGCAATTTACCAATCATGGACTTACGTGACATTCCCACCAGAATCGGCAAGCCCAAATGATGGAATTCTTGCAAATGAGCCAATAGATGATAATTATGCGACAAGTTCTTACCAAAACCGAAGCCAGGATCAAGAATCAGGTTGTTTTTTGCGATACCTGCCGCAACACAAAGCTCAATTTGCCATATCAGGAATGTTTTTACTTCCGACAAGACATCTTCATAGTGAGGTTCAGTTTGCATCGTGTGGGGTTGCCCCTGCATGTGCATCAAGCAGACCGGCAATCCGGTTTTTGCCGCTGCATCAAGTGCACCAGGTTCCTGTAACGCACGAATGTCATTGATAATATGAACTCCGGCTTTGGCTGACTCCCGCATCACAACAGCTTTTGAAGTATCCACCGAGATCCAGGCATCGAAACGCTGCGCCAATGCCTCAATCACGGGAACAACGCGATCCAGCTCTTCCTGCTCACTCACCTCATCCGCACCAGGACGTGTCGATTCTCCTCCCACATCGATAATAGTTGCGCCTTCCTCGATCATTTTGGCGGCATGTCTCAGCGCGGTATCAAAGGTATTATGGGTTCCACCATCAGAGAAAGAATCGGGAGTAACGTTCAAAATTCCCATTACTTGTGGGCAGGAAAGATCGAGGATACTGCCTCTGGCTGTCAGTTTCATCGCTAGGGTGCCTTAATGTCAAAAACCCCAAGATGGGCCTGGGGTTTAATTTAAGAAGTACAGTCTGTCAAATCCAAGGACAACAATTTGTTATTGTCCTTGGTTTGATAAGGTTGTTAACCACGTTATGCGGTTGGATTACCATCCGCAGGTTTCGAAGCTTGTTGCGGAGATGACGTATTATGACGATTATTGCCGCCATTATTATTGTCACCTTCCCAACCTGCTGGTGGACGTACTGCTGTTCGATTCATCAGGTCATCAATCTGAGGAGCATCAATGGTTTCATACTTCATCAACGCATCTTTCATTGTGTGAAGAATATCCAAATTATCCATCAGAATCTGACGTGCACGCAGATAGTTACGATCAACGAGAGCTTTCACTTCATGATCAATTAAACGCGCGGTGTCTTCAGACATATGTTTCGCTTTAGCAACCGAACGACCGAGGAAGATTTCACCTTCTTCTTCCGCATACAGCAATGGCCCCAGTTTTTCTGAGAAGCCCCACTGTGTCACCATGTTACGTGCAATAGATGTCGCTACTTTAATATCATTGGACGCACCGGTAGAAACACTATCTACACCATAGATAATTTCTTCAGCTAAACGCCCGCCATATAAAGTTGAAATTTGGCTTTCCAATTTCTGACGACTTGCGCTGATCTGATCGCCTTCTGGCAAGAAGAATGTCACACCCAACGCACGGCCACGAGGAATAATCGTGACTTTATGAACAGGATCGTGTTCTGGCACCAGGCGACCGATGATGGCATGACCTGCTTCATGATATGCCGTGGATTCTTTCTGTTCCTCCGTCATAACCATTGAACGACGTTCCGCACCCATCATGATCTTATCTTTGGCTTTTTCAAACTCAACCATAGAAACAACGCGTTTGTTACCGCGAGCAGCAAACAAAGCAGCTTCATTTACAAGGTTTGCCAAGTCCGCACCGGAAAAACCAGGTGTACCACGGGCAATGATAGATGCATCAATGTCAGTATCAAGCGGGATACGACGCATATGGACTTTCAAAATTTGCTCACGACCACGAACGTCAGGCAGACCAACAACTACTTGACGGTCAAAACGGCCAGGACGCAACAGTGCAGGATCCAGAACATCAGGACGGTTGGTTGCCGCGATAACGATAATGCCCTCATTACCTTCGAAACCATCCATTTCAACCAGCATCTGGTTCAATGTCTGTTCACGCTCATCGTGTCCACCACCCAAACCAGCACCACGCTGACGGCCTACTGCATCAATTTCGTCAATAAAGATGATGCAAGGTGCGGCTTTCTTCGCCTGTTCGAACATGTCACGAACACGGGAAGCACCCACACCAACGAACATTTCGACGAAATCAGAACCGGAGATAGTAAAGAAAGGCACTTTCGCCTCACCTGCAATGGCTTTTGCCAGCAGCGTTTTACCGGTACCTGGAGGGCCAACCATCAAAATGCCTTTCGGGATCTTACCGCCGAGTTTTTGGAAACGGCCGGGTTCGCGCAGATACTCAACTAATTCACCCACTTCTTCTTTTGCTTCGTCACAACCAGCAACATCGGCAAACGTGGTTTTAATCTGATCTTCTGTCAACATGCGGGCTTTGCTTTTACCAAAAGACATTGCCCCTTTACCGCCACCGCCTTGCATTTGGCGCATAAAGAAGATCCAGACGCCAATCAGCAGTAGCATTGGGAACCATGAAATGAAGAGAGTCGCCAACAGGCCTTGTTGTTCTGGTGGTTCACCAATAACTTTTACCTGTTTATTGAGTAGGGTATCCAGCAGCTTCTCATCCTGAATAGGCATATAAGTGCTGTATTTTCCACCGTTGTCTTTCTTAGTGAAATCAATGTCACGACCCGAAATACGTACTTCGCTTACTTGATTCTGCGATATCTCATTGATGAAGTTAGAGTAATCCACCCTACGACCACTAGAATCGCCGGGACCAAAACTCTGGAACAATAACATCAAGACAACTGCGATGACTAACCAGAGAATCAGGTTTTTCGCCATGTCACTCAAGGGATTAACCTCATATTACAACTGTGTTAACAAATAGTAGTCAGGGTACTACACTTTCCGCCCTGTCGCTACAATGTATACTTCACGTGATCGTGCCCGCGAAGCTTCTGGTTTACGAATTTTTATCTTCGTAAAAAGGGAGCGTATTTCCCTCAGGTATTCATCAAAGCCCTCTCCCTGAAACACTTTGACGACAAAACTACCCCCAGGGGCCAGCACATCACGACACATACCCAACGCTAATTCAATCAGATACATGGATCGGGGAATATCGACCTCGGGGGTCCCACTCATATTGGGAGCCATATCCGACATGACGACCTGGACTTTATTATCACCAACTCTCTCAAGCAATGTTTTCAATACAAGTTCATCACGAAAATCCCCTTGAAGGAAATCGACCCCAACTATCGGATCCATTGGCAGAAGATCACAAGCGATCACTCGCCCGCTATTGCCAATCTGACTGACTACGTATTGAGACCACCCCCCCGGAGCAGCGCCTAAATCAACAACGGTCATGCCCGGTTTAAAGATTTTGTCGCTTTGCTGTATCTCATCAAGTTTAAACCAAGCGCGAGAGCGAAGCCCTTTTTTCTGCGCCTGAAGAACATATTTATCACTAAAATGCTCCTGTAACCAGCGACTTGAGCTTGCTGAACGTTTTTTATTGGCCATTGTTATTTCCAACTATACTAATAGAGAGCCTTGTTTTTTTGCGATCTCATATCAAACCACACCACACTTTTATGGTGATAGATATGAGATGGCGGTAGAATATGTCGTTTTCAATCCCAACTAAGCAAAAAACGATGACTCTTAACAAGAAACAAGTCCAATACCTGAAAAGCCTCGCTCATTCATTAAAGCCTGTCGTTATGATCGGCAACAACGGGCTGACCGAAGGCGTATTGGCTGAAATAGAACAAACTCTTTCGCATCACGAGCTTATCAAAGTCAAAGTAGCGGGCGAAGACCGCGAAATCAAAACTTTGATCGCTGAAGCGATTGTTCGTGAAACTGGTGCACATAATGTGCAAATTATTGGGAAAATACTAGTTCTCTACCGTCCATCGAAAGAACGCAAGATTAGTCTACCTAAATAATCACGGCATATTTATACAAAAGTGCCATATTTATTTACCATGATAAAAAAGGCCAAGTTTGGCCTTTTTTTCTTCCATGGCAACGTGAGAGCCGATTGCCATGGTATTTATTAGAGATAATCCACGTTCAAAACTTCGTATTCTACTTGACCGCCAGGCGTGGTGATCACAACAACATCATCCGCTTCTTTACCAATCAGGCCACGGGCAATCGGTGAATTCACAGAAAGAAGATTTTCTTTGATATTCGCTTCATCATCACCCACGATACGGTAAGTTTGCTCTTCATTTGAGTCCACATTCAGTACCTTTACCGTTGCCCCAAAGATCACACGACCGTTGTTGGTCATCTTCGTGACATCAATCACCTGTGCATTGGAAAGTTTGGCCTCAATCTCCTGAATACGACCTTCGCAGAAGCCCTGCTGCTCACGAGCGGCATGATATTCCGCATTCTCTTTCAAATCACCGTGCTCACGCGCATCAGCGATTGCGGTAATAATTTGAGGGCGACGTACATTTTTCAAATGTTCTAATTCTTCGCGCAATTTATCCGCGCCACGTACCGTCATCGGAATTTGTTTCATTTATCAAACCTCTAAATCAATCCTAAGCCCAAACAACATCTTCCTGATTTTTGTAATAACAGCACAATGAGCACACCCTATCAGGCGGGCCTCCAGACAATAAAAGGAGTGTAAACCCAGCATAATCTGAAGTTCACATACATATTTTACCTGCTAATCTATCATTCTAACGTAGAGTTGATGATGGATCATCGTTTACTTTTCCCTGAATTGCACCTTAGTATTATTAATACAAATATTATTGAAATACATCCACCTTCATATGCGAGATCTATGGCTCTTTTAAAAATTACCAGCAGAATAGCTTGTATGCTCAGTTTGAGCCTGAGTGTTTTCAGTGCAAATGCCTCTTTAATCGAAGAAAGCGCTCAATATTTGCCTGCGGGGACTAATGCCTTATTTATCGCCCAAAAAGTTGGCGCAAAAAACCCCTTAATTGATTATCACGGACAACAAATGGCATTACCTGCAAGTACGCAGAAAATTGTGACGGCATTGGCAGCCCTGCTACAGCTTGGTAAGGATTACCATTTTGTAACAACACTGGAAAGTGATGCGAATATCTCGGATGGCGTATTAGAAGGTAATCTGACGGCTCGCTTTGTAGGCGATCCGATGCTCACACGTTCGCAACTGCGCAATATGGTTGAGGCATTAAAACAATCCGGCATAAAACAAATTGATGGCGACCTCGTCATAGACATTTCAATTTTCGCCAGCCACGATAAAGCGCCTGGCTGGGTATGGAACGACATGACCCAGTGTTTCAGCGCCCCTCCAGCCGCCGCAATTGTGGATAAAAACTGCTTTTCGGTTTCACTTTACAGCTCAGAGCAACCCGGTGAACTAGCATTTGTCCGTGCTCCCTCTTTTTATCCTGTTAATGTACTCAGTGAAGTAAAAACTTTAGCCAAAGGCTCACCAGAAGCAAAATACTGCGAACTTGATGTCACTTCAGGTGAATTGAACCGATATACCCTCACAGGCTGCCTCACTCAGCGTGATGAACCACTCCCATTGGCATTCGCCATCCAGAATGGTGCCAGTTATGCCGGTACGATTCTGAAAAATGAACTGAGTATTGCAGGTATTGAATTAAGAGGTCATATACGACGCCAATCGATTCCTGAGCAACCCAAAAAGATCCTCGCCCTGAATCAATCAATACCGTTACATAATATGCTAAAAATCATGTTGAAAAAGTCAGATAACATGATTGCGGATACCCTCTTTCGTACCCTTGGCCACCGCTATTTTAACGTTCCCGGGACATGGCGGGCAGGCTCTGATGCAGTTCGTCAGATTTTGAAACAAAAAGCCGGCATTGATTTAGGCAATACCGTCATGGTGGATGGCTCAGGCCTTTCACGCCACAATTTAATTACACCTGCAACCATGATGGAGATATTGCAATTTATTGCTCTACATAATGATGAACTAGATTTCATCTCCATGCTGCCTCGGTCAGGATATGATGGTACTTTGGCTTATCGCCCTGGACTGCACGAAGCAGGTGTGGATGGTAAGGTATTTGCCAAAACGGGGTCATTGCAAGGAGTTTATAATCTTGCCGGGTTTATCACTGCCACCAGCGGACAGCAAATCGCTTTCGTCCAATTTATCTCTACTTACTCAGTTTCCCCCGAAGATCAACGAACCCGTCGTGTTCTATTGACGCGTTTCGAAAATCATTTATATAAATCGTTATACCAGAATCATTAATCAAAAACGGTTAAACGGAAAAAGGGCGCTAAAAAAGTAGCGCCCTTTTGTCATATTCGACGTCTTACATGAAGACTAATGTTTATAAATAAACTCAACGCCTTCGTCGTCTTCTTCGTCCCAGTCGTCATCCCAATCATCACTATCACCATCATCAGGCGATTGCTGCAACTGTTCCTTATGGTAGTCATCCCACATGAATTCAACTTTTTCAGGTTGGGCTTCTTCCGACGCTTCCAGACTACGAGGCTGCGTCTTCATGAACTCCATAATGTCCCAGCAAAGCTCTTTCACGCCCTGACGGTTCATAGCTGAAATCATGTAATAATCGCCTTCCCAACCAAGCTCATCAGCAATGTTTTTTGCCCGCTGTTTAGCTTCTTCTGGATCGATCAAATCAACTTTGTTGAATACCAACCAACGTGGTTTTTCTGCCAGTTTTTCACTGTACTTATGCAGCTCTTTGATGATGATACGAGCGTTTTCAACCGGATCAGATTCATCGATTGGGCAGAGATCAATCAAGTGCAGCAATACACGACAACGTTCCAAATGTTTCAGGAAACGAATGCCCAAACCAGCACCATCTGACGCTCCTTCAATTAAACCGGGAATATCCGCTACCACAAAGCTTTGCTCGTTATCCATGCGCACAACACCAAGGCTTGGTACCAATGTTGTAAATGGATAATCAGCGACTTTAGGTTTTGCTGCCGAAACAGCACGAATAAAGGTGGATTTGCCTGCATTTGGCATCCCCAGCATGCCCACATCTGCCAACAGCATGAGTTCCATCATCAGCTCGCGGCTTTCTCCTGGTGTTCCCATGGTTCTTTGACGCGGAGCACGGTTCACAGAAGATTTAAAGCGGGTATTACCAAGACCGTGGAAACCACCTTTTGCGACCATAAAACGCTGTTCATGGCGCAGCATGTCTCCAAGCACTTCTCCTGTGGCAATATCACGCACACGGGTTCCTACTGGAACCTTAATGGTAATATCCTGACCACGTTTACCTGTGCAATCGCGACTTTGTCCATTTTGACCACGTTCAGCGCGGAAGGATTTTTCAAAACGGTAGTCAATCAGCGTATTGAGGTTTTCATCTGCCAGCAGATAGACGTCACCGCCGTCACCACCATCACCGCCGTCCGGTCCACCTTTTGGAATATATTTCTCTCGACGGAAGCTGACGCAACCATTGCCACCATCTCCCGCTACAACCAGTATTCTGGCTTCATCTACAAATTTCATCATTTTTCTCCGTAGGATAGCCACTATAATGCTGGATGGCTGCTGTACCCAGAGATGGCATAATCCAAAATATAAAAAGCCCCGCAACACACATTGCAGGGCTTCCGATTCGACTAAGATTCAAAAAAAAAATTATTCAGCTTCGATGCTGATAAATTTACGATTTTTTGGACCTTTAACTTCGAATTTAATTTTTCCGTCAGCTAATGCGAACAGGGTGTGGTCACGACCACAACCTACGTTGTTGCCTGCGTGGAATTTAGTACCACGTTGACGAACGATGATGCTGCCTGCTAAAACAGACTCACCACCAAAACGTTTTACACCCAGACGTTTACTTTCAGAATCGCGACCGTTACGAGTCGAGCCGCCAGCCTTTTTGTGTGCCATTAATCTGCTCTCCTAAAATCTTAAGCGATGCCAGTGATTTTAACATCGGTGAACCACTGACGGTGGCCCTGCTGTTTACGGCTGTGTTTACGACGACGAAACTTAACGATTTTAATTTTCTCGCCACGACCGTGAGCAACAACTTCAGCTTTAATTTTAACGCCTTCAACTACTGGAGCGCCGATTTTGATATCTTCGCCATTAGCGACCATCAGCACCTGGTCAAACTCAACAGTTTCACCTGTTGCGATGTCCAGCTTTTCCAAGCGAATTGTTTGGCCTTCGCTTACTCGGTGTTGTTTACCACCACTTTGGAAAACTGCGTACATATAAACTCCGCTTTCCGCGCACCCCCTAAAATTCTTCCCAGAGCGCGCTATAAAATATTCACAATAGGGCGCGAATTCTACGCAAAAACCGCTTGGAAGACAAGTGCAGAATTAGAACAGATGAGAAAAAAACGGAGTTTTTCAATTGTCATTTATTTGAACGGTTTTTCAAGTACAATCGATATATCGTGATATCTATTGATATGCTAATTAATGAGTACAGCTCTGCATCGGAGCCCAAAGCCAAAACATGAATTTAGAATCGATAATGAAGCTCACCGCTGATGATATGGCAGCGGTTAATGAAACCATTCTTAACCAATTAAATTCTGACGTTGCGCTGATCAACCAACTTGGTTACTACATTATCAGCGGCGGTGGAAAGCGTATTCGCCCAATGATTGCAGTACTGGCTGGCAAAGCGCTGCATTGCGAAGAAGAAAAACACATCAAAGTTGCTGCCTTGATTGAATTTATTCACACTGCAACATTGTTGCATGATGATGTCGTTGATGAATCTGACATGCGCCGTGGCAAGGCAACGGCCAACTCCATTTATGGCAATGCAGCCAGTGTCCTTGTGGGCGATTTTATCTATACGCGCTCATTTCAGATGATGACCGGCCTTGACTCCATGCGCGTATTAAAACTGATGTCTGACGCTACAAATGTCATTGCTGAAGGTGAGGTGATGCAGTTGATGAACTGTAATGATCCTGATATCTCAGAAGATGATTATATGCGCGTCATTTATAGTAAAACGGCCCGCCTGTTTGAAGTCGCTGCACATTCAGCAGCCATTCTCGCCAATGCAACCCCTGAGCAAGAAATAGCACTGCGTGATTATGGCCGTTACCTTGGCACTGCGTTTCAGTTAATTGATGATCTGCTTGATTATGATTCAGATAACAGCACGCTCGGTAAGAATACAGGGGACGACCTCAATGAAGGCAAACCCACATTACCCCTTCTGCACGCCATGAACCATGGAACACCGGAACAGTCCGCACTGATACGCGGTGCCATTGAGAAAGGAAATGGCCGCCATTTATTGGATACCGTACTAGCAACAATGAAACAATGTGGTTCACTTAAATACACCCGCCAACGTGCGGAAGAAGAAGCGGATAAGGCCATTTCAGCGTTGCAAATACTGGAAGACACTCCATACAAGGCGGCCCTTGTGGGGTTAGCCCATGTCGCCGTACAGCGACTTTCCTGAGCCGAAATCAATCAGTATCCCAGATTGTTCAATCTGGGATACTGTCTTTACTATCAAACTCTTGAATTCCTACGTATTGGACAAGGCTAGCGAGCCCTTTTCTCAAAATGAACTTAACCATTCGTTCCCTTTCGGATTTGGTCAACTGATAGTACGCTTCCACCCAAATCATAAATGGGTCCTGTCGTTTATTCCGGTAATACTCGACTGAATGTTCACTGACAGTCAGTACATTCAGAACTTCTTCAGGCAAACTGCTGACACTATATTCGAGTGCCTTTCCCTGCACTCCACGCTTACGCCGTTGTTCCCAGCCCTCGCGTCTTGCCATCAGATTAACTCCTTGGGGAGACGATGGCAGCCCTGCGAGGCCGATGAGTTCCTTTGCAGAATACCATTCTTTTTTCATCTCTTTCTCCTCGCTTTGTACTGGAACAGTGAAGAAAAAGCCAAATTTTAAACATTTGGCTTTTCAAAAACTGCCTCAAGTAGCTGTGATTTTTTCCAAAAAACTTCTTATGCCATCTCGTAATATCACTGCGATAATTACCTCCTTTTCTTCCTCGGTGAGTAAATTAAATGCACTTACCCAAATGGATAAAGGATCTTGTCTCTGAACCTGATATTCCGCTGATGTTTCATGAAGTTCCAAAGCCGACAAGGTTGATTCAGGAAAACAAGAGTAATGGTATTCAATCGCCCTTCCTTGAACACCTGCTCGTTTTTGCCTCAACCATTCTTCACGTTTTGCTCTGGCATTAACTCCTTGTGGTGATCTAGGTAACTCGCCTACACCGGTCAACTCCATTGCCGTATACCACTCTTTTTTCATAATGTTTCTCTATTTTTGTAACCAAGTTCAAAAAAGAAGTTATTAAGAAAAAATTAGAAATATTTTTAGAAAAAATAATGTTATTTTATTTTCTTAATAACAGATTCGTGTTCGTTATTAATTTCACACTAACACTTTAGTTATACCACTAATGTGGCTTCAAATTTAATAGGAAAGGATTAAAAAAATGATTTCTATGAAATCGGATTGGCATCCTGCTGATATTATTGCCGCTTTACGTAAACGTGGAACCACGCTGGCAGCGGTTTCTCGTGAAGCGGGGTTGAGCTCATCAACTTTGGCGAATACACTTTCTCGCCCATGGCCCAAGGGAGAATGGATAATAGCGAATTACTTAGAATTGCATCCGTCTGAAATATGGCCAAGCCGTTATTTCGATCCCCATACAGGAGAACTATTAGAAAGAAAAGTTCGAGATAAAAAGAATAATTAGCTATCAATATAATTCTTCAAAGAAAAACCGCTAGTTATTTTCAAACTAGCGGTTTTAGTTATCTAATATATTTAACTTAATTCGTATATTAATAAATTACGAATTAAGCAAATTAACCATTAATAAATTCTTCGCCCAATTTAATATCCTTCTTCAAAACATCCAGCATGTTATCTAATGACTTCTGTTCAAAATCACTCAGATTGCCAATATCTAAACGTTCTTCGATACCATTTTTACCTACGCGAACAGGTTGAGCGAAGAAACGGGCATATTTGCCGTCACCTTCAACATAGCTGCATTCGATAACGTTGCTTTCGCCTTGCAGACCACGGAGCAGAGAAAGCCCCATACGTGCTGCTGCCTGTCCCATAGACAGGGTTGCAGACCCGCCACCCGCTTTCGCTTCAACCACTTCAGTACCTGCGTTTTGGATACGTTTGGTCAATGCTTCAATTTCTTCATCAGTGAAGCTAACACCTGGAATTTGAGAAAGCAGGGGCAGAATAGTCACGCCTGAATGCCCACCAATCACCGGAATTTCCAGTTCTTCTGGTTTCTTGCCTTTCAGTTCAGCAATAAAGGTGTTGGAACGGATAATATCCAGCGTTGTCACACCAAACAGACGGTTCTTATCGTAAACGCCTTCTTTTTTCAGAACCTCAGCCGCAATTGCCACGGTGGTATTGACTGGGTTTGTGATAATCCCGATTAGTGCTTTTGGGCACGTTTTGGCAATCTGCTGAACCAGATTACGAATGATCCCCGCATTGATATTGAACAGATCGGAACGATCCATACCAGGTTTACGTGCCACGCCCGCAGAGATCAGTACTACATCTGCGCCTACCAGTGCAGGGGTTGCATCTTCACCCGCAAAACCAGTGACTTTCACTGCCGTTGGGATATGGCTCAGATCGGCTGCCACACCTGGGGTCACCGGAGCAATATCATACAAGGAAAGTTCTGAACCTGAAGGAAGCTGGGTCTTGAGTAGAAGGGCAAGTGCCTGACCAATACCACCGGCTGCACCGAGAACTGCAACTTTCATCCTGATACTCCTTAAATGAGTGCTGTAAATCACTACGTATTAAAAACAATCTGTTAACAGCCAGATTATCCACCTAATGGCTTGATGATAGGACATCAAAGTTGTTTTATTCTAGACAAAAGGCTTATCTGTTAATGAGATAACGGACACTTTTTTGAGAATTATTCCAGTTATATCATTAATCAATTAATTGATTACCTTACACTTCCCTTTCTCATCAAACAACACCATTTAATTAACAATACATTTACTATGTTTAATCTGTCAGAAAAAAATGAGCAAAAATAACATTATCAATTCCCTAACGATCAATAGGGTAATATGGGAAGAATATGCATTTATGTTCTATATTTTGGTTTTTTCTTCTCTTTCTTGAATAAAAATTCACTCTTTCGCATAATGTCTGCCTCATAATGGATTCAACGATGGTGAAATATGCGTGTTCCTTCGAAACAGGAAGATTTGGTAAAAGCTTTCAAGGCATTATTGAAAGAAGAAAAATTCAGCTCTCAAGGTGAAATTGTTTCAGCACTTCAGGATGAAGGGTTTGAAAATATCAACCAATCTAAAGTTTCCAGAATGCTGACGAAATTTGGTGCTGTCCGAACCCGTAATGCAAAAATGGAAATGGTTTACTGCCTACCAGCAGAACTGGGGGTGCCCACGGCCACCAGCCCATTAAAAAATCTGGTATTAGATGTCGATTATAATCATAGCGTTGTGGTCATACGTACCAGCCCAGGTGCAGCGCAGTTAATTGCACGCCTGTTAGATTCATTGGGTAAAGCAGAAGGGATTCTTGGCAGCATTGCGGGCGATGACACTATTTTTTCCACGCCAGCACAAAACCTTACGACAAAACAGTTGTATGAGGCGCTCCTCAATCTGTTTGATCAAGAACTTTAATCCGGCTCTGCTGTATACCAATAAAACCAACAAACATACACGGCAGATCAAGGGGATCGTCCAACGGGTGCGATCCCCCCTATTCTGACGAATGCCTCAATTAAACCGCATGTGCTTTCTTAGCCAATTCAGCCAGCAATTTCTCGTGAATGCCACCAAATCCACCGTTGCTCATAATCAAGATATGATCGCCCGGCTGTGCCGTTTCAACAATCATCCGAACCAAAGTATCAATATCAGCACTCCAACGAGCGGGCTGAATACACTGTTCAGCAATTTCAATAACCTGCCACGGAATATTGGTCGGCTGATAGAGAAAGACTTCATCGGCACGTCCCATGGAAGGCGCGATATCATTTTTGCTCATGCCCATTTTCATGGTATTCGAACGAGGTTCCAGCACAGCAAGAATACGGGCCATTCCGCCTACTTTACTTCTCAACGCTTCCATTGTGGCTAAGATAGCCGTCGGATGATGAGCAAAATCATCATAAACCGAGATACCGTTCACTTCTCCACTCAGTTCAAGGCGACGGCGGGCATTGATAAACTCACCCAGTACCTGGCAGGCATCCGCAGGTTGAACCCCGACATGATGGGCTGCCGCAATTGCGATCAAACCATTATGCATATTGTGTTCACCAACTAATGACCAGTTCACTTCACCAACCCATTCGCCATGATGGAATACTTGGTAGTTACTACTATCCTGACTGACTTTCTTCGCCTGCCAGTTCCCGGTTTCCCCTAACTGCTCTAGCTCACTCCAGTATCCCATTGAGAGTACATGTTTCAGATTAATGTCATTATCAGGAACAATGATCTTACCCATGCTCGGCACAACTCTGACAAGATGATGGAATTGTTTTTGAATAGCTGCCAGATTTTCGAAAATATCGGCATGATCAAATTCAAGGTTGTTCATGATCAGTGTGCGGGGACTGTAATGCACGAATTTTGAACGCTTATCAAAAAAAGCACTGTCGTACTCATCCGCTTCAATCACAAAAAACGGGCTTTCGCCGATTTGTGCTGAAACCTCAAAATTACCCGGCACACCACCGATCAGAAATCCCGGTTTATAACCACACTGTTCTAGAATCCATGCCAGCATGCCAGCCGTTGTTGTTTTACCGTGTGTTCCTGCGACAGCCAATACCCAACGTTCAGGTAACACGTGATCATGCAACCATTGCGGACCAGAAGTATAAGGAATGCCACGATCCAGCACCGCTTCTACACAAGGATTGCCACGTGTCATAGCATTACCAATGATCACCATATCCGGCTCAGAATCGAGTTGAGCAGGATCGTATCCTTGCACCAGCTCAATACCCTGTTTTTCCAGCAAGGTGCTCATTGGTGGATACACATTGGCATCGGAGCCAGTCACCTCATGACCCAATGAACGAGCAAGGATCGCCAGCCCTCCCATGAAAGTACCGCAAATGCCAAGAATATGAATACGCATTTATTTCTACCCAATATCATGAACTGTATCACTATTCTAACCATCAAATCGGAGATTAGAAATGCAATAGCCTATGAATCATTTGATTCTTTAGCTAAACTGCCCGCGCATGAGTGCGACACAAAACGTGAAGCACGCTTTCTAAAACCACAATCAAATTCAAGGCCTTTGTCATGAAAACATTAGGCGAATTCATCGTCGAAAAACAGCAAGACTTTCCTCATGCTACAGGTGAACTGACCGCACTGCTATCTGCCATCAAATTAGGCGCCAAAATCATTCATAGGGATATCAATAAAGCGGGTCTGGTGGATATTTTAGGCGCTAGCGGTGTATCCAATGTTCAGGGCGAGGTTCAGATGAAACTGGATCTGTATGCCAATGAAAAACTCAAGGCAGCCCTGAAAGCACGCGGTGAAGTTGCAGGTATCGCTTCTGAAGAAGAAGACGAGATCGTTATTTTTGATGGCGACCGAGCAGAAAATGCGAAGTATGTTGTTTTGATGGATCCACTGGATGGTTCTTCGAATATTGATGTAAACGTTTCCGTCGGGACTATTTTCTCGATTTACCATCGAATTACTCCGATCGGGCAGCCTGTAACTGAAGAAGATTTCCTGCAACCGGGGAATCGTCAGGTTGCAGCAGGTTATGTGGTTTATGGCTCATCCACGATGCTGGTTTATACCACAGGTTGTGGCGTTCATACTTTCACTTACGATCCTTCCCTTGGCGTTTTCTGTCTAACCCATGAAAAAGTCCAATTCCCAGAAAAAGGCAATATGTACTCTATCAACGAAGGGAACTACATCAAATTCCCAATGGGTGTGAAAAAGTACATCAAATATTGTCAGGAGCAAGATGAGGAGACCCAACGCCCTTATACGACTCGTTATATCGGCTCTCTGGTTGCTGATTTCCACCGCAACCTGCTGAAAGGCGGCATCTATATTTATCCAAGCACAGCAAGCCATCCAACCGGAAAACTGCGCCTACTGTACGAATGCAATCCAATTGCACTCTTGGCAGAACAGGCCGGAGGAAAAGCCAGTGATGGTGCAAACCGCATTCTGGATATCGTGCCAAATCAATTGCACCAACGTGTGCCTTTCTTTGTCGGCACAAAATCGATGGTAGAGAAAGCAGAAAGTTTTATGGCTGAGTTTCCGAGTGAGTAAGCAGTTCGATTAAGTGATGAATTAAAGAGGCGAAACCCCGCCTCTTTAAATATTCCCCATCTTTCAAGCCACAGCTTTGTTGGCTACATATACTCATTACAATCACGCAGTTATAATAAAATTATATATTCCCCTAATTATTTTCTCTCTTAAAGCAGTGCGGAAACTTGAGATCTATTATTCGTATATTCCCACAGATAATTCACATAATTACTGAAATCACCTCTTTTTTTCATGAAAAATAAAATCAATCACCAGTACAAATAAAGCGATTACTTTTTGTTAGCAGCTGATAATAATTTTTCATTACGCAGGATAACAAAAGCTTTCCTAATGTATGTAGGTATGGGGAATATTATCTTTTTTATATTAATGAGATAGCTATACCCAATAAAACTGTAAATTTTAACATCAAAGATGTGACACTTAAGCGCTGGCGACAGCCCATATTTTATGAGGAATTCATATATGGACTTGTATATTAGTCATAAAGTCATTCGGCTTTCTGTTCTGGTATATTCGCTTTTTTTACCGTTTACTCCGATGAGTGCATTTTCGGTAGGTGAAAAAGCTCATGATAATAAAACAGAAAGAAAATTCTTACAGAAATCGGAAAGTGAAAATAACACCAATAATGTGGAAGATGATAAAGCGGGCATCATTGCCAAAAATATCCATAAGGTTGGTAATATGCTGTCCTCTTCCCCATCCCAGTTAACGGAGCAGGCTAAATCCTACGCGTTGGGGAAAATAAATAATACGATATCCACGGAAACCCAAAAATGGCTGTCCCAATTTGGGACAGCCAGAATTAATTTTTCCCTCGATAGAAAAGGAAAATTGGATAACGGCTCCTTGGATCTGCTGTTACCGCTCTACGACAATAAAACGGATTGGCTGTTTTTCTCCCAATTAGGTTATCGCAATAAAGACAGTCGCCATACCCTAAACCTTGGTCTCGGTGGCCGTTATTTCACGCCCAGTTGGATGTATGGCTTAAACACCTTCTTTGACCATGATGTGACAGGAAAAAATAAACGTTTGGGATTGGGAGGAGAGGCCTGGACGGATTACGTCAAACTTTCTGCCAATACATACTGGCGCCTGAGCAATTGGCATCAATCACCGAAAGAACGGGACTACGAAGAACGCCCAGCCAATGGGTTTGATCTGAACAGTGAGTTCTTCTTGCCAGCTTACCCGAATCTTGGCGGTAAATTGAGTTATGAACAGTACTTTGGCGATAACGTCGCTCTGTTCAATCGCGATACCAAGCAGAAAGATCCTAGCCTTGCCCGATTTGGCCTGAATTATACCCCTATCCCACTAGTAACCATGGGTGTGGATTATAAGCTCGGGAGTGGTGGGAGTAGTGAAACCCTCTTCCAAGCTAATCTGAATTATCGTTTTGGTACGCCTTTTGATGCCCAAATCTCACCTGATAACGTTGCTTCCATGCGCACATTAGCGGGAAGCCGTTATGATCTGGTTGAAAGAAACAACAACATCGTACTGGACTACAAGAAAAAGCAGGAGTTAACCATTACTCTGCCAGATACCCTAAGCGGGCATGGCTCCCAATCCGTTCGAGTGGACGCCAAGATTACTTCCGACAAACCACTGAGGGAAGTTAATTGGAAAGCCAGTAAAGGATTCAGGGAAAACGGAGGAATTATCTCAAACAATGATAGTTATGCAGAACTCGTGTTGCCGAAGTATGTTAACAAAGGAACCAACAGATATACCCTGTTTGCCACCGCTGAAGAAAAAGAGGGTGGTAACCCCAAAACAGCTCAAATGAGTGTAGTCGTTGAGCCTTTTATCATTAAAGACCAAAGCATCGAGCCAAATGGGAAAGGCCCCGTGATTGCCGATGGTAATTCATTCTATAATCTGGCGGCAACCATCACCTACGGCAATAAAGATAATGCTCCTCTCCCGGGAAATAGAGCGATTCCTGGCGTAAACTGGAGCATCGAACCATCTAATTCCAATGCAAAATTGCTCTGGGAGCCATCAGGAACAACCAATGACCAAGGTCAGTTAACCGCGACCTTGAGCAGTACCACCCCCCTCAGCAAAGATACCAAGGTTTATCTGACAATGGATGGTATGGACAAAATGGAGATAAAAAGCGATACACCACTCACTTTTACGAGTGTTAACTCCAAATACCAGATCACTCAGCAGCAGATTGAGCCAACAGCGCCGCTCTCAATTCATGACAAAGATAATAGTTATATCTTTACGGCCACGATATTGGGTCAGGACGGGAAACCACTGGAGAATCAGAAGATTGAAGCTAATTGGACTGCAACCCCTAATGATGGCGTGGAATTGAAACCGAGTGGCGGCACCAACAACACCACCAACGATCAGGGACAATTGAGTGCGACTTTGAAAATTACCAAAATCAAAGCTCAGGACATCACTGTTACACTTTCTATTGTGGATGGTCCAAATGAGGTGTTTAAGCCGGTCAAATTTGTCGATGATGCCAACGAATCTATTAAGATCAAAGAAATTAAGTTGGAGAGCCCTGGACCTTACCCAGCAACGGGTAACAAGTTCAAAGTGAAGGCTCAACTAATCAAGCAAAGTGGCACTTATGTTAAGAATGAACCAGTGAAATTAAAATGGACCACAGTAACAGAACCTGCGGGATTACAGGGATTCCATATTGAACCATCAGGAAGTACTACTGCGACACCAGATAATAAAGGCTGGGTCACAGCTTATTTCACCAGCACCCAAGCTGTGAAAAATGCCAAAATTGGATTGTTGCTTGTTGAGGAGAATTTAGAAGCCCTCTCTGATGCATTCGATTTTATCGCACCGACACCAGCGGTTCTGAACGCTTCGCTCGGCGAAATAACTCCACCTACTGGATCATTGATAGGTGATGGAGAAACAAAGTATCCCTTTAAGGTGAAAGTAATTGGCACAGGAGGCACAAACCCTATGCCATACCAAAGCCTTTCGGGTGTCACATGGAGTATAAAAGACAATAAATTGCCAGACAATGTTAAGATCCATGCTCCTGAGAATCCGACCACGGATGCAGACGGTTATTTGACTGCCTCTTTGACGAGTAATGTCGGTACTGTTGATGCTGTTATTGTCCAAGTATCCTTAGATGGTGCACCCGGGAAACAATCCGCCCCTGTGAACTTCGAGGCTGTAGAACAACTAGCAGGCATGCGGATGACAACAAAAGGCACATCCAACAGTAAGGATATCCCTTCTACACAACAGGAAAGGCCTTACAACGTCCATACCGAACTAGTAGTTACCCTACTAACACCGGAAGAAAACAAAGAGATACTCTTGGGTGGCCCGCATGATGTAAAAATCGAGTCTTCCAATACAAACATAGCGAAGGTAGATGATAAAGGTCGGATTACATTCCCTCTTGAGACTTTTGACATAGGCCAAGGGCCGACAAAGGTTACAGCCTCGGTAACAAATAAGGGAACAGGCAAAAAGTCGACCTATGTTTATACTTTCAACCCTCAAATATATGTATTTCTCCCAACAACCGACAAATCTCATGTGGGTGGCGTTTTGGATCGCACTTTTGAATGTAAATCCCTTGATCCGAAGTACACTTATAACCGCGACGCAATCACTCTGACTTTACAAGACATAGGAGCAACTGACACATACCTTACCGAAAACTCATACAGTTATGAGTATGACAAAGTCCATTTCCCAGACTTCGGAGTTTTAGCTACACCTAATAGTGACAATCCGTACCTTAAAGTCTGGAGCTACGATACGAAGCATGGTGAGGCATATGACTATCGTAAAAGGGAATTATTACCTTTCGATGAAGTGAAAGAGGTTGATGTTAACACTGAAACTAAAGTTAAATTAATATGTAAACTTAGGTTTGAAGAATAAGACTGACTGCTAGATTAAGTCGCGATTAATACAGAATAAGTACAGGCTCAATAATAATTGGGTCTGTGCTTTTTTACAGTATTCTTCTCCTGCTGTTTTATCGAAATGCTCCCACTTCACATCATTCAGTATCAAACAAGAAATTTCCAATAACTTCACTTCTCTGGTAGCTGCCTGCAACCGAAAAATCCGAGGACATTAAGCCTGTTTTGGCTATAATACCCCACACTCCATTTTGGTTTGAAATTGAAGGAAACCTTTTATGAGCCTGAACAACGTACCAGCAGGCAAAGATCTGCCTGAAGATATCTATGTCATCATTGAGATCCCTGCGAACGCTGATCCGATTAAGTATGAAGTAGACAAAGAATCTGGTGCTCTGTTTGTAGACCGTTTCATGTCAACAGCTATGTTTTACCCATGCAACTACGGCTACATCAACAATACCTTGTCCCTTGACGGTGACCCAGTTGACGTACTGGTTCCAACTCCATACCCATTACAGCCAGGTTCCGTTATTCGCTGCCGTCCAGTCGGTGTTCTGAAAATGACCGACGAATCTGGTGAAGATGCGAAATTGGTTGCAGTTCCTCATACCAAACTGAGTAAAGAATACGATCACATCAAAGATGTGGACGACCTGCCAGAACTGCTGCGGGCGCAAATCACTCACTTCTTTGAGCACTACAAAGATCTGGAAAAAGGCAAGTGGGTTAAAGTTGACGGTTGGGACAATGTCGAAGCGGCTAAAGCTGAAATTATGTCTTCTTTCGAACGCGCTGCAAAAAAATAATCCTAACGGATAACAGCAGGTTTTGATTCCCAAAAACCTCTGTCCCCTATAGGGACAGAGGTTTTTGTTTAGCTTCCGATTTTATTAACAAACAGCGAATCGCTGGTCTTTATTCTTCTCCGTCGCGTTTTAACCAATCACCACTTGTTATCCGACACAATCCCTCGACAGGCAATTTATAGAGATAGATCCATGCCTTGCCGTAAGGTGTTTCAATGAGTTCCCTTTGGTACTCCTGATAGTTCTTTTTCAACTCATCCAGCTCTGTCAGGATGGATGGCGAAATGCGATATACTTCGCATTCGATTGTCCCTTCGCCACGAATAACCGCCGGATAATGCCCAAGATCATAAATTTCATAACCTTCTAACCTGTGTTTTCCTAACAGTTGAGCATCTGTCATCCAGTGATGATTACCTTGTTTGCGCCTCAGGCTACCATAAACAATAACTCGCATTTTTAAAACTCAAACTCATAGAGCAGATCTAAAGCTTGATCAATACCAGATACTGCTTCTAGATACAATCTTGGCATAACACGGTAACGTAATGTCAATGTCGCCAAAGAGTCAAAAATACCGACACCATATTTCACTTGTAAGTCTTTGGTAATCCTACCACTGACAACAACCTGGGACTTATCGCCAACACCCTGAGTATCCAAAGCCAGATCAGAGACACCGAAAGTTTCCCCAATTTTACCGACCAATTGACCACTCTGGGCGACTCCCAAACCAATCAACATGGCGGTCATCTGAGAGTTATCGGAATCCCCTTTTTCCAGACCTTGCCCACGCAGAAGATAGGATAGCGCTTCCTGCTGTGATTTGGCCGGATCAGAGAAAACCTCTACTTTGGGCTTATCCGCCAATCCTATTACTCTCACACCAGCAATCACATTATTCGCTGTCGATTCTGGGTTACGGATAGCTTCAATGTTCAACAATGGCTGATCTGGCGGGCCAGAGAACATAATTGTCCCCTTGCGCACCTGCAAATCTTGCCCATAAGCATGGAAGCGCCCCTCTGGAATATCAATCTGACCATTCAGTCCCAATCCCTGTTGATCTTGAAGAACTTTCAACGCGCCTTTAAGCTGTGCTTTCAGACCAAATGCACTCAGGCGCACATCATCACCAATATGAATATTTAAGTTGCTTTGAATCAGAATAGGCGATTTTTTCTTCCCTATCGGCTGGAGGTTTTTATCTAGCATCACTTCGTCGGAAGAAACACCTACCGCTGATTCCGGCAATTCCTGTACCGTAATACGCGCCCACGGAATATCCACATTGCCGTTGAGTTTCAGTAAGTTTGGTGTCGCTTCCAGCACCAAATCCGGGCTGATATCTATCTTCACCATCGGTGGAACGGTTACACGTAATTTGTCGCCATTAGCTGCGATTCTGGCATACCATGCATCCAAATTGCGCCAATCAGCATGACCATTCAGATTTAATTGCCCCTTAGGCGTTTTAATCATGCCATTCAGATCAGAACGGACGCCATCAAAATGAACGGCCAACTGGCCTTGGGAGATATCGAATGGCAACCAATGGCTGCTCATTTGCAGATCATCAGCTTTAAGTAAGCCAAATAACAGCGGATTCTTGGCGTTTCCACCAAGACGCAAATTTGCATTCAATCCTCCTTCCGCTTTTTCACCTTTACCTAAGATAGGCTTAATCAGCTTCAAGGAGAGATCTTGAATATCTACATTCCCCGATAATTTACGGCTGCCTTCTAAATCAGTCACCTGAATATTACCGTTCAATTGACCATTACCAGCCAGTTTGAATAGCCATGCCAAATTTGCCTTGCCATTTTTCAGCCCTGCATTCAAGGTTAGTGCGTCAAAAGCAACCGGTAACGTAATACCTTCCACCATCTGACGAACTTGAACACCGTTCCCTTGCAATGTAACGTTAGCTTGTGGCAGCCCCTGATCTGCCGTCCATTTAACATCGGCATGACCACTGAATACACCCTTAAGTTGAGTGCTTTTATCAAGAAATGGCTGGATCATGGCTAAATCAAAGCGTTCAAGTGCAACTTGTGCATGACCGCTGGTTCCCGCTTCAATCGGTTTTGAGATACAAACATGAGCATTAGGATTGAGCCAGCAGTGAGCACCAATTGTTGCTTTCTGCTGTAAATTCAAGTAATCGATGGCTATCGCCTTGCTCAACCGCCATTCACCGACAGGAGTATCAAAGTAAGTATTATTGATATTGCCTTTCCAACGCTCCTGCTGGCGATCAAAACTGCCACTGAGCGCTAATTGGCCTGATACCGGATCACCCTCAATTTTCAGCTGTAAATCGTGCTTCTTTTCTGTGCCCTTAGCATTAAGCATCAGGTTTTTAATGGTCAAGTTAGCCTGTTTTAATTGGCTCACCACAACCGATAGCTGCCCTTGAATCTGTTCCGCCGAGCGCACATCTCCCTTAATCGTGGCGCTATCCACCCGCAGATCATCCTGCCACCGAACCCCACGTGCATTCAAATCTGCCACAATTTGGGGAGCCTTCATATTGCCACGCAGTTTGACATTGCCAGTAATCAGACCGGCCAAACCAGGCAGTAAGCCGTTTAATTGGGGCGCATTAATTTCACCATCCAGTTTCCATGCTTCATCTGTAAGCCGCCCTTGCACATTTAGCGTGTTACGCCCAAACACAAGATCGAATTGGGGGATATCCCACTGTCCAGCCGCATTACCCGATGCCTTGCCATACGCTTTGACCACATTCTGCTTTACATAACCATCAAAGGCAATTTCAGGGATCTGGAGTTGCCAGCTCCCCCCATACAGGCTACCGCGCACTGCCATTTTGCCATCCATTTTGGCAGGCCATTCCGGCCACTGTTTGGCCGTATTGATACCATCCAGAATTAGCTTGGCGTTCCAGCTAATGGCCTTACTCCAGTCAACGGTACCAGTGACATCCGCTTTACCCTGTAGTACGGCTAGACGCAATCGAGTTAACCTAAGCAATTCTTCATTCCCTTTCGCATCCAGCATCAGCGATGCTGGGGGAATATCATTCCCCTTGATACCAGAACGAAGGGAAAGATCGTAACTACTGGCTTGACCATTCAGGCGTAGCTTGACACCTTCAAGCTGATACTCCGGTTTGCCTTTCAATGGCCATTGAAGTTGTTTGCTTTCCAGCGTCAGGCGGATAGGCAAACCCGCCTTTGCCAATTCAGTCTGGGCATCCAGACTGGCAACGATAGGCCCAGAAAGATGCAACGCGAGCTCAAGCTGCTGCAACAGGGCACCATTCAGCGTTAAATCAACCTGTTGACCTTGCAGTTCATTCAGATTGACATTATTTAAATGATCTACCTTGCCTTTAATCGCCAATTTGACTGGCCACCGTTCAGAGAGCTTTGCCGTTCCCTGTATTGCAAGTGATCCTTCCGGTACTTGCACACTCAAGGTTTTTACATCAACTTGCTGCCCCTGATTACTGGCTTGCAGCCGCAGGTCATTAATCGTGATATCGGTATCGCCTGTCAACCGAAGCTGATTGCCATGAATACCTTCTACTGTGATATCAAGGGGAATAGGAACACTAGACAACTCCGCTAAAAGAGGCTTGGCAAACAACGCCTTCAACGTTTTACTCAATGATTGTTCAGGTTCGGCCTGCTGCGTAGTCTTTTGTGCTGTTTTTTGTACCGCACTAACTTGTTCAGGTGGCGTCTTTGGCAAAGCCACCAATAGGTTGTTGATTTCTGTCGGCTTTAATATCAGCTGTTTTTCCCGCCACTGAGCGCCAGCCTTAAATTCATCCAATGAAATGGCGATATCATCTACCTTGACGTGGATATTTTTCAAAGAAAGCAAATCCAGTGAGATAGGATATGGTGTTTTCAATTCGGTCAATGGTTCCGATTTAGGTGACGGTTCCGATAGCGGAAGCTCAGCCGTATTCACCGAAACGGCGACACCTTCAGTCGTCAGGGCATTGACACACACATGGCTGTGTTTTAAACAGGAAAGTCGTAGAGAGAGGTGTAAATTATCAGCGCTAACGTTGACTCCCGGCATTTGATATTTAACACCCTTTAGCGTTAAATCACGCCAACCTCCACTGACACTGGCAATATCCAATCCAGGAACCCAGCGTGCTGCACTGTTAATCACAAAGTGCAGACCGGTTTGTGTACCCACTAATCCCACAAACGTCATCAATAACAGACCAACAATCAGCAGGAAAACAATACTAACCCTTTTCACCCACTTCATAGTTCAGCCCCTAAACCGATATAAAATTCAACATTATGACTGTTTGGATCTCCGACTGGAGTCGCCAGATCAAATTTTATCGGCCCAACGGGTGAAGCCCAGCGCACACCAATTCCTGCGCCTGTTTTGAAGTTACTCTTTCTAATATCATCCACCGCTTCACCTGAATCTACAAACAAGGCACTCCACCAATTACCGTAAATATTGTATTGATATTCCAAAGAGCCCACTGCTAACTTTGATGCCCCAACTAATTTACCTTTACTGTCTGTCGGTGAAATTTTCTGGTACTTATACCCACGAATGCTGCGATCACCCCCTGCAAAGAAGCGGAGATCCGGTGGCACTTTGTTAAATTCATTGGTTTCTATCCAGCCCAAATCCGCCCGTACCACAACACGGTGATTATCCTGATAAGTTCTGATCCAGACGTGATGAGCTTGTAACACGAGAAAATCCACATTGGACTGCCAGGTCGTGTCAGAAATATCAATCGAATAACGCTGGCTATCGCCCCAATAAGGCATAGTGCCGCCACGCTGACGAATACGGCTGACATTTGCCCCCGGATAAAACAACATTGTGGTATTTGTCACGTTGGCCTGCGTAAAGTGGCTGAGACTCCAGCGAAGATTAACACCGTACTGCCAGCCTGTGGAACGATCCCAGTGACGGGAAAGGTTCAGCGTTGCCGTATCCGAAATGGTATCGTTGATATCTTTACGTTTATAACCGGTTTGCAGTTGATAATATTCTTCGAGAGGATTGACCTTGAGTGGCATTTTGTAGGATGCGTCAATAAATTGCTCTGGCTCAGAAAGGTTAAGGCTGGTACTCAGGCTATGCCCGCGTGAGTTGAGCCATGGTTTTTTCCATTTTGCCTGAAGACGGGGGCCAACATCCGTTGCATATCCGCCCCCCAATTCAACATAGTTGGCAGAACGAGGCACCAAAGAAGCATCCAGTGGCAACCATTTATCCTTACTCTCGCGCCCTATTTTAAAATCGGGTACAACAACCGCAGAGTTAAACCAGCCAGTATCCACCAGACGACGGTTGAATTCCGCCAATTGTTCTGAGGTGTAATATTCACCTTGCTTGAAGGGAATAAGATTCTCCAGGTAAGTTTCACGAATTTGCGAGCCGTGGAATGTCACAGGGCCAAAATGATAACGTTGTCCGCTGTCGAAATCGAAATCCCAAATGGATTCGTGCAGCTCTTTTGATACCCCTAATTCGCTTTTCTTCATCACAGCATCAAAATACCCTTTTTTGACAGCCAGATTAGTGAATGCGCCCTTAAGATTTTCATATTCGCCGTGATTAAGGATTGCCCTTTCTTTTGGCGTATTTTTTTTGATGAGAGCAGCGTAATCTTTATCTGTTTTCGCGCCACCTTCCAAATTAACATTCACTTCAGCAACTCGCACAGGCTCACCAAGCGTAACCTGTGCAGTCAAAACAGAACGAGCAGGCGGGGTGTTCTCTTGATAGATAAATTCAACGGTGGGATCATAATATCCCAATGGACGAAGCCCTTGTCGTATCGCTTTCTCCACACGTGCTCGAAAACGGCCATCAGGAGAAACTTCATCGGTACTGATATTTGAAAGTTGCACTCTGGCATTTTTTTCCAATTCGCCAGAAAGCCCTTCTACTTTCAATCGTAAATTTGCACTATAAGCCGATGGAGTTGCGATAGTTACAAAAAGCGCACATATGAGGGGATATCGTGACACTCGAACTCCTAATATTTATCTATCTGTAGGGTAAAATCTAATAATATACAAATGCTGCAATAAATTAATTCTGGTAAAGTTTTAAATATATACAAGCAACACATAACCATAAAATTCGTGAATAACGGGAGAGAATCTTGCCAAATTCAGCCAATGAAAGCCAACATGTTTCCTCACAGGATGTGGCATCAGGAAATATAGCGTCAGGAAATACTTTACCTGGTAGGGCAATCCCATTAACTGTATCACCCTACCATGCCATCACACAGCATGCGATAGATAACATCCCAGAAAATAGGGAGGTCGCCTATGTAGGAATGGGATGTTTCTGGGGCGTTGAGCGCCTTTTCTGGCAACAGGAAGGCATTTACACCACCTCTGTAGGTTACAGTGGCGGCGCTACGCCAAACCCGACTTATGAAGAAGTTTGCACCGGC
Organism: Xenorhabdus lircayensis; assembly: GCF_016306625.1. Taxonomy (GTDB): domain Bacteria; phylum Pseudomonadota; class Gammaproteobacteria; order Enterobacterales; family Enterobacteriaceae; genus Xenorhabdus; species Xenorhabdus lircayensis. Next base: position 39,585 of record NZ_JACOII010000039.1, on the reverse strand, counting down.
TTAACCGGACATGCTGAAGTAGTCAAAATCGTATTTGATCCTACCAAAATCACTTATGCACAGATATTAACTCTGTTCTGGGAAAATCACGATCCTGCCCAAGGCATGCGTCAGCATGGTGATATCGGTACACAGTACCGTTCTGCCCTTTACACGATTTCATCACAACAGCATGAGCAGGCAATCGCCAGCCGTGACCATTTCCAGCAAGCGATGGTGCAAAATGGTGACCAACGTACGATCACTACAGAAATCTGCGAAGCTGGGCCATTCTATTTTGCGGAAGATTACCATCAGCAGTATCTCTACAAAAACCCAGAAGGATATTGTGGATTAGGTGGTATTGGAATCTGTTTCCCTCCAACGCACAGAAACTAGCCGACTTAGTTAGCCCAATGTTATAGTCGTTGGGCTAACTTTATTTATCTTGCGGCATCCCGCCGCAATATTTTTATTTGTATAATTTTTCATCTCGCCTCCAGTGCTATTCAAATAAAACCTACCTTATTGCTGGAGATAAAACACGGATACTTTATGTTAAACAGTTTATTAGTGATACTTTTGCTTTGTGCTATTAGCGCATTTTTTTCGTTATCAGAAATTTCTCTGGCTGCGTCAAGAAGAATCAAATTAAAACTCATGGCCGATGAAGGGAACCTCAATGCTGCCCATGTCCTTAAGCTGCAAGAAACGCCAGGCATGTTTTTTACCGTTGTCCAAATTGGCCTGAATGCTGTGGCAATCTTTGCCGGGGTTGTGGGAGAATCCGCTTTTTCGCCAGCCTTGAAAACCTTGTTTATGAAATTCATGCGCCCAGAATGGGCAGATCAACTGGGTTTCAGCTGCTCTTTCATCATCGTCACTAGTGCCTTTATCCTGCTTGCTGATTTAACCCCTAAACGTATTGGTATGATTAAGCCCGAAGCCGTTGCCGTGAGAATTGTCAACCCAATGCGTTTCTGTCTGACAATGTGTCGCCCGCTGGTCTGGTTATTCAATGGACTCGCTGACTGTATCTTTAAAATCTTCAAGATCCCGATGGAACGTAATGAAGATATCACCTCCGACGATATTTACGCTGTCGTTGAAGCGGGTGCAATCGCAGGGGTACTGCGCAAACAAGAGCATGAGTTAATTGAAAATGTTTTCGAACTGGAATCCCGCACCGTACCTTCTGCCATGACCTCACGTGAAAGCGTGGTGTATTTTGATAAAAATGAAGATGAAAACAGTATCAAAGAAAAAATCTCCACCCATCCCCACTCAAAATTTCTTGTTTGTGATGGCGACATTGATCATGTCATCGGTTATGTGGACTCGAAGGATTTGCTCAACCGCGTCCTGAGCGGACAAAGCCTCAATCTGAAAGATGGTGTTCAAATCCGCAATGCCTTAGTGATCCCAGATACTCTCTCACTTTCTGATACATTGGAAAGTTTCAAGGCTGCCGGTGAAGATTTCGCGATCATTCTCAATGAGTACGCTTTGATGATGGGAGTCATTACGCTTAATGACGTTATGACCACTTTAATGGGTGACTTAGTCGGTCAGGGACAGGAAGAGCAAATCGTTGTCCGTGATGAAAATTCATGGCTGGTTGAAGGCGGCACGCCGATTGAAGATGTCATGCGGGTACTGGATATTGATGATTTTCCAGACTCCAGTAATTATGAAACCATCGCCGGTTTTATGATGTTCCGCCTGCGGAAAATCCCAAAACGCACAGATTTTGTGAAATTCAGTGGTTATAAGTTTGAAGTGGTGGATATCGATAACTACAAAATCGATCAATTGCTGGTGACAAGAGTTGTCGATACCATCGCTCACCCCAATCAACCCTGCCCCGAACAGCAGTATGAAGCGTAAAAAACGCACCAGATCAAAAAACGGCCGCAAGGCCGTTTATGGTACTAATGATGTGCTATCGATCAAGGCACATATCTATCAGTAAATGGGCAATTGCAGAAAAATCACCCCATTTCGGTCTGTAGGCGCAACACTTGCTGGTTAACTTCGCTCATTACATGGAAATGACGTTTATCTTTTATCTTTGGAAGTAAAATTTTTCCGTAGTTAAATTCAAAAGCGCCCATGTCCTTGATGTATAAACGCCCACGAAATAGAGTTTTTACGTAGAGAGCAATTTTCAGTGGATTATAATGGTGAAAGATTTTCATCTCTATTTTTTTCCTCCCATGCTTCTTACGATACCATTCTATTGCATCACACTATTTCATCACACAATCAGTGAATCAAAAGACACATCACCGTTATGCAGAATATATAGACTACGTATATGGAAATTTGTTCCCCGAGCACTGAGATTCAATCTCTAATTTTACTTAACACAATGAAATTACAGAGTATTACTTTGCAATAGTGCCTTATTTACTGATATTTTATTCTGAATGTTATCAAATTGTTTACTTCGTTGAGGACAGACCAGTTAACAAGCGCTATGCTGAATATGACGTTCCCTGATAACATGCAACACCATGATAAATAAGGAATAAATATGATAAAAAACATTACGTTATCTGCAATATTGAGTTTAATGCCAATATTCGCATTCGCCCATAACATCACATTGGAACAACAAGTCCCTGCGGTCAGTGTGCCAGATAAAGGTGAACTGTTGCTCAACGATGACAAATTCAGCTACCAAAATTGGAGCAGTGCTGAACTTCCGGGAAAAGTCAGGACTATCCAGCATATCGCTGGTCGGAGTGCCGCAAAAGAGATGAATGACCCCTTGATTCAAGCATTGAAAAGCGCCGATCTGCCCAAGGAAAAATATCAAACAACCAGCATCGTGAATACCGATGATGCTATTTTTGGCACCAGCGTCTTTGTTCGTAGTAGCCTAGAAGACAGCAAAAAGCAGTTCCCGTGGTCACAATTTATTGTCGACAGTAATGGGCTGGCCAAAGAAGCTTGGGGGTTAGAACCCAAAAGTTCAGCAATCATTGTGCTGGATAAAAACGGTAATGTGAAATTTGTCAAAGACGGCAAGTTAAATAACGAAGAGATCACACACGTTATCAGCCTAATCGAAGAAGAACTAAAAAAATAATCTGAATCTCAATCAGATTTTCAGTCACGGTAATTTTAATATTAGTGCAGTGATAATGGTCCTACAGCAGTGAGCCATTATCACTTTAATCTTAAAAAAATAATCTTAAAAAAACATTATCAACCTCAAAAAATACTGACCCTAAACCCCGGATTCAGGAAAGATTCACGCGGCGTGTAATTAAGTGTTTTCCCTTCCCAATCCGTCACATGTGCACCTGCGGCAATTGCAACAGCATGACCCGCACCAGTATCCCAGATATTAGTTGGCCCAAAGCGTGGGTAAAGTTGAGCTTTTCCTTCTGCAACCATGCAGAACTTAAGTGAAGATCCGACTGAAAGTGTATTGTGAATCCCTAACTGGGCAAGATAGTCTTTCAATTCCTCATCATCTCTGTGAGAACGGCTAACTACCACGATTGGCGGCGTCGCAGGAATAACTTTAATCGGAAGAATCTGCCCATTGGCTTCCTTCCACGCCTGACGCCCTTGCCCTGAATACAGGACATTCTGCACAGGGACATAAACAACCCCCATCACAGGGACACCATTTTCAATCAATGCAATATTAACGGTAAACTCGCCATTTCGACGGATAAACTCTTTCGTGCCATCCAATGGATCAACCAGCCAGTAACGCTGCCAGTTTTTTCGTTCTTCCCAAGCAGGCGGATCTTCTTCTGATAACAACGGAATATCAGGCGCAATACGTAATAATCCAGCTTTAATGACCTTATGGGCAGCAATATCCGCAGCGGTAACAGGTGAGTCATCCGTTTTATGTTCTACTTGCAACGGTTGGTCAGCCTGATAGACCCCCATGATCGCCGCTCCTGCTTCCCGTGCCAATTGGCAGATCTGTTGTAGCATCATACACCTCTGCATTCATTGTTCAGCTATCCTTTTAGACCTTCAAATTGCAACTTGTTTGACCATGGTGCAAATTGAAATCTATTTTGGGTATATCACTTGAAGCTACATTTTTAGCGCACTTTTTACTGGAATAGCGAATACTTTATTCCGCAATTATTCCTCAATGCACGCAAAAAAATAGCCGGCTAACCGGCTATTTACTTGACTCTGTAGAGAATTACAGGATTTCCAGTAATTCTACTTCGAAAATCAGCGTGCTGTAAGGAGGAATGGACGCGCCTGCACCACGCTCACCATAAGCCAGATTGTGAGGAATATAAAGCTCCCACTTAGAACCTACTGGCATCAGGGTCAGCGCTTCAATCCAACCTGGGATAACGCCGCTGACTGGAAATTCTGCTGGCGTACCGCGCTGAACTGAACTATCAAATACAGTGCCATCGATCAGGCGACCAGTATAGTGAACACTAACACGATCAGTGCGAGCTGGAATCGTTCCCTCACCTTGTGTCAGGACAGAAAACTGCAAGCCAGATTCAGTACTGCTTACGCCTTCACGCTGAACATTTTCTGCCAGGAATTTTTTGCCTTCTTCTGCCATCGCCTGCTGGTGTTCCTGACGAACGCTATCAGCACGTTCATGTATCTCACGTAGTGCACGATGCAGTTCTTCCACAGGAATAGCGGGAGCACGGCTTTCCAGCGCATCACACAACCCTGCCAACAGTGCTTCTGGCTCCAGACCTTGTAAGCCTGATTCCAGTAATTGCTGCCCAACCTGCAAGCCAATACCGTAACTTGCCCGCGCTTCAATAGACTCAAAAGAAGGTGTTATCATGAAATTACCTGTTATTAAATGAGTGAAGAGTCAAGCATAACAGCACTGTCTGGACGGGTAAACGCGTGAAGGGGGTTTAATCGGACTCAATAACGTAAAACACCAACTATTGAAGTATAACTGCATCATGACAATGGCATGTATAATAGCCAAATGGAATTAATGGTCTGCTACCCAATAACGACAAAAATTAAAAACTACCCTTTCGAAGTTTCACTCCCTGGAGAGCCTGCTTCAGTAACACTTGCCGATAAAAGTAAAAAGCGTTGATTAGCGCACCAAAAATGCAAAGTTTAAAAGCAAAGCCACATTGGCTTAATTGGATAAAATCAGAGAGATTACGACATTTCTTCTAGGCTGCTGACTGATACAACATTTTTATTTTTGAATGTTTATTAAACAAAAAACGCCGGCAATGCCAGCGTTTTTTGTCACATGTTCTTCAGCTAATCAGAGATTAAGCTTCTGGAACGATGTTAACGTTCAAGTGCGCGAATACATCGCTGTGTACTTGGAAGTGAACTTCGTGCTCACCAACAGTACGCAGAACGCCGTTAGACAGGCGAACTTCGCTCTTAGATACTTCAACGCCAGCAGCAGTAACTGCATCAGCGATGTCACGAGTACCGATAGAACCGAACAGTTTACCTTCGTCACCCGCTTTAGAAGCGATAGTTACAGAACCCAGTGCATTGATTTTCTCTGCACGAGCTCCTGCTGCTGCCAGAACGTCAGACAGTTTAGCTTCCAGTTCAGCACGGCGAGCTTCGAAAAATTCGACGTTTTTCTTAGTTGCAGGAACAGCTTTGCCCTGTGGCACTAAGAAGTTACGGGCATAACCCGCTTTAACGTTAACTTGGTCACCCAGGCTACCCAGGTTCGCTACTTTATCAAGCAGAATAACTTGCATTACCTTATCCTCTCAAAGTCGTTAATGGACTGAGCCTATTACTGATGGCGATCAGTATAAGGCAACAAAGACAGGTAGCGCGCACGCTTGATAGCACGAGCGAGCTGACGCTGGTATTTTGCACGAGTGCCGGTAATACGGCTTGGTACAATTTTACCGCTTTCGGTAATGTAGTTTTTCAGCGTAGCAATATCTTTATAATCGATCTCTTGTACGCCTTCCGCTGTGAAGCGGCAGAACTTGCGACGACGGAAATAACGTGCCATTTGGCTAGTCTCCAGAATCTATCAATTCAATCTGCTCGGCATGAAGAACCAGTTTACTAAGACCATTACGCCCATGATGGGAGTTAATGAATCCTGAAACAGTTATTCGACTGCCGACCGTTATACTGCGAGTATATTCCTGTAACAACTGTCCGCTGGCAATAACGGGCATTCTGCACCATGATTGCCTGCTAAATCCGGCTTCCTGTTGCTGTGAACGATGTTCAAGCACAAACTGACAATGTGGAATACCGGATGGACTGATCCTTCGTATCGGTGTCTTGCACACTGTGCCAGAAAGCACCAAACGATTGGTTGTCACAGTGATTACTCTTCAGAATCCCCAGCTTCATCAACATCATCAACCAGGCCTTCTTCTAAGACCAGATCACGGCCGCGACGTTCGTCTTTAGCCTTAACCATTGGTGATGCTTCAGTTACTGCGTGCTTAACGCGCATAACCATGCTGCGGATAACGGCATCGTTGAAGCGGAAGTTAGTTTCCAGCTCATCAATCGCTTCTTGTGGCGCTTCAACGTTCAGCAGAACGTAGTGAGCCTTGTGCAGTTTGTTGATTGGGTAAGCCAGTTGACGACGACCCCAGTCTTCCAGACGATGAATCTGACCTTGCGCGTTAGTGATAGTCGCACTGTAACGCTCGATCATGCCCGGAACCTGTTCGCTTTGGTCAGGATGGACCATAAAAACGATTTCGTAATGACGCATTAGCATTGCTCCTTACGGATTATTCAGCCTCCTGTCAGGGTCAGCCGTGGCCCATGGAGGCAAGGAACGTGTTTAGTACGGCTGAAAAATTGACGCATCAATATACCCGTACAAAATAAAAAACTCAAGGCACGGGTAGAGAAAAACGCATTTATTCTTCTTTCAACTCATTTAATGATGGATAAAAAATTACTGGGCACTTCTCTGGCGCACGATTTCAAACAAGCATACCCCTGTTGCAACCGATACGTTCAGGGAAGAAACTGAACCCGCCATTGGAATACTAGTCAATTCATCACAGTGCTCGCGAGTCAGCCGACGCATACCTTCACCTTCTGCGCCCATTACCAAGGCCATGGGGCCCGTTAATTTGCTCTCGTATAACGCATGAGTGGCTTCGCCAGCAGTTCCCACAATCCAAATATTGTGTTCTTGCAACAAACGCAAAGTACGCGCAAGGTTGGTAACACGAATCAGTGGGACGCTTTCTGCGGCACCACAGGCGACTTTTTTGACTGTGGCATTCAGTTGCGCAGAGCGATCACGGGGAACGATAACTGCATCAACACCCGCTGCATCCGCAGTACGCAAGCAAGCCCCCAGATTGTGTGGATCAGTTATTCCATCGAGTACCAGCAGGAATGGACGCTCCAACTTAGATAATAAGTCAGGTAAATCATTTTCCTGATACTGACGTCCCGGTTTTACCTTTGCAATAATACCTTGGTGTACAGCACTTTCTGTCTGGGCATCCAACCATTGGCGATTGGCTAGTTGTACCGCAATACCGATACTTTCCAGTTCCTGCAACAATGGAGTTAAGCGACGATCTTCTCGCCCTTTCAATACATAAACTTCCATGAATCGCTGTGGATCGCTCTCCAACAAAGCTTTAACGGCATGGATACCGTAGATAATTTCACTCATGACTAACTGATACCTAACTCACTGATATCTCTATACCCCCATGGGGTATATATAGTATCGAAAAAAAATGGAGGGCGGCTGAAACCGCCCTGACTATCTGTTTTACAGACTGTTTTTACTGACTATTATTTCTACGGACGACTAGCTCACGCTTTTTTTCACGCGCTTCGCTTTTAGTTTTGCCGTAATTTTTTTGGTTTTATCTGACGGTTTTTTCTTTTTGCTTGGCTTATCACTTGTTGGTTTCGGCTCTTCCGCTTTTTTCTTTTTGCGGACAGCGCTGTCTGGCTCAAAATTGGCTGATTTTTTATGATCACGGCCTTTTTTACCATTTTTACGCTCTGGTGTGCCTTTTTTCGTCTTGTCACGCACAGTTTTACCTTGATTACGCGCTTTACGAGTCGTTGAAAGCAAGGTGAAATCAATATTACGTTCATCCATGTGAACGGCTTCCACACGGATCTCAACCTCATCACCGAGGCGATAAGTCTGTCCAGAGGATTCACCAATCAAACGCTGACCAACATTATCGTATCTGTAATAATCATTATCCAACGTCGAAACATGTACCAAACCGTCAATGAACAGATCATTCAAACGGACAAAGAAACCAAAGCCTGTAACGCTGGTAATCAATCCCGTGAAAACATTGCCCACCTGATCTTGCATGAAATCACATTTCAGCCAGTCTGCCACATCCCGTGTCGCTTCATCTGCACGACGCTCGGTCATGGAACAATGGTTGCCCAATTGCAGCATGTGCTCCATGTCGTTGTGCCAACCCCCCGTCGGAGTCCAGCTATGCTCTACGGCACCATCCTCTTGCGCCAACAAGTATTTGATCGCGCGGTGTAGTGCCAAATCGGGATAACGACGAATTGGCGAAGTAAAATGAGAATAAGCACGCAGTGCCAAACCAAAGTGTCCCCGATTATCAGGTTCATAGATCGCCTGCTTCATGGAGCGCAACAGCATGGTTTGCAGTAATTCGTGATCCGGTCGATCTGCGACGTCTTTCATCAATTGCGCATAATCTTTCGGTTCTGGCTTCATGCCACCCAATAAGCTCAGACCAAGCTCGTTGAAGACTGAACGCAGGTTCAGAATACTCTCTTCTCTCGGTCTATCATGAATACGATATAACGCCGGCTCATCGTGCTTTTCAACAAAGCGGGCTGCCGCAATGTTAGCTAGAATCATGCACTCTTCGATAAGTTTATGGGCATCGTTGCGTACAACTGGCTCAATTCTTTCAATGCGACGTTCTGCGTTAAAGATAAACTTGGCTTCTTCAGATTCAAACGAAATAGCCCCACGCTGCTCACGCGCTTGCTCCAATGCCTGATAAAGTTCATGCAGATGCTCAATATGTTCCACCAGTGGCTTGTAGTGCTCACGCTGCTCTTGATCGCCCTGCAAGATCTTCCAGACTTTCGTATAGGTCAAACGCGCATGGGATTTCATCACCGCTTCGTAAAACTTATAGGAAGATAACTTTCCTTGGGCGGAAATGGTCATTTCACACACCATACACAGGCGATCAACTTCTGGATTGAGAGAACACAATCCATTCGACAGTACTTCCGGCAACATCGGTACAACCTGAGAAGGGAAATAGACCGAATTACCACGGCTGCGCGCTTCTGTATCCAAAGGCGTTTGCGGACGAACGTAGTAACTGACATCGGCAATCGCAACCCACAAACGCCAACCGCCACCACGTTTTTTCTCGCAATACACCGCGTCATCAAAGTCACGGGCATCTTCGCCATCGATCGTCACCAGCGGCAATTCACGTAAATCGACGCGGCCCTGCTTGGCGGATTCCGGGACATTTTCATCCAGATCAACCACCTGTTTTTCTACCATTGGCGGCCAGCTATGTGGGATTTCATGGGTACGAAGCGCAATGTCAACTGCCATGCTCGTTCCCATGGTTTCACCCAGAACTTCAACAATTTTACCGATCGCTTTAGTTCGACGGGTCGCGCGATTCGTTAACTCAACCACCACGACGTTACCCATTCTTGCCCCACAAATTTCCTCTTTAGGGATCAAGATATCGAAGCACAGGCGACTATCATCGGGGACGACAAATCCCATGCCTGCGTCCATAAAGTACCGACCAACAATTTGGCTGCTCTTTGGCTCCAAAACCCGCACGATACGTACTTCAATACGCCCTTTTCTGTCTGGTCGCAGAGGCTGCGCCAGAACAACATCACCATGGATCGTCATTTTCATCTGCTCGGCGGACAGATAAAAATCTTCTTTGTGGCCTTCCACTCGCAGGAAACCATAGCCATCACGGTGTCCAATTACCGTACCTTTCAACAAATCCAGCCGCTCTGGCAACGCATAGCATTGACGGCGGGTAAAAACCAACTGCCCATCACGTTCCATTGCCCGCAAACGGCGGCGCAATGCTTCCTGTGCTTCTGCATTAGTTAACTGAAGTTCTTGTGCTAATTCCTGACGGCTTACCGGAGTGGTGTGTTTAGAAATGATATCCAAGATGTATTCACGGCTTGGAATTGGAGATTCGTATTTTTCAGCCTCTCGTTCCTGAAAAGGATCTTTTGACATCGTCATTCCTCTGTTGTCATCAGTAAGCTGTTTATCCCCTTGTTTCACTTAGTCAAAAGCAATTGATAAAGGGGACGATTGTCTTTGACCATATCGGCCAAAGTATGTTTATCCAACTCTTCCAAAAAATTCGCTACCGCTTGATTCAGGACTAATTTTAAGCGACATGCAGGCGTGATTTGACAGGCACTACAGTTAACCAATGAAAGTGGCTCTAATGAACGAACCACATCACCAATTCTGATCTCGCTGGCCGGTTTACCCAGACTAATGCCACCATTTTTTCCCCTGACAGCATTCACCAACCCTAAGTGACTCAGTTGATTGATGATCTTTACCATATGGTTACGTGAGACACCATAAACTTCAGTTACCTCTGTAATGCTCGTCATTTGGCCTTCCGGTAAAGAAGCCATATAAATCAGGGCACGTAATCCATAATCGGTAAAACTGGTTAACTGCACACTCACCTCTGGGAGACTGAATATAACGGAGTTTATTTGGAACCAAAAAATATTTGTTTATTGGTTTTCGTTAGTTGTTCATCATTATGTGGGTATTTTAAAAATTAAGCAAAACGAGCGACCTAAAAGCAAAAACCGGGCATTAAGCCCGGCTATGTGTACCTAAAAGATTAAACTATCAATTAAGCATCAAATGGATCACGCAGGATCATAGTTTCTGCGCGATCTGGGCCTGTAGAAATAATATCAACAGGAACGCCAGTCAGCTCTTCTACACGCTTGATGTAGTTCAGTGCAGCTTGTGGCAACTGGCTGTGATCTTTCACACCAAAAGTGCTCTCATCCCAGCCTGGCAGGGTTTCATAGACTGCTTCAAGACCTTCCCAGTTTTCTGCCGCCAGTGGCGTAGTGTCAATTACAGTGCCATCAGGCAAGCGATAACCAACGCAGACTTTCACTTCTTTCAAGCCATCCAGCACGTCCAATTTGGTCATGCAGAAACCGGACAGGGAGTTAATTTGGATCGCGCGACGGATAGCAATGATATCCAACCAGCCAGTACGGCGGCTACGGCCTGTAGTAGCACCAAATTCCTGACCTTTCTGACGCAGGTATTCACCCGTCTCATCAAACAGTTCGGTTGGGAATGGGCCTGCACCAACACGGGTGGAGTAAGCCTTGATGATACCCAGAACATAGTCAACGTAACGTGGACCCAGACCGGAACCAGTCGCAACGCCACCCGCAGTGGTGTTGGAAGAAGTCACATAAGGATAAGTGCCGTGGTCGATATCCAGCAGTGTACCCTGCGCACCTTCGAACATCACCAGCTCACCTTTCTGAGTTGCTTTGTAGAGCAGGTCAGAAACGTCAACTACCATGCCAGTCAGGATATCAGCAACAGCCAGAATGTCATCCAGTGTTTTCTGGTAATCCACAGCAGGTTCTTTGTAGTAGTTAACCAGCTGGAAGTTGTGGTAATCGATGATTTCTTTCAGTTTGACAGCGAAGGTTTCTTTATCAAACAGATCACCGACACGCAAGCCACGGCGTGCGACTTTGTCTTCGTATGCAGGACCGATACCACGGCCAGTTGTACCAATCGCCTTGGCACCACGCGCTTTTTCACGGGCATTATCCAGTGCGACATGGTAAGGCAGGATCAGCGGACAGGCTTCAGAAATAAGCAAGCGCTCACGTACAGGAATCCCACGTGATTCAAGCTCTTTCATCTCTTTCATCAAAGCATCTGGTGCTAAAACGACCCCATTTGCGATAATGCTAATGACATTTTCACGTAAGATCCCAGATGGGATTAAGTGGAGAACGGTTTTTTCACCGTTGATGACTAGTGTATGGCCCGCGTTATGGCCCCCTTGATAACGAACCACATACTTAGCTCGTTCAGTCAGCAAGTCGACGATTTTACCCTTGCCCTCGTCACCCCATTGGGTGCCCAATACGACAACGTTCTTACCCATTTCAAAAGTTCACTCGGTTGCTTAAAAATGGATTCTACCATCTCATTTAGCACCTTTCAGTATTTTTTGTCACTTCTGTTATTTCGTTTCGTTATATAAATGGACTGCTAAGTAAGCATTAGTAATGATGGCAATACACAAAAAAGCCACTGTACGTTTTTTTACAGTGGCTTAGGATGCGACCAAATATGCCAGCCGCATTTTGTCAATTAAGTGACTTAAGGTAATTTACCTGCCAAAACCACTTAATTATTCGTATTATGATGCTGCTTAGATGGATCTCTCATATAACGGAAGAAATCGTTATCTGGGCTGAGTACCATGATGTTGCCGTCATTCTTGAAGCTATTTTCGTAAGCACGCAGGCTACGGATGAATGCATAGAATTCAGGATCTTCGCTGAATGAATCAGCAAACAACTTGGTTGCTTGCGCATCACCTTCACCACGTAAAACCAATGCCTGACTGTATGCTTCTGCCTTGATTTCAGTCGCTGTTTTATCAGCGGCCGCACGGACTTTCTCAGCTTCTTCCAGACCTTGTGAACGATGGCGACGAGCTACAGCTTCACGTTCTGCGCGCATACGCTGATAAATCGCGCCTGAGACTTCATCTGGCAGGTTAATTTGCTTGATACGAACGTCCACAACTTCAATCCCCAGAGCCGCCATACTATTCGGGTTCAGGATCAGTTGCTTGCCTTTCGTTTCTTTCTCTACACGAGCTGCTGCCGAAGCAATCTCATTATCTGCGTTTGAGTCATCTTCATTCGTTCCCAAGTTCAACGCATTACGCACATCTGTCGTCAAACGGCCACGAGAATCCGTCACGATGCCACGCACATCCAGACGACCAATTTCAGAACGCAGACGGTCACTGAATTTACGTTTCAACAGCAATTCAGCCTGAGAAATTTCTCCATTACCTGTAGCCAGATAATAGCGGCTGAAATCTTCAATACGCCATTTCAGATAAGAGTCAACAATCAGGTCTTTATTTTCACTTGTCAGGAAACGGTCAGCCTTGATATCCATAGTCTGGATACGGGCATCAAGCGTTTTAACAGTTTCAATAAATGGAATTTTGAAATGCGGCCCAGGTTGATAAACCAGTGGCTTATTTTCAGAGTCACGCATAACTTTGCCAAAACGCAGCATAATACCACGCTGACCTTCATACACGATAAATATAGACGAATACAGCACAACCAATACGGCGGCAATAGCAAAGGCGAACGACTTACGCATGATTATGGTCTCCCTTGTCTTAGCGTATCACCACGCGGGTTGTTTGAATTGCTAGAGCTGTCATAACCAGAATTGTTATAACTTGAGTGCCCTTGTGTCGATGTTGAATGCGTCGTGTTACTCTGTTCCGAAGTTACCTTCGCGTCCGACTGAAGTTTTGGTATTTCAGATTGTTTACGCAGAACTTGATCCAACGGCAATACCAGCATGTTGTTGCTCTTTTCGTTCGCAATAATTTTACGGGTATGACTCAGAACACGTTCCATCGTTTCAATGTAAAGACGTTCACGGGTAATTTCCGGTGCTGCTTTATACTCAGGCAGAATTTTGGCAAAACTTGCCACTTCACCCTGTGCATTCAGTACCACACTAACTTTATAGGCTTTGGCTTCTTCAATAATCCGTTGAGCATCACCCTTGGCGATCGGCAGAACGGAGTTTTGGTAGGCTTCTGCTTCACGAATGGTTTTCTGCTCTTCTTCACGGGCTGCGATAACATCATCGAATGCGGCTTTCACCTCTTCTGGTGGGCGCGCAGCCTGGAAGTTAACGTCCAGCAGAGTGATCCCCATGTTGTACGGACGAATAGTTTCTTCCAGTACTTTTTGAGTATCGTTACGCACAATCGTACGATCCGCTGTGAGGATTTTTTCCATTGTGTATTTGCCAACCACACCACGCACAGCACTGTCTGTTGCTTGATGCAGGCTGTTGTCAGGATTGGTCACATGGAAAAGATAGGCAGCAGGGTCAGTTACACGATACTGAACGTTCATTTCAGCACGCACAACGTTTTCATCAGATGTCAGCATGACACCCGATGTCGCCAGTTCACGAACAGATTCGACGTTAACGGCACGTATTCGATCGATAAACGTCATTTTCCAGTTCAAGCCAGGCTGAACAATGGAGCTGAATTTACCCAATCGAGTAACCACGCCACGTTCTGTTTCTTTAATCGTATAGAAACCACTTACAACCCAGACAGCAACTGCAGCAGCAACGGCAAGACCAATAAGACGCCCGCCAAATTTAGGGTTCTGTTCAGAACCATTTCCACCTTTGTTTCCACCGAGACCACCGAGTTTTGCACTCAGTTTACGGAACAGATCGTCGAGATCAGTTGACCCACGGTTTCGACCACCTTTCTTGTTGCCGCCGGAGTTGCCGCCATTATTATTGCTGCTTCCCCACGGGTCGCGGTCCTGTCCGTTATTACCGGGCTGATTCCACGCCATGTTTTAGCTCCACTTTTTAGTTTTTTACTGGTTTTTCAGAGGTGACTGCTCTCCACCCAGACGGGTGAGGCTTCCCACTTCACAGGCCGTTGCCTGTCCCTGACAGGTCTGACAGCGGCCTCCATGGGCAGAAACGACGAACTTCGTCGTTTTTGTAAGCAACCAATATTATTGGGTGATACTTTTGACAGTGCCAGTCCAGTCACTGCAATTCTGGCACGGTCATTTGATCACCGCCATTCCATTACCGCTACTCCATGACTATAAGTACCCTGAAATGGCGGATAAAATGATACCTTGTTTGTTGCCCTGCGCCAATCAATCAGACAACATAGTCAGGTAAATTTGGTTCTTGTTTACACAGGCGGCACCAATCCACCATCGGCATTCTGACTTCAATACCAACCTGACCGTTTTCTTCCATCCATTCACGCTCAATAGCCTGAAGCTGATAGAAACGACTGCGCAAACGCCCCGCTTCTGGTGGAAGATGCAATTCATAGTGTGCGATTTCACCTGAAAGGAGCTCGGTCAACACTTGTAATAACAGCGGAATACCTTCGCCAGTCTGTGCAGACAACCATACCCTGACAGGACGATTTTCCTCATCGCGGTCAATGCGTGGAATAAAATCTTCCAACATATCGATTTTATTCATCACCAGTAGCGAAGGGATTTCGTGGGATTCAATCTCTTCAAGAACACTGTCAACAGCGATAATGTTTTCATCAAGACGGTTATCCGCCGCATCGACGACATGCAGCAACAACCTCGCCTGTCGAGTTTCCTGCAAAGTAGCCTTGAACGCTGCCACCAAATCATGGGGCAAGTGACGGATAAAACCTACCGTATCCGCCAAAACAACGGTGCCAACATCATTTACGTCTATACGGCGCAGTGTCGGGTCCAGGGTGGCAAAAAGCTGATCGGCAGCATAGACTTCTGCTAAGGTTATTCTATTGAATAAACTTGATTTCCCTGCGTTAGTATAGCCAACAAGGGAGACGGTAGGGATATCTGCTTTATTGCGTGCCTGACGCCCTTGTTCACGCTGTCTTTCAACTTTGCTGAGGCGCCCCAAAATCTGTTTGATTTTGTCACGCAGCATACGGCGGTCACTTTCCAGCTGGGTTTCTCCGGGACCACGCAGACCGATCCCCCCTTTTTGGCGTTCAAGGTGAGTCCAGCCCCGAACCAGACGGGTAGACAGGTGACGCAATTGCGCCAATTCGACTTGCAACTTGCCTTCGTGCGTTCTTGCCCGTTGAGCAAAAATATCCAGGATCACTCCCGTGCGATCAACGACACGGCATTGGCACAAGCGTTCAAGATTACGTTCTTGAGCAGGGCTGAGTGTATGGTTAAACAACACCACATCTGCGCCGCTGTTTTTGACAGCATCGGCAATTTCCTCTGCCTTGCCCCCTCCGACAAAATATTTCGGATGAGGTGCCTTTCGGCTTCCCGTTACAATCTGCACAGGAGAAACACCTGCGGAAGTCACCAATGATTCGAATTCACTGAGATTTTCCGTATCTTTTTCCTGTGAGAAGAAAACATGCACCAGAACGGCTAATTCTCCGCCTTCATAACGATCAAACAACGGTGAAACCCCTCAGGCTGAGTAGAAATCCATAGGAAAAAACATAGGTAAAGTCTCCCTACCTATGTTTTTATTTACGTCAAGTACGGTCACTGATTTATTCAGCGCCATCACTTTCCTGTTGTGTTGCTGGGTTAGTGCCAGCATGATAGTTACCAACGCCAGTCGGCGCATTTTGGTTGCTACCGTGATGAGACACAGGACGGGAAGGCACAACAGTAGAGATAGCGTGTTTATAAACCATCTGACTGACCGTGTTTTTCAGTAAAATGACAAATTGATCAAAAGATTCAATCTGACCCTGTAATTTGATGCCGTTGACCAGATAAATAGAAACCGGGACCCTTTCACGCCGTAAAGCATTCAGGAATGGATCTTGCAAAGATTGCCCCTTAGCCATTCTATATTTTCCTTATTTTGTTGTTTTTAACTAAGAACCTATTGGTTCGAAAAAGTAACTACTCAAAAGTGACACTTTGTACTGATCAATTGTACACAATCAATGAATTTATGTACTAATCACCTGTATGACTGTATTTAGCGCTTGTTTAGGTTGATCACTATCCAACCAAGTCACATCTTTCCAACTCCTGAGCCATGTGATCTGACGCTTTGCCAGCTGGCGTGTCGCACAGGTACCACGATAAACCATCTCATCATGAGATATTTCGCCCGCGAAGTATGACCACATCTGACGATAACCAACACAACGAATGGAGGGTAAATCTGTATGCAAATCACTACGAGCATAAAGCGCTTTCACTTCATCTTCAAACCCTGATTTGATCATTTGTTCAAAACGGGCGGCGATACGCTGATGCAAGATTTCACGGCTTGCAGGTGCGATAGCAAATTGATGAACGCAATAAGGTAATATTTCTCCAGACGTTTCAGTCAATGCAGTTAGAGTTTTACCCGAAATTCGAAAAACTTCCAGTGCACGAGTAAGACGTTGTGGATCATTAGGATGAATCCTTGCAGCCGAAACTGGATCGATCTCCTGTAATTGCTGATGCAATGCATCCCACCCAATCGCCACCGCCTGCTGCTCGATTTGCGCCCGAACTTCAGGATTTGCAGAGGGCAAAGGTGATAATCCTTCCAGCAATGCTTTGAAATATAGCATGGTTCCACCAACCAGGAGTGGAATTCTCCCTGCAGCCGTGATATCTGCCATTTCTTTCAGGGCATCACGGCGAAAATCAGCAGCAGAATAAGTTTCAGCGGGATCGAGCATATCGATCAAACGATGGGGTGCCAGTGACTGCTCTTCTGCGGAAGGTTTTGCTGTTCCAATATCCATCCCACGGTAAACCAGCGCAGAATCGACGCTGATCAATTCAACTGGAAGGTGCTGACGCAAAGCGATCGATAACGCCGTTTTTCCTGAAGCCGTTGGCCCCATGATGAAAATGGCGGTCGGCAGATGTTGAGTTTTTAAATCACTCATGATTAAGAAGTGCCACCACTGCTTGTAAATCAATTAACTGTAATAACCCTTCCGGCGGGGAACCCACCAGTTGAGGACAAAGACGCTCGACATCAGCCAAAAGCTGGACAGCTTGTGCGACGTTCCACGTTTCATGCTCGCTACCCACATGACGGGAGAGCCAAATTGCAACCTGCTCAATAGAGGCTACTGACTGCTCCCCAAGATAGCCCAACAGCTCCGGCAGAAGTTTCGGCAGGTTCTGTTGGCGCAAAGGCAACGATACCGCATGAATGGTTACTTTTCCATGCGCGACTGTAGATTCAATGCCAAAAGTCTTTAATAGCTCACCATTCTGCTTCAAGGCTCGCATTTCTGCCTGATTGAGAGCAAGTTTCAACGGGATCAATAATGGCTGAGGTTTCAGACCCTGCTCCCCTGGCGTTAGTTGTGCCTGTTTAAGCCAGCGTTCAGCAACTGGCAGAGAGAGCACCCCTACTCCCAATGAAGATTCAGTCAAGGCATAACAACCTGCATAAATGCTCAATACTTTTCCGAAACTATATTTTTCGAAACTATAATTGCTGCCAAAACCAGCATTGCTGTTTTTTCCCTGCTCCGAGTGCACCGATGTGACAGAAACAGGCATTGGGTGAGAAATTGACGGACCGGAAATTGACGAACCAGACGCTGAGGCGTTTTTTTCCGGAAATAATGGTCGTTTTTCTTCCGGTGCAAACTGCATCAATTTTTGGTACAGCTCACCCTGTTTTTTCTGGTAATTTTCTCCATGATGCAATGGCTGCGTTTCACGGCCTGAATATTGGCGTTCTCCATACTCCTGATTCCTGCCATTATCTCCATTATCATGACGTTGAGAAGATGCAGTATCTGCTGGCACGACACTCTTCCGGAGGAAATGGTTTTCTCCCGCAGAAGGGCGATTCTCCGGCACCCAGCTTGCAGTAGGCTCCTGACAACCGAGTTCTAATTCAGCTCCCTTGCCGCGTTGTTTCAATACCGCAGCCACGCCTTGATAAATAAAATCATGCACCAAACGTGATTGATGGAAACGTACTTCATGTTTAGCCGGATGCACATTGACATCCACCTGATGCGGATCAATCTCCAGATACAGAACATAAGTTGGCTGCTGCTCACCCTGAATCAAGTCTTGATAGGCTTGACGAATCGCATGATTAATCAGCCGATCCCGCATCATGCGCCCATTGACATAGCAATATTGAATATCGCTTCCTGCCATGGCACTCATGGGGTCAGCAACCCAGCCCTTAATGGAAAGGGAATCATGCTGCCATGACAACGCCAAAACCTGCTGCACAAACGCCGCACCACAAATCGCCGCCAAGCGCCGTTCATGCTGCGATTCGTCTTTGGCAGGACGATACTGACGCATCAACTTTCCATTGTGATTCAGGTTGACGGCCACATCCAGCCGCGCCAGTGCAATCCGACGCACCACTTCATCAATGTGACCAAACTCCGTTTTTTCCGTTCTCAGGAATTTGCGGCGGGCTGGCGTGTTATAAAACAGATCCAACACTTCAACCGTCGTTCCTACAGGATGAGCGGCAGGTTTAACCGTCACTTCCATATCACGGCCTTCCGCATAAGATTGCCATGCTTCTGTTTGGCTTTCAGGACGGGAAGTCAATGTCAGCCGCGAAACAGAACTGATACTGGCCAGCGCTTCCCCGCGAAAGCCCATGCTGACAATCGCTTCCAAATCATCCAACGAAGCAATTTTACTGGTGGCATGGCGCGCCAGTGCCAATATGAGATCCTGTTGACTGATTCCACAACCGTTATCACGAATTCGGATCAACTTTGCGCCGCCACGTTCAATATCAATATCAATCCGAGTAGCGCCGGCATCAAGGCTATTTTCCACCAATTCTTTCACCACAGATGCAGGGCGTTCAACCACTTCACCGGCGGCAATCTGGTTTGCCAATTGTGGAGGTAATATCTTGATAGCCATTATTCGACCTTATCTTACGATTTAGAGCCTATTCTGATAGGCGTATATTGGTTACTTTGGCGCGGACTGCAATGGATTAGCCTGAAAATAGTGACGTAATCCAAGATGAATAGCTTGCGCCAATTTCTCCTGATACTGATTGGAACCCAGCAATTCTTCTTCAGAAAAATTGCTGATAAAGCCTGTTTCCACCAAAATGGACGGGATATCCGGAGAGCGCAAAACACCAAGGCTCGCATGCTCTGGTGTACGTTTATGCAAAGAACCAATCCTAGTTAGCTGACTCAATATTTGCATGGCAGCATCATAGCCGACACGCTGGGAATGGCCGAATTGCAAATCTAACACCGCCTGACTCAAATAAGGATCAGTACCATTGGCGAGGACGTCTCCCGCACCACCCAGCAATTCCGATTGTTTCTCATGCTGCTCCAGCCAGTTCCCCAATTCATTGTTTGCTCGACGATTGGAGAGCACCCAAACAGAAGCACCTCTGGCACTGCGATTAGGGGCGGCATCTGCATGAATCGATACCAGCATATTAGCCTTATGCTTGCGAGCCACCTCGGAACGCCCTGCCACAGAGATAAAATAATCTCCATTGCGCGTCAACACAGGCTTAAACATGGGATCACTACGCAAACGGGCTTCCAGCTTACGTGCAACACTAATAGTTACATTTTTTTCTTTCAATCCCCGCTGCCCAATCGCACCGGGATCTTGCCCGCCGTGTCCTGCATCAATGGCAATAACAATCGGATGTATACCTTTCCCTCGTGCAGTTTGGATAACCTGTTTTTTCACACCCTGCTCATGTTGATTCGATGCTGGCTGCTTCATAAGCGGGACATCATTAGTTAGTAACCGCTTACTTTCATTTTGTGACGTATTATTCTTGAGTGCCGATGAATTATTCACCGCCCCATTGGCTTTTAACGTCATCCGCACCTGATATTGACTACCGGAGTTTTTCACCGTAGCGGAGTTTTTTACTGTAGAAGTAGCCGTGGCCTTATGTGCCAATTCCAGCACAATCCGCTGATGATGTGCATCAGGCGACTGGCTGGAACGAACCTGTTTTACCAGATCCTGACCGGATAAAAGCATCGGCAACCCAACGATTTTACCAGCTTGGCGAATATCCACTACCAGTCGTTCAGGGGAATGCAGAAGAAAAAATCGATAATCAGGTTGCCCGCCAGTGAATTCCAACGTTACTGTGGCTTCAGATGGGCTATTACTCACATGAACATTCGACAACGTAGCCGCTGCGGCTGTCATCATGACCAATTGGCTCAACATGACAAACAAAGTACAGGACATCACCCAGTGGGCGTGCCATTTTTTGCTTATGTTCACAAAAAAGGCATTCACGAAAAAGGCATTCATCATGGACGGGTATTCCTTCATAAGGACGTCAAATTATCCAACAGACTTTCACCATACTCAGATAATGCGACAAAACGCGCCTGTCGCCCTTCACTGTCATAACTCAAGTGCAACTCAATATCGGCATCAGGCAAAACCCCTGCTCCCTGTTGAGGCCACTCCACCAAGCAAATGGAATCCTGATGGAAATAATCACGGATACCCATAAATTCCAGCTCTTCAGGGTCGGCCAGACGGTACAGGTCGAAATGATAGACAGGCCGTGGCTGTAGGGAGTAAGGCTCGACCAGAGTATAAGTCGGACTTTTTACATGTCCCTGATGGCCGAGTGCCTGTAGGAAACCACGACTGAATGTGGTTTTTCCGGCGCCAAGATCGCCATATAAATAAATAACATAGCCGCGATCGCCGACTGACGCCACTGCATTGCCCAATGCAACGGTGGCATTTTCATTTGGAAGTGATAAAACGAGTTCTTTCATCGAAAAATATCTATTTTATTTATTGAATTAGAGCCTAATCAGGTAGACATATCAGCGAAATAGCTTAACCGATAACCATAACATAACTCAGTCATTGTCATTGGACATCTTCTGTACCGCTGTATATCGCATTTTTTGTATTCAACCTACACTATGTTAATCTACGCTGCTCTTGCAGCAGTAAATTGATATTCCATGGCAACTCCTCTCGATCTGAATCTTCTAGCAGCAAACATCAAGCAATGGGGTATTTCCCTTGGCTTCCAGCAAGTCGGCATCTGTGACACCGATTTATCGGCAGAAGAACCGAGACTACAGGAATGGCTTGATAAGCAAAACCACGGCGAAATGGATTGGATGGCACGTCACGGCATGATGCGCGCGCGCCCTCATGAACTGTTGCCCGGAACTTTGCGGGTTATCAGCATACGCATGAATTATCTACCTGCTAAAGCGGCTTTTGCCAGTACACTTAACAATCCGCAAATGGGCTATATTAGCCGCTATTCGCTGGGCAGAGATTATCACAAACTGCTACGCCAACGTCTCAAAAAACTGGGCGATAAGATCCAAGACTATTGCATCGCTCATGAATATCAGGGAACTCTGAATTTTCGCCCTTTTGTCGATTCCGCTCCTATTATGGAACGTCCACTGGCAGCAAAAGCGGGGCTTGGATGGGTTGGTAAACACTCACTTATATTAAATCGGGAATCGGGTTCTTGGTTTTTCCTTGGTGAATTGCTGATTGATCTTCCCCTACCGATTGATACCCCCCAAGAAGAACAATGCGGACGCTGCGTAGCCTGCATGACAACCTGTCCGACAGGTGCCATTGTTGAACCTTACACCATTGATGCTCGGCGCTGCATTTCTTATCTGACAATTGAATTGGAAGGTGTGATACCGGAAGAATTTCGCCCATTGATGGGCAATCGGATTTATGGCTGCGATGATTGCCAGCTTATTTGCCCATGGAACCGTTTTTCACAATTAACGGATGAGGCTGACTTCAGCCCCCGGGCCGCACTGCATGCCCCTGAACTACTTAATCTATTCAGTTGGAATGAGGAAAAGTTCCTGCGTATTACAGAAGGCTCGGCCATTCGCCGCATTGGGTATTTGCGCTGGCTACGCAACATTTCCGTTGCCTTGGGCAATGCGCCTTATCAAGATGATATTGTGTTAGCGTTGGAAAAAAGAACTGGCTTGAGTGAAGTGTTGGATGAACATATCCGCTGGGCTATCGCTCAACAAATAACCAGCCGCAATGCTAATGCAATTGAAGTTCAGACCTCACAACAAAAACGATTGATACGAGCAATTACCAAAGGCTTACCCAGAGATGCTTAATTATCAAACAATCGAATTTCTTGTTAAAAAAGCCGTCTATTTCCTTGTGAATAAAATAAAAATGCTTTGCTGATCAAAGAACAAACAGAGAACAATTATTAATCAGTGAATTTTTAAATGAGGTTAATTACTTTCATTAATCAATAAGTTAAGTATGTACTATTGTGTTGAATGATAAATCAAAACATCCAAATACAGGAAAGCCTCCCTGTGGATAACTCTGTGTAACAAGTAGAGCATCATCGGGTAACTCAATATGGCAGTAATCTTAAATACTGTGGATAAAAAACAAGAATTGAATTCTAGTGAATTCAGCCGCGAAATAAAAATCCACTCATCCATTCTAGACGCTAGTGGAGAAATTTTCCTCTGTCTCTCCAAAAATGAGGCGGCATTATGGACTTGTTAATACAGGATAGCAAGCGCTTATCGACAATTTATTTTGGTAGGGATTATATTTTGGATGGAGGTAAGATAACGATTGGAAAATACTCCAATATCCAGCAAGAAGTGCCAACATCTCTACGCCGGCACTCTTCCCTCTTCGGCTATATCTACTACTATATCCACATCCACTATTACTATATCCACTACACCTATTATGGTGGTCACGGTGGTAGTAAGATGATGGTAGTCGGATAAAAAGGCCAGACTAGAGCATTTTGATCTTTTCAACCAATTCCTTCGATGATTCCCAATCATACTGATCGTAAAGGCGCCCTAGCGTTTGATAATGAGCTCCGGCATAAAACAATTCATATTGATGATGTCTTGATGCGAACTCTGACCCCACAGCATCCCATACTAATTTCATCAATCTGACCCTTTCGACAGGAGAAACAATGGATGAATACTGAGTCTTCTCAATAATACTTAAAATCTCATCATTCTCTAAATCCGCCTCACTTGATGGCAACATCAAAATGCCTCCACCAGCCAGTTTCCTTATCGTTTCCAACACCTTTGGGTATATTGACTGCGAGATGACCCGATACGTATAAAGTTGAGTTTTATCAGGTATATAAAATCCGTTATAAACTTTTGGGCAATGGATCACACTATTAAACAGCCCCTCAACATTCATTGCATAGCAGGCTAACTGTGCAAGTGATTCCTTCACTGCCGGGTACTGGCAAACACCGTTTGTCTCAGTCATTACCTGAGCTAATCCAGTTAAAAAGTGTAATTTCACTGCGTAACGAGCCAGACTTTGAATATCCATCAAAATTTCCGTAGCAGTTGAGTCTAACTGCTTAAGGCACATCTCAATGTCTTCACAGATAAATACTCGCTCCCAAGGCACCAAAACATCATCAAAATAGAGCATTGAATCATTTTCATCAAACCGAGACGACAATGGATAATCCCTGGAATTTGCCTCTAATTCGTAAGAGCGCCTTGAAAGGATTTTTATGCCTTTCGTATTAAGTGGCATGGCAAAAGAAAGTGCATATCGCTCATCAACTCCTGATGTAAGCGGTTTATGAGTACCAACTAAAACCTCATCAGCCAGTGCTGCTCCCGTAGCCAGCATTTTCGCGCCTCTGACAATAATTCCCTTAGCATTCTTTTCCACCACCCCAAGAGTGTGATAGATATTCTTGGTATGCTCACCGGGTGTTTTTGAACGATCACCTTGCGGATTAACCAATGCGTAAGTCAGATAGAGATCCTTCTCACTCACAAAGGCAAAATAATTTCTCAAAGCATCGGCGCGTTCTTGCGAGTAAGATTCAAATAACTCAATGTGCGTTATCATTCCCGCCAGCGCCGATGCAACATAATCGGGACTTCTTCCGAGCCAACCAACCGTCTGTTTAGCCCACTCATATGCAGCATGACCGCGCGCAATCAATATTTCAGGCGTAGTAGGCAACTGCCAGTACAGACTCATCTGCTCCCCGGCGTCTGTCCTGAAAGCCATTCTATCGGCATGCTCAACTTTATAATCATATAATTTCGCAACAGACCTAATCGCATTCCTAAACGCGGGATGATCCACATGATTTGTGACCTTCTCTCCATTAATAAAAATAATCCTCCCATCACGCAGATCATCGATATATTTTTCTCCAGTTCTTATCATCTTTTCTATACTCCTCCCGCTAGCGACGATTTTTTTAAAGGTTTAGAAAAGAAGTTTTTCTAATCAGCACTGAATATCTAATATACAAAGACAGTTGCCCCTATTTTGAGAACAGGCATAACTACAATATATATGTGTATCATTAAAATATTGCTGAAAATGAGGAGCTATTAATGTCACCAACATCTACTGTGATTATCCTACAAACGCAGGTTTTCAGTGATGATCATGAGGATACATTACCTTCCCAGTGCTAAAAAAAGAACTTACTTTTCAATATACTGAGGTATATTCCTGTGGATTAGCTAGAAAAGCGATATCAAATTCCAACATCATCATGATCGCGAATAACAGGTGAGATAACTTAATCCATGGTAGTTATAGTTTTAAACTAGGCTTATTAAAATTCTATAGATTTAAAATATAAAAAATATAGGGTCATGATGCCAAAGGATTGTAATGATGTTTTTCAATATATGCGCCGATGACTTTTTCATGGATTTCTATTGAGCATGAATAACCAATTATTCTTCTTGCCAATCGCTTGATAAGGATGTCAATAAGTCGAGCAATTTTCGGCAGGTGGCATCAGTTCGGGGCCGAATACATGGGCTATCACCAGTTTCCTTTTCGTTTCAAAAAAATACCACAGCCAATGACGTTGTTTCTTTTCGCTGAAAACATGCCTGCCCATTGTCTATCACTCATAGCCCCTGTGCCATTATCGGTGAGTAGATCAATGAATACATCTTCTGATTTTAAAATAAATGGATTTAATCCAGCCTCTGTATTTTTGCATTGAGTTCTGGTTATCATTCCAAGGTTCCGGTGCAGATCTCAATATAATCATTTTCCTCAAATAATAATCATAGGATGCTATTGATACATTAAATATGATTTCAGTATCGCAATTTACTCATCATTGAGGTCGATTTTTTTATTGTGATTCAGTATGTGTTTGCAACTATCCCGTGATCATGTGGTAGAACAAATAGAGTTATCCGGTAGTTTTTACCTGAATAATGTTGGCGCAATTTACCAAGCTGTTTGCCTTGGCGTAGGAATTCATGCCGGCACTGATTGATTGGGTGGTATTGTATTGGAAAGAAATTGAAGAACTGAAATAAGCAGAATGGAGTGAAAGTGATTGGAGCGGGAAACGAGACTCGAACTCGCGACCCCAACCTTGGCAAGGTTGTGCTCTACCAACTGAGCTATTCCCGCGTCGCTGACGGCTAATAATAGCCTGAAATACCTGAATACTAATTTGAATACCTGTTAACTCTATGAGTCACAAGATAGTTTGTCTAACCTACATATCAGGAGTGGGCGCTATTATGAACATGTTCAGATAAGATGGCAAGCCCTTTGCACCTATCTCCGTGCTAAACGCTCAAAAGATATTCGCTCAATTTTGACACAAAAAGCTGATGCTATCACTCTCACAATTAACTAAAATACCTAACCCCCCCTTTAAATTTAACACTAAATAAACGAATAACTAACATCTAATAAGATTTATGCTTGTCGTAAGCATTTTGCGGAAATAGATTAACATCAATTTTGGTCGTTACTTAGATGATTATTCTCTTCAGAGAGGGTCAAAAACATGGCTCGATATTATCAATCTAAATTTGTCACGGGTACTGACGCTCTGGTTGACCTTCTACTCGCTCAGGCTGAGTTGGATGAGATCCACAATCTCAACACAGCGGGATTCGTTTCAGGCTATCGTGGCTCGCCTTTAGCCCGTCTAGATCAAGTATTATGGCAACACAGCAAAGAACTTATCCAAGCCAATATTCGCTTTCAGCCTGCTGTCAATGAGGATCTCGCGGCAGATGCACTGGTAGGTACACAGAAAGTGGAATCTGACCCAGACAGACAGGTTAGCGGTGTCTTTGGGATGTGGTACGGCAAAGGGCCGGGAGTAGATCGCTCTGGAGATGCTCTCAGACATGGCAATGCCTATGGCTCCTCTCCACACGGTGGAGTGCTGGTTATCGTCGGAGACGACCACGGTTGCGTCTCTTCCTCCATGTCCCACCAATCTGATCTCGCCATGATGGCGTGGAGTATGCCCATTTTGCATCCTGCATCGGTTGCTGATTATCTCGATGTGGGTTTGTGGGGCTGGGCTGCATCACGCATCAGTGGTGCATGGATTGGGTTCAAGGCAATCAGTGAAGTCGTAGAAAGTGGTGCAATCAGAGAAAGTAAGCCATTTCCTGATTATAAAATTCCTCAAATTGATCCTGGCCCTGATGGGCTGCATTGGCGCTGGCCTGATCTCCCCGGCCCGCAGATTGAAAAGCGTTTATCCTATAAACTGAAAGCCATTGAAGAGTTTGCCAAACTTAACCCCATTGATCATCTCCTTGCCCCCTGCGAACATCCACGAGCATTATTAATAACGGTTGGCAAAGCCCATAGAGATGTAATGGAAGCCCTGCGCGCCGGAGGCCTAACCCCTTCCGAACTGGCACAACAAGGAGTCGCTTTTCTCCATGTCCGTTTAGTCTATCCTTTATCACCGCTTCTCAGCGAACTGGCTACACAAGTCAGCGATATTTTTGTCATTGAAGAGAAAGCGGCCATCGTCGAAATGCTGCTCGCGCATCAGTTGGTTAAGCGACAAAAAAGTGTCAATCTGGTAGGTAAGCATAACCATCTTGGTCAAAAACTGTTGCCCACAGACGTTGAATTACGCCCTTCACGGGTCGCAGTCCCGCTTTCCGGATGGCTACAACAATACAATCTATTTCTTTCCGTACCGCCAGAATGGTCAACAGCCATCGTTCCGCACGATGCCACTTTGCCAAAACGTACACCGTATTTCTGTGCGGGGTGCCCTCATAGCACTTCAACCCGCGTGCCGGATGGTAGCCAAGCCCAGATTGGCATTGGATGTCATGTCATGGCAGCGTGGATGGATCGCAACACAGGCAGCGGCCTCGCGCCAATGGGAGGCGAAGGTATCGACTGGATAGGACATGCCCCTTTTGTTAATCGATCCCACGTATTTCAGAATCTGGGTGATGGTACTTATTTTCATTCCGGTCATTTAGCCATTCGCCAATCAGTCGCTGCGGGAAGCCACATTACTTATAAGTTGTTATTTAATGATGCCGTGGCAATGACAGGCGGGCAGCCTCTGGATGGAAACATTACCATATCGCAGATTGCCTCTTCGATGCTTGCAGAAGGTGTGAAAGAAGTCGTTGTCGTGACGGATGATCTTGATAAATACCAAGATAAAAACATCCTTCCTCCCAATGTGAAGCTTTATGGGCGGGATTATCTCGAAGATGTACAGAAACGTTTTCGAGAGATCGTGGGCGTGACAGTAATCATCTACGATCAAGCCTGTGCCACGGAACTGCGCCGTAAAAGAAAGCGGGGCTTAGTCCCAAAAGCGCCGCGTCGCGCCGTCATTAACGAGCTGGTTTGTGAAGGATGCGGTGACTGTCAAATACAATCGAATTGCCTTGCCGTGATCCCTGCCAAAACGCCTTTAGGCACTAAACGCAAAATAGATCAGCACGTTTGCAACTCAGACTTATCCTGCCTGAAAGGGTTTTGCCCCAGCTTTATCACCGTCGAAAATGCCAATCCACGCCCCGATCTCAGCAAAATCATCTCACAGGACGAATTAGAAGAAATTATCCATAAGTTACCACTACCCACGCTTGCCTCTGCGGAAACGCCTTATGAAATCCTGTTAGTCGGCATCGGTGGTACAGGCATCGTCACCGCAGGACACCTACTTGCAAATGCCGCTCAGTTAGATAATTGCTCCGTCAGTCTGCTCAATTTTACTGGCTTTGCTCAAAAGGGAGGAGAAGCCATAACCCATGTACGGTTATGCCGTGATACGAATAAACTGCATCAAGTCAGGATTGATCGGGGACGCGCCAATCTGGTTATCGCCGCTGATTTAGTTGCTGCGACAGGACAAAATTCACAGGAAGTGATGTCGAGAGGCTCGACGAAATGCATACTGAACACCCATGAAACGCAAATTGGCATTATGCTTCGAGCCCCCATGCTGGATTTGGATCATCCCAAAATGCTAGAGATCCTTCACCAACACACTCAGACATTACTCTCCATTGATGCAGAGATGATGGCGGCTTATCTGGTGGGTGACAGGAACCAAACAAATATCATATTAATCGGTTATGCTTGGCAACTCGGCAAAGTTCCGATCACGTTATCTTCTATCAACAGCATCATTCAAGAACTAGGAAAATCAGCAGATAATGCTCGGCGGGCTTTCCATATAGGCCGCATTGCTGCGGTACAGCCAGATATCTTGCAGAAATACCTGAATATCAATCCTCAAGAAAGCATAAAAAGTTTGGACGACCTTATTATGCATCGATATCAATTGCTGGTTGATTATCAAAATGAAAGATATGCAATGCGTTATCTCAACCGCATTGCGCAAGTCCAAATGGTCACTCAACAGATTGATGCAGACGAAATCACCAAATCTATTGCTGAAAATTTATTCAAACTAATGGCGTATAAGGACGAATATGAAGTTGCCCGCCTGTACGTCAAAACTGGTTTTTTCGATAAACTCCACTCTCAGTTTGATAATACGGATAAAATTCGCTTTCACCTCAGCATTCCCTTTTTCAACCGTAGAGATCCTCGCACAGGTCAACGAGGAAAACGGGAATATGGTTCGTGGATCATTCCTATATTCCGCTTCATTGCCGCATGTAAGCCACTGCGTGGTACCGCTTTCGATATTTTTGGCTATCAGGAAGAGCGTAAGCAGGAAAGAAATTTGCTGCTTGAATATGAGCGATTAATTGATTTTCTGATCGAAAAACTGGATCGCAATAACTTGGCAATCTGTCAGCAACTCGCGGAACTACCCGATCAAGTACGTGGCTTTGGCCATGTGAAGCAGAAGGCAATAAAAAACATGATGGAACGTAAGGAAACATTGCTGAAAGAACTGGAAAAGAAAGTGTGATTATGGAAATTGGACATCATCAATGGCAATGATGTCCAACAACTCTCATTCTTTCCAACTACTACATTCTTTCCAACTACTATAGTAAGCACGTAACCGTTTTGTGATCTGCTCATCACGACAAGAAAATGCAACCAACTCAGGGGGTGGCGTATAAATTTCATCGATAGATTCAACTTGCGCCCGATACTTACTGAGTAAACCTTCGTGGATTGCTTCATCCCATCCCGGGCTAATGCTTCTGGCTATCGGCATATCACAGATGTTTTCTGATTCAACAGTGTTATCGACAGCAAACGTGCCACAACATCAGGCTGGCCTTGCAGGTGCTGTGTGAATACTGTGTGGAACTTGGCCCGACGGTTAGGCTTGCTTCGTTAATGTCAGTAATTGCTCACAAGCCACCCTTCTGCCACGAGTCAAACCGTACCATAGGTGAAGTTAGATATGTTGAAAACGAAAAAAGCACCAAAAGGTGCTTTTTTCTATGGCTTGCAGATTTATATAAAAATCTACAGTCCTGAATTTGGAGCGGGAAACGAGACTCGAACTCGCGACCCCAACCTTGGCAAGGTTGTGCTCTACCAACTGAGCTATTCCCGCATTTCTTATGGCTGCTGTCAGCCTGACTCTTCACACCTAGATAACTTTTTATTTGGAGCGGGAAACGAGACTCGAACTCGCGACCCCAACCTTGGCAAGGTTGTGCTCTACCAACTGAGCTATTCCCGCGTAAATTTTGGTGTGCTTGTACTTTTGAAATTATTCATCGGTACGGGGAGCGCATTATACGAGGAATTATTCTTCTGGCAAGCCCTAAGGCACAAAAAATCGCGTCTTTTCTCTGATTGATGATTAAATCGGCAAATTACCCGCTTAACCATCAACACAGGGATTAATTTATAGGCATCTTTGTACTGAACACCGCATTTTATTTTTGGATAAAATGCTCGCGGTAATACACCAACTCAGCAATTGACTCCCGAATGTCATCCAATGCCTGATGGGTATTTTTCTTGCTAAGTCCCGCCAGCATTTCGGGATTCCAACGACGAGCCAGTTCTTTAAGTGTACTGACGTCCAAATAACGGTAGTGAAAATATTTTTCCAACTCAGGCATATAACGGAATAGGAAACGACGATCCTGCCCCACACTGTTGCCACATATTGGCGATTTTCCTGCTGGAATCCACTGCTCCAGAAAGGCGATAGTCGCTTTTTCTGCCTGCGCATCATCAAACTGGCTCTGTTTCACACGTTCAACCAACCCACTGGCAGTATGCGTCCGTACATTCCAATCGTCCATCAATGCCAGCTGCTCGTCGGACTGATGTACGGCAATCACAGGCCCTTCCGCAAGGATATTCAATTCCGAGTCAGTAACGATGGTCGCAATTTCGATTATGCGATCACGCTCTGGATCTAACCCGGTCATCTCTAAATCTATCCAGATAAGATTGTTCTCACTTTTTGACATGATATATCCTAGTTTCCTTCAAAAGAGGTAGTCTGTGTCCGTGGTGTATCATAACGTTTTTGATCACTCACAGCGATAATCAGCAAGATAGATGAAATTAAGTGAGGTTCGGTGGCTAAAAATAAACTCTCCAAAGGGCAGCAACGCCGTGTGCAGGCCAACCATCAGCGCAGGCTGAGCAGGGCTGATACCAATAAACCAGAAATGGATGACAGCCAGCTTGGTGAGCCGCAGGAAGGGCTGGTAATCAGCCGATTCGGGCAACATGCCGATATTGAAGCCGCAGATTCTTCCATACAGCGTTGCAATATCCGCAGGACAATCCGCTCATTGGTGACCGGCGATCGCGTCGTATGGCGCCCTGCGTTGCAACTCCAATCTGATGTCAAGGTTAATGGGATCATAGAAGCGGTTCATGAACGCACTTCTGTTCTCACTCGCCCCGATTACTACGATGGTATCAAGCCCATTGCATCAAATATCAACCAAATCGTGATTGTTTCCGCTATCCTGCCTGAACTCTCACTGAATATTATCGATCGCTATTTAGTCGCATGTGAAACACTCAATATCGAGCCTTTGATCGTACTCAATAAAATCGATCTGCTGGATGCCGAAAGCCGTGAATGGGTCAATAGTGTCATGGACATCTACCGTCATATCGGTTATCGCGTACTGGAAGTTTCCAGCCATACCAGCGAAGGTATCCCTGAGCTCATCTCCCTGCTGGCTGATAAAATCAGCATCTTTGCGGGGCAATCTGGTGTCGGCAAATCCAGTCTGCTCAACACCCTGCTGCCTGATAATGAAAAAGATATTCTGGTCAATGTAGTCTCAGATAATTCCGGGCTCGGTCAGCATACCACCACCACCGCCCGCCTTTACCATTTTCCACTAGGGGGAGACGTGATCGACTCTCCGGGCGTCCGTGAGTTTGGATTATGGCATCTAACGCCAGAACAGGTTACACAAGGCTTTGCCGAATTCCGCGAATACCTTGGAGAATGCAAATTCCGTGATTGCAAACATCAGGATGACCCAGGATGCGCCTTAAGGGAAGCGTTGGAAAAAGGGGCCATAGCAGAAGAACGTTTCGAAAATTACCACCGGATTCTGGAAAGTATGGCACAGGTTAAACCACGCCGAAATTTCACAGACGGCCAAAAATAGGACAATAATTAACGATATCCTGACATTCAAAATAATGGCAGGTACAATAGTAGACTTTTGTCCAATTTGCCAAGAAAAAATCCAAGAGGTTGACGTGCTGGATAATCTTAAAATCAAGTTACAATATTTACTGCCAAAACAATGCATTACAAACTTGGCAGGCTGGTTTGCCAATAAAAAGGCTGGCTGGCTGACACAGCTTGCAATCAAGGCTTTCTCCAAAGCCTATAAAGTGGATATGAATGAAGCAAAAAATTCTTCATTCACCGCTTACTCAACATTCAATGAATTTTTTGTCCGTCCCCTGAAAGAGGATATTCGGCCTATCGTCAACGAAGCCAATCAACTGGCTCTGCCAGCAGATGGAACCGTCAGTCAGCTTGGGGCGATCCGTGAAGATCAAATTATTCAGGCTAAAGGCCACTACTACACCATAGAAGCCTTGTTGGCAGGTCAGTATCAACTGGCAGAGCAATTCCGTAACGGTCAGTTTATCACCATTTACTTATCGCCAAAGGATTATCACCGTGTCCATATGCCATGCGACGGTGTACTCAAAGAGATGATCTATGTTCCTGGCGATCTGTTTTCAGTCAATCCATTGACGGCAGCCAATGTTCCAAATCTGTTTGCACGTAATGAACGTGTCATCTGTTTATTTGAAACGGCATTTGGGCCAATGGTACAGATTTTGGTTGGGGCGACCATTGTCGGCAGTATTGAAACGGTCTGGGGTGGCTGTGCTACGCCACCACGTGAAGGCATCATCAAACGCTGGACCTACCCCGCAGAAGGTCAGGAAGGTGCGGTTGCCCTCAAGAAAGGAGAAGAAATGGGACGCTTCAAACTCGGTTCAACGGTTATCAACCTGTTTACTTCCAATCAGATTAATTTTGCCAATAGCTTATACAGTGGTTCACAAACCCGCATGGGGGCGCTCATGGCGCAGGCTATCACCGCAGAAGAACCTGCCGTGAATGCCGATGAATCAGTGAATAAAGATATCGTCAGCTAATTTTAGTACTAAGGAGCCCCTTATTGTGCGCCTGATTATCAGTTTACTTCTCAGTCTGTTGATTGCGAATTCGGCTTTTGCCGCTACAACACAGTTGGATGAAACCCAACTGAAACAAGAACTGAAGCAAGCTGGAGGTAGTAAGAATTCACAAGATTCTGAAATCGCGCAAGCACTTCAAGGGGCAATAAATTGGGTTAATGATACAAAATCCGCCGAGGAGCGCACTCAAAAATATCAACAGTCGATTGATGATTTTCCTTCCATCATCAGAGAACTGCGCCAGAAAATTCTGGCTGAAAGCCATGCGATTTCCCCCATTCCTGCCAATCAGCCTATCAGCGATTTAGAGCAGCAAATTATCCAGACTAGTAGCGAATTACTGGAACAAGGACGCCAATTACAGCAAGAGCAGGATAAAATCCGGGAAATCAGCGACTCCATGAACCAGTTGCCTCAACAACAGGTTGAGGCAAAGCGCCTGCTGGCCGAGGCGACGTCCCGTCTCCAATCCTTGAGTCCATCTTCCACACCACTGTCCGAAGCACAATTGACATTGGCTCAAGCAGAAATCAATGCGCGTAAAGCGGCGACCAATGAACTGGAAATGGCACAACTTTCTGCCAATAATCGGCAGGAAATTGCTCGCATACGCGCTGATTTATTTAAAAAACGCTATCAACGGTTGGATCTTAAACTCCAACAATTACGCAGTCAGTTAAATATCCAACGCCAGCAGAAAGCGGAATCCGCACTTGAACATACCGAAATGCTGGCGGAACAGAGTGGCGGGAAACTCCCACAGTTTTTGCTGGATGAGCTCCAGCAAAACCGCGAATTATCGCAAATGCTCAACCAGCAAACTCAGAGCATGGATTCCATTGGCTCACAACAGCGCAAGGTAGCCAGCGATATTCTTCAAGTTCGCCAAACACTGAATACCATCCGTGAACAGGCGCAATGGCTAAAAGATTCTACAGCACTTGGAGAAGCCTTAAGGGCTCAAGCCTCTCCGATCCCTGATATACCAAAATCCCAGCAACTTGACAGAAGTATTGCCGAATTGCGGGTCGAAAGACTGAAATATGAGGAAATGCTGGAACGCTCACAGCGTGACACCGACCAGACATCTCCCTCGAATAACTCACTGACTCCGGCACAAAAGCAAGTTTATGAGTCACTTATCCGAACTCGAAAAGAATTATTAAATTCTCTGCTCTCAGGATATGACAACGAAATACTGGAACTGACAAAGCTCAAAGTAGCCACCAGCCAATTAAACGATGCCCTGAAAGAAGTGCAGGATGCAACTCACCGCTATTTGTTCTGGGTCGCTGATGTCAATCCTATCTCGCTGAATTATCCGCTGCTGGTGGTGCAAGATCTGACACGCCTGCTGTCTCTGGATACGTTCTCACAGCTGGGCGTAGCAATCCATAGCATGTTGACCACGCAGGATACCCTGCTCTATTTGCTGGGTACTTTGCTACTAGTGATTTTCAGTATTAGCTCACATCGCCAATACCACGCCTTTCTTGAGCGTTCCAGCAATCGCATCGGCAAAGTGACACAAGATCATTTCTCTCTTACCTTGCGTACGGTTTTTTGGTCCATCGTCGCGGCATTACCACTGCCGATGCTCTGGTCAGCCATTGGTTATGGTCTGCAAAATGCGTGGCAGTATCCGATGGCTAACGCAATAGGCAATGGCGTGCGTGCGACAACACCAGTTCTGTGGGTCTTTATGCTCAGTGCAGCATTCGCCCATCCCAATGGTTTATTTATCGCGCACTTTCGCTGGCCGGAAGAACGCATAAAACGGGCAATGCGTTTCTATCGCCTGTCCATTTTCCTGATCGTGCCTCTCATGATGGCATTAATCACCTTTAATCATTACAGCGACCGAGAATTTACTTCAACCCTCGGCAGACTCTGCTTCGTGATGCTCTGTATTTCACTGAGTTTGGTGACCAGCAGCCTAAAACGCGCCGGCATTCCACTTTACATGGACAAACATGGCTCAGGCGAAAATATTGTTAGCTCAGTCCTGTGGTGGATACTGCTCTCTGCTCCGATCTTAGCGGCACTTGCTTCGATCCTCGGCTATCTGAAAACATCACAGGCACTGCTCGGTCGTCTGGAAACGTCTGTCGCCATCTGGTTCTTCTTACTGGTCATTTACCATATTATTCGTCGATGGATGCTGATCCAACGACGCAAAATTGCTTTTGAACGGGCAAAACAGCGCCGTGCAGAAATATTGGCCCAACGTGCCAAAAGTGAAGAAGACTCAGCCAATATCAATAGCAGTGTAGAAGGCTCGATCGAAGTTGAAGAGCCAGTCATCGATTTGGATGCAATCAGCGCCCAGTCACTGGGGTTAGTACGTTCGATCCTGACTATGATTGCGCTCGTTTCATTCATCCTATTATGGTCTGAATTACATTCAGCCTTCTCTTTCCTTGAGAATATCCGGCTCTGGGACGTTAGCACCACCGTCAACGGCGTCGATACCTTCCAACCCATTACCATGGGTTCGATATTAATTGCGATCTTAGTTATCGTCATTACAACGCAGCTTGTCCGTAACCTGCCAGCACTGTTGGAACTCGCTCTGTTGCAGCATTTGGATCTGACTCCGGGTACGGGTTATGCCATTACGACGCTAACCAAATACAGCCTTACCCTCATTGGCGGTCTAGTTGGTTTCTCGCTGGTAGGCATCGAGTGGTCGAAATTGCAATGGCTGATTGCTGCGATGGGTGTTGGTCTTGGTTTCGGCTTACAGGAGATTTTCGCCAATATTATTTCCGGCCTGATCATCTTGTTTGAAAAGCCGATCCGAATTGGCGATACCGTAACTATCCGTAACCTGACTGGCAGCATCACGAAGATCAATACGCGGGCAACGACCCTGTCTGACTGGGACAGAAAAGAGATTATCGTTCCCAACAGAGCATTCATTACTGAACAATTCATCAACTGGTCACTGTCTGATACGATCACCCGTATTGTCCTGACGGTTCCTGTACCGGCTGATACTGAATCCGCAAATGCCACCGACATATTAATGACCGCTGCCAGAAGCTCACCATTAATTCTTGATAACCCGATGCCGGAAGTGTATTTAGTGGATTTGCAACAAGGTATTCAGATTTACGAATTACGTGTCTACGCGGCAGAAATGGGGCATCGTATGCCTGCCCGTCATGAAGTACATCAATACATTTTGCAGGAATTCCGCAAACACGGTATTACGTTGCCATTCCCACCGTTCCAGGCACGTGTTGATATTTTCGGGCAAGAAATCCGTAGTGCTACAACTAATTTTTCGGGTCGTAATCCTCCACGTAAGCCGGGAGAACTATAAGGCTATTTCAACATCATTAGGCGAATACCTTTTCAAGTTAGCGGGTTACTGGCATTAAATGGCGTTTCCATTTTGGGAAACGCCATTACTGAAATTGCTATTCCGTGGCTGATTCTGGAAATCTCGGGCAGCCCGCTATTAGTCGCCACCGTGATGTCCGCAAAAATTCTGCCATTGATTTTCTCTATTTTCTTTAGCGCACAATTAGTAGATAAATACGGGGCATTCCGCATCTCACTATTATCTGATTTGGTAAATTTCCTGAGTGTCTTGCTGATCCCCGTGTTTTATACGATGGATATCCTGCACTTTTACTTATTGGCTATTTTGTTAATATTTTCCACCATCTTGGATTCTCCGGGACGCTTGGCAAAAGATGTAATGCTGGCAAAGGAGATCAAACAGAATAAAAGCGAACATGAGTTGATCAATGGAATCAACAGTACCATTGAGAATATTTGCGATTTGGTCGGCCCCATCGTTGGATCATTGATTATTGCCATGCTCGGTACGATCAATGCTCTGTATTTCGATGCAGTGAGTTTTTTAGTCGTTGCATTAGGGCTGATTATTCTGAAAAAACACTTCGTCGCCGATATCAATGAAGTGACGGTAATTTCCTCCCAGCCACACCATTATTTTCTTGAAGCATTCAGGTATATAAAATCCGAAAAAGAACTTTTCTCGGTACTTATCATCAGTTCGGTAGTGAATTTTGTTATCACACCGTTTCTGATTGTTTATTTACCGTATGTGAATAAACAAGAATTTAATTCCGTTTTGAGCCTCGGTGTCTCAATGACCTGCTTTGGCGTAGGAACAACACTTTCTTCATTGCTGTATGGTAATTATGGCAAGCATTTTTCCAGCAACCGCATCATCCTTTCTGGCTATGGCCTGCTCGTACTATTCCTGATATCGCTGAACCTGTACAGTGGGCAATATGTCTTGTTCACCCAGCTTTTCGTCATTGGCATTTGCATTGGTTTTGCTGGACCAGTCGAAGTCACGCTGATCCAGCGCCAAGTTCCAGAACACCTGTTTGGTCGAATAATGACACTGTTTTCCTCCACGCGATTCCTTGCCGTACCTGTTGGATATCTCTGTTTTGGTGCAGTACTTGAATCCAGATTTGCCGAGCAAACGCCGCTGATCATGGCTATCGTGGTATTGGGGGGGTTAATGGTTTACGGGTTGATGCAAGAGAGATAAATGAAAGCGACAATTGTTCAGCCTAACACCTTACAAAGAGATACCTCTTCACCACTTTATCGCCAGATATACCAGCGTTTTATTCAGGCCATTACCCAAGGGTCGTTACAACCTGAGCAACGCGTGCCATCTATTCGTGAATTATCCAATGAACTACAAGTTTCTCGCAGTACGGTAGAATCCGCTTACACATTATTGCTCAGCGAAGGCTATCTTGAAGCAAGAGGACAAGCAGGTACGGTTGTGTCACCACGACTTGCTGACATGGCGTTACAATCCTCTAAATCTCTTGTACCATCGCCTGTAAACGTGGCAGATCTATCACTGTTCGACTCGGCTTCAGCCACTGACCCACTGCCTTATCAGCTAGGATTGCCGGCATTGGATCTCTTTCCCCGCAAATTATGGAATACCCTTACCGTCAGGCAACTACGCTTACAAAGCCGACATATGTCCTATCCTCAACCTACGGGTTACCTGCCATTGCGCGAAGCCATCGCTGCTTACCTTCAACTATCACGAGGTATACACTGTTCACCACAGCAAGTATTTATTACAGCAGGCTATCGCGGTGCTCTCAGTCTGATCGGGCATACCTTGCTACAATCAGGGGATCAAGTGTGGCTTGAAGATCCTTGTTTTCCCCCCAGTTATCATTTATTGACCCAAATGGGAGCTGAGATTGTTCCGATACCTGTCGATCAACATGGAATGAATATCGCAATAGGTAAAATGCACGCACCAAATGCACGCTTTGCATTAGTCACACCAGCCCACCAAAGCCCATTGGGAGTTACTTTGTCAATGACACGGAGGCAGGAGCTTTTAACTTGGGCAGAACAGAGTCACTCTTTTATCATCGAAGATGATTATGACAGTGAATTTCTATACGACGACCGCCGCCAGCCTGCACTAGCCAGTTTGACCCCGAATAATGTTTTGTATATTGGTACATTCAGCAAAGTCCTGACTCCAGCACTCCGGCTCGCTTATCTGGTCGTTCCCCACCATCTGTTAGCACCTTTTATGGCCGCATGTCATGCTTGGCATGATGGGTGTCCCTTATTGCAGCAATCCGTCGTTACCAACTTTATGCAGGAAGGACATTTCTCACGTCATTTACGTAAAATGCGTACCGCCTATGCTCAACGTAGGCAAATGGTGATTGAGAGCTTAAATCAGGTTTTTGATACCCACCTTCAATTCGATACTCCTGTTGGTGGATTGCATTTACTGGCAAAACTCAACCAACATGAAGATGATGTCGCATTGGTTCAACATGCCAGAAAACATGGATTTGGTATTGCTGCATTGTCCTCACGAGGATTAGGCACTGGTTGTGGCAAGGGGCTGCTATTACTACAGTCGTAATTGCTCTG
>NZ_JACOII010000038.1 GCF_016306625.1 Xenorhabdus lircayensis | reverse complement strand
GCAATTACGACTGTAGTACTAGCCTGTTCCCATTGCTTTTCGTATTCAACGGGGGATGTAGTAGCCCACAAAATCAGGACACTTTCTTAGCCTCTTCCCACCGTCTTTCATATTCAACAGGTGAAAGCCCCCCATATAACTATGAGGGCAATGGTGATTATAATAACCGCCCAGATATTGCGTGATATCTCTTATCGCATCATAAATATCCGGATATCCTCCTAGTGACCCCCATTCACTTTTCAAACTACGGAACAGCCGTTCCATCGGGGAATAATCTAAACAGTTGCCACGACGGGCAAACAAATCTAACACCACCGCGCGCCACACACACGGTATTAGGGCATTCAGGGGCGAAATGTTACCGTAAAAGATTTATTCCATTCTTTATGAAAGAAGAATAACTAACCTATAGTTAAAATATCAACTATATAAATAACGACAGAAATTATTAACTGGATTTTTATCACCCATATTACCAAAATGATGCATTCATTAAACAAATAATGACCACAAAGAAATATTGATAAAATATATACAAAATATCAGTATTAATTTTTCCTCGTCTAATTCCAAACTAATGGTAGAAATACATATTAATATATATTTTCACTGTGAATGGAATCATGCAAAGGCAATAAAAAAATAGAGATAAAATCGAATAGAATGCAGAAAAATTCTCAATGAGATTCATCATGAAGTGATAGCGGTGGCAGTATCGTAAGAATTTATTTAAACTATTCAGTGTAATTTAACTATGTCACAAGCTGTATCGTCTCACCTAACACAGAGAAAAATGATGAAAACTTCACATAAGCTATTAATCAGTCTGGCTTGCATCGTCACACTCGCAGGCTGTGCGCGTAATGCACCAATACTGACTCCCCAAACCACCATCATGACTCATAACTCCTTATCTTCCGTGAAAAAAGCCATTTTGGAAGCAGGTAAAAAACGCAAATGGGCGATGACTGAAATCTCTCCAGGTGTTATCGATGGCTTCCTGATGAATCGCAAACATGACGTTCAAATACGCATCAATTATACCAATAAAGACTACTCTATCAATTATGTCACCAGCCATAAATTAAGAGAGAACAACGGAAAAATTCACCGCAATTATAACCGTTGGATCAATAATTTGGATAAAGACATTCAGTTAAATTTAGCTTTACTGGCTAGTCAATAAACATCAATCTCAAAGCTTATCTCAATAGGTAACCAATTCCTGATGAGATAGGCTTTAATCTTTCAATCTATTTTTTGGCTACAGACATATCGGATATCTGGATATATGACCGCATCCTACAATTATGACAAAGACGAACTCAGTGCACTTGAGGCGATTACTGAAGCACAGCGCATTGCTTTTGCTCCCATGCTATTTCAAACTGCAATCGGGCTACGCGATTGCGGAATTTTATCTTTCTTGGATAAAAATCATAAAAATGGTGCAACCAAAGATGAGATTTGTAGCGGTTCAGAATTAGACAGCTACGGCGTGGGTATTTTGCTAGATATGGGATTGAGCGGCAGAATTATCATCAAGCAAGATGAACATTATTTCCTCAGTAAGATTGGCCATTATTTGTTACATGACAAGATGACTCGCGTCAATATGGATTTTACTCACGACGTCTGTTATCAAGGGCTATTTCACCTAAAAGAATCACTCCTGAAAAATAAGCCTGCCGGATTAAAAGTGTTTGGTGAATGGCCAACAATTTATCCAGCCCTCAGTCAATTACCCGAACCCGCGAAAAGCAGCTGGTTTTCATTTGATCATTTTTATTCTGATTCGGCTTTTAGTGCGGCATTAAAAACCGTTTTCTCCATAAATCCTAAAGTGATTTATGATGTCGGTGGCAATACAGGAAAATGGGCATTGCGCTGTTGCCAATATGACAGTAAAGTCAGCGTTACTATTCTGGATTTACCCCAGCAAATAAAACTGGCTGAAGAAAATATACGCAGCCAAGGCATGGCTGATCGTATTTTCGGTCATCCTGTTGATATGTTATCGGATAGTGACTTACCCACAGAAGCAGATATCTGGTGGATGAGCCAATTCTTGGATTGTTTTTCCGAAACACAAATTATAGGCATTTTACGCAAAATCTCCGCAGCCATGAAACCAGATGCTAGAATTTGCATTATGGAGCTGTTCTGGGACTGCCAGCCTTTTGAAGCAGCGGCTTATAGCCTTAATGCTACCTCGCTTTATTTTACTTGCATGGCAAATGGCAATAGTCGTTTTTACAGCATTAATGATTTTACCCGATTCCTTAATAAAGCTGGGTTGATGGTAGAAAGCCAGATTGATCAGTTAGGGCTTGGACATACATTACTGATCTGCAAAAAACAGTAACGAACGGTATTTCATGAAATTGACATTGGATATTACAGATTGGCAGGCCATCGCACCAGGACTTTCCATGGCTGAAGAATGGGAAGAATGGGCCGCGATGTCACCAGCAGCTATTGATGAGTCACGCCCATTAGCAAAATGCGCTCAATTACCCATGATGACAGCCCGTCGTCTAAGCTCTGGCAGCCGTCTTGCCGTGGATTGCGGTTTGAGCATTCTGCGTCGCAATCAAGTAGATGCGATTGTCTACATCAGCCGTCATGGTGAGTTAGAGCGCAATTACCAGATATTGCAGAATCTGGCGCTGGCAGAGAGCGTTTCCCCGACCAATTTTGCCATGTCAGTTCATAACTCTTCAGTGGGCAATTTAACCATTGTGGCTAAAGCCCCTCTGGTTTCCTCCTCCGTTTCAGCGGGCATTGATAGTTTCCAGCAAGGGCTATTTGAAGTCTCGACACTGCTCCACGCAGGCCACCGTAAAGTCCTGCTCGTCGATTTTGATGGTGAGATCCCCGGTTTTTATCACAATGTCATCGATGCCAATACCCCAATCTATCCGTTTGCGGTAGCCCTACTTCTGGAGCAAGGCACACGTTTTCGTTATACAAAGCAATTTCGTTGTACAAAGCCATCCTCATTGGAAACTGAACCTAACCTCCCTCAAAGCCTCCAGTTTCTTCATGGCTGGTTACGAGGCGAACAAAATTTCATTGTTTCAGGGGATCATTGCCAATGGCATTGGAGCCGATAAGATGACGAAAAGGATAACCGTCAATATCGCT
Organism: Xenorhabdus lircayensis; assembly: GCF_016306625.1. GTDB lineage: Bacteria > Pseudomonadota > Gammaproteobacteria > Enterobacterales > Enterobacteriaceae > Xenorhabdus > Xenorhabdus lircayensis. The sequence continues at coordinate 131,468 of NZ_JACOII010000038.1, read as the reverse complement.
GAACAAGTTAACTGGCTTTGGCGCCTGCTCATGACCGGATTTTGTTTTATCCTGTTTGGCGTGGGTGGGTTACTGCTCTCCCTTATCTGGTTTAATCTATTGCTGGTCTTTCAACGTAATGAAGACAAACGCCGCCGCATTGCGCGTCATAGCATTTCATCCAGTTTTCGTCTGTTCCTTTTTTTGACCAGAAAATTGGGAGTGCTGGACTATCATTTTAATGGTCTGAAGAAAATCCGCGCGGATAAAGGTTGTTTGATTGTAGCCAATCACCCTACCTTGCTGGATTACGTCATACTGGCATCAACATTGCCGGATGTGGATTGCATCGTAAAATCCGCGTTGCTACGCAATCCTTTTGTCAGTGGCGTGATCCGTTCTGCACGTTATCTCATCAACAGTGATGCAGAAACCTTGCTTCCTGTTTGCCGTGAGCGACTGGCTTCTGGCCACAATATCTTAATTTTCCCAGAAGGAACGCGTACTACCCCTGGACGACCTATTTCACTTCAGCGTGGAGCGGCCAATATTGCCGTACGATGTGAATGCGATTTGCGGATCATACATATTACTTGCAGCCAGAAGTTACTGGATAAAAAAAGCAAGTGGTATCAAATTCCGCCGAAAAAACCCGTTTACACGATCACTATTGGTGAGTTGTTCACCAATGAAAATTTTGCTGTCGATACCGAGAACGGACATGCCATCGCTGCCCGTCAGCTCAATCGTCAACTCACTCAATTACTAACACCATCACATTAATAGATGTCGGATACGATGATGCAAGAATTACACATTGAAATAAAAAAATTAATCATAGATACCCTGAATCTGGAAGATCTCACCCCTGCTGATATTGAAACCGATGCTCCGCTGTTTGGCGATGGCTTAGGGCTGGATTCCATTGATGCATTGGAGTTGGGTCTGGCGGTCAAAAACCGCTATGGCATAGTCTTGTCCGCTGAAAGCGAAGAAATGCGCCAGCACTTTTCTTCTGTAGCCACACTGGCAACTTACATCCAGTCACAGCAAGCATAAAAGCAGGTGTAATCATGGAACAACAAACCATTTTTCAGGAAGTATCTCAACTATTGGTTCAACTGTTTGAACTGTCTCCTGAAGACATTACACCTGAATCACGACTCTATGAAGATCTGGAACTCGATAGTATTGATGCGGTTGATATGGTCGTCCATTTGCAGAAAAAAACCGGACGCAAGATCAAACCTGAAGCGTTCAAATCTGTCCGTACCGTTCAAGATGTTGTGGATGCCGTAGATCAATTGTTGCAAGAACAATAATCAACAAAGCAGAAACAAGCAGAATAAATTTGGGTAGTTCATTGAACCTGTTGCTTTTATTGCTCCGCATTGCCAATACTGTGATGTTAATCTCCTGGCCTTTCTTGGTGTGGGCGATGGTCCACTACGGGCAATTTCATGCAATGTTAGTTGTCATCATTCTGTTTTTTGTTTTGCGATTATTGTTAAGCAAACATCAAACCCACAGTCAGCAGAATACAGGCTGGAATGCCGGATGGATATTGTCCATAGCTGGTATAGCCTTGGGGCTAGCCAGTTTATTCCTGCGCAGCCATCAACTGCTAATGTACTACCCAGTCGTCGTTAATACCGTTCTACTCATTTTGTTTGGTGGTTCATTACGTTATGGGACGCCCATTATTGAAAGAATGGCCCGTTTCAAAGAACCCGACTTACCCCCAGAGGGCATTGTCTATACACGTAAAGTCACTTACATCTGGTGTCTGTTCTTTATGTTCAATGGCTCAGTGGCGCTTGGAACTTGCCTGTATAACGATATGAACCTGTGGACATTGTGGAACGGAATGGTGAGTTATCTATTAATTGGACTGCTCATCACCCTTGAATGGCTGGTACGCCAACGGGTAAAAAGAAGATGAAAGTACAACCCATATCCCAATGGCTATCAGAGGATAATAGCCCCAATAGGCTAATCAGTTGGGCTAATCACACCATCAGTCTGAATACACTCCGGCAGGATGTCACCACTCTGTACTTACGCCTGAAAAACCAGCGCCCAGAAGGCCAAGGGCTCTCAGCTTCCCGCTGGGCTCTGTGTTTTGACGATAGCTACTCTTTCTGTGTCGCACTGCTGGCAACACTGCATGCAGGTAAGATTCCCGTTATTCCGGGGCATTGCCGCGAGGCTCAACTACGGGAACAGCAGTCTCTGTTTGATGCTGTGTTGACAGATTTGCCTCTGGCCGTGTCCTGCCCTTGCTGGCAGATCACGCCATCCACCCCAGAAATCGAAGTTACAGAAAAAGCATCACTTAACATTACGTTACCGGCCATTCCATCAGATGCCACTCTGGTGATGTTCACTTCTGGTTCGACGGGCATTCCCCAACAAGTGAGCAAACCAGTGGCAGTCATGGATCTGGAGTCCCAATGGCTGGCTTCTCTATGGGGAGATAAGCTGCAATCTTGCATTGTCAGGGCTTCCGTCAGTCACCAGCATTTGTATGGCTTGACCTTTCGCATCTGGTTACCCATGTCGCTGGGTTTACCATTCGACCGCAAAATGGTGGAATTTCCCGAGCAGCTCGCCAATAGCCCACGTTGTGCGCTGATCAGTAGCCCCGCATTTCTGCAACGGCTTGATGACAAGCTCCCCGCACCTGATTGTTCTTTTGTAGTTTCTGCGGGAGGGCCTTTACATTTTGCCCATGCGGAACGCGTGATACAGTGGATCGACACTCTCCCCCATGAAATTTATGGCTGTACCGAAACGGGCATCATGGCTTGGCGCAGCCGTAAAACAGACAACGCCGTTTGGACGATATTTGAGGGGGTTTCATTCCACGAAGATGAGGAAAGGAACCTACGCGTCTATTCTCCGCTACTCCCTGATCCCGCAGGCTTGGCCTTGGATGATCAGTTTGCCTTCGACGACCAAGGTAATTTCACGTTATTGGGACGTCGTGACCGCTTGGTAAAAATTGAAGAAAAGCGCATTTCCCTGTCAGAAATTGAGCGCCGATTGTGTGAAATTCATGGCATCACTGATGCAGCCGCTTTGCTCGTCAATCGAGGAAAACGCAGCCACATTGGTGCGGTAGTGGTTTTGGATCACGAAGCCTATAAACGTTATCAACAACAGGGGTGCCGCGAATTTTCACAGGATTGGCGTCGCCAATTGAAGCCTTGGCTGGAATCCGTCGCATTGCCACGTTACTGGCGAGTCGTCGAAACCATTCCCTTAAATGCCCAAAGCAAGCGCTCATGGCCTGCATTACAGGAGCTATTTAATGAAACCCATTGAAATTCACCGCGAACAACCGACTCCAAATGAAGCCATTATACAACTGTATTTAGATCCTGATTTGGATTGGTTTCGTGGGCATTTCTCCATTCAGCCACTCTTGCCGGGCGTGGCCCAAATCGATTGGGTTATGCGTTATGCCCAAGCTCTGCTGGCACCGGATTGGTCTTTTACTTCAATTGAAATGGTGAAATTCCAGTTGCCCCTGCAACCGGGCGACAAATTACTATTGAAAATCAAGTGGGAAGAAGAAAAACATCTCCTGATTTTCCATTATGGCGTAGAAGCACCGAACGGAGGCGAATGCCAGACTGCGAGCCAAGGAAAGATAAAGTTATGTCGTTGAGCGTGAACACAATTACGCCCTGCGTGATTATTCCTTGTTATAACCACGGCACAACCATGCCTGCGGTACTGGAAAGATTATCCCCCTATCAGCTTCACTGCTTTATCGTGGATGATGGCAGCGAATCCGAAACTCAACAGCGCCTTGAAGAGTTGGCAAAGGCCGTTCCCAATGTGACCCTTATCCGCCTTGAACATAATCAGGGCAAGGGTGGAGCCGTTATGGCGGGAATGCGGGCAGCTGCGGATTCAGGATATAGCCATGCTTTGCAGGTGGATGCAGATGGGCAACATTGTCTTGAAGATATTCCCCTGTTTTTGGCCAAGGCGCAGCAGTGTCCCAACCGCTTGATTTCTGGCAGCCCGATGTATGATGTTTCGGTGCCAAAATCTCGCCTTTATGGACGTTATATCACCCATTTCTGGGTCTGGGTAGAAACGCTTTCCTTCTCCATTAAAGACAGTATGTGCGGCTTTCGGGTTTATCCGTTGGCTCCCACGCTACAATTGTTGACTAAGAATGACATTGGCCGTCGGATGGATTTTGACATCGAAATTATGGTGCGGCTCTACTGGCAGGGAACAGAAAGTGAGTTTGTGCCAACTGAAGTCACTTATCCTGAAAATGGCCTGTCTCATTTCGATGCTCTGCGAGATAACCTCAGCATCTCATGGATGCATACCCGTCTGTTTTTCGGCATGTTACCGCGCATTCCTGCTCTATTATGGCGTAAACCATTATGGCGTAACCGCCGTCATTGGTCTGACATTAGAGAACGCAAGGGGTTGCTTGGCATGAAGTTCATGCTAACGGTTTATCGATGGCTCGGACGCAAGCCCTTTGAGTGGCTGCTCTATCCTGTCATTGGTTATTTCTGGGCAACTGGCGGCGCACAACGTCAGGCATCCCGTCAGTACCTTGAGCGATTGAAACAGACCATGCAACGCAAGGGGATCATCATTCCCCACGGCCTTGACAGCTATCGTCATTACCTGCGGTTCGGCGGAGCGATGCTGGACAAAATAGCAAGCTGGCGCGGGGATTTGAAATGGGGAAAAGATATCGAGTTTGCGCAAGATGCAGAGCAGACGCTTTTGGATGGAGATTCAGGCGGCAAATTGCTGCTGGTTTCGCATTTAGGAGATATTGAAGTTTGCCGAGCGCTGGCACAGCGAGCGGGTAAGCAGACCATCAATGCACTGGTGTTTACTGAACATGCCCAACGTTTCAAACAGATCATAGAAGAAGTCTCACCGCAAACGGGGATCAATTTATTGCCGGTTACGGATGTCGGAGCTGACACCGCCATCATGCTGAAAGAAAAAATTGATGCTGGCGAATGGGTAGCTATTGTTGGTGACCGGATTGCCGTTAATCCTTCTCGTGCCAATACTCAACGTGTGGTGTGGAGCCAATTTCTCGGCCATCCCGCACCGTTTCCACAAGGGCCATTTGTTCTTGCATCTGTGTTGCGCTGCCCAGTGCTGCTGATGTTTGCTCTCCGACAAAATAACCGATTCAAAATTTATTGTGAGCACTTTGCCAACCCACTGGAACTGCCACGTAAGCAAAGAGAGCCAGCGTTGCAGCAGGCTGTGGATCACTACGCTTCACGTCTGGAACATTACGCCCTGCACTCTCCGCTTGATTGGTTTAATTTTTTCGATTTTTGGCAATTGCCGACTGATCGAACGAATAAGGAATAAAAAATGCTGTCTGATCCCCGTTTTACCGCCGAGGTTGAATTAACTGTGCCATTTCATGATGCCGATCCCATGGGTGTCGTTTGGCATGGAAATTACTTTCGCTATTTTGAAATCGCCCGTGAGGCGCTGATGAACCAATTCAATTATGGTTATAGCGAAATGCGTGAATCAGGCTATGTCTGGCCTGTCGTTGATGCCCGCATCAAGTACCGTGCATCAGTGCGCTTTGAACAAAAAATACGCGTCAGAGCCACCATCGAAGAGTTTGAAAACCGTCTGAAAATTGCCTATCAGATTTTTGAGGGAGCAAGTGGCAAAAAAACAACCATGGGTTACACCATTCAGGTCGCCGTTTGCGAAAAAACACAGGAAATGAGTTTTGTCAGCCCAGACATTTTATTCGAGCGCATGGGGGTTAAACCGTGAAAAAGTGGCGATGGATGGTGCTGTTCCTAACAGCGAATTTTCTGACAATCAATAACGTGGCACATGCGGTTACCCTTGAGGAATTACAACAGCGGTTCGCGCACCAGCCTGTCGTTCGGGCCCATTTCACACAATTGCGCCAAATCCAAGGAATGCCTAAGCCTCTGTCTTCCAGTGGTGAAATGTTAGTTTCACAGCTTAAAGGGCTGTGGTGGCATCAGCAAAAACCTTTCCCGTTGACACTGGTTCTGGATGACAGTCATATGGTGCAAATCATGCCGGGACAAACGCCCCAAGTGATCACCGCTGATTCCAATCCACAACTGTTTCAGTTCAACCATTTGATGCGAGCGCTGTTTCAGGCTGATAGTGCCGTGCTGGAAGAAAATTTTAAAATCGAGTTCAACGATCTGGGACAGGAAAAATGGCGTTTGGTACTGACGCCCAAGACCTCTCCTTTGGATAAACTTTTCACAGCGATTACCCTAAGCGGTCAAGCGAACCTTGATGCCATTTTACTCACCGATCGCCAAAGTGATCGCACAGAATTGTCTTTTACCCAACACCGACTGACGCCAGAGACACTGAGTAATGAAGAAGAGCAACACTTCAAATTCTGAGCCACGCCGGCTGACCATATTCTGGCTGCTGATGTGCGGGGCTCTGCTGATATCATTGACTATCCTGTTACCTCAATCTCGTCTTTCTACCAGCGTACTGGCGTTGCTCCCTGCCCAAAGTGCAGGAGATATGCCACCTGCCTTGCAAGAAAAATTCATGCAGCGCCTTGATCGCCAATTGGTGTGGATGGTCAGTCCGGGGAAAAAAGAGGATTCTGCGCCCGCCCAATACTGGCAGGAGCATCTACAAAAAACGCCGTTTCTGACCCATATTAAAGGGCCAATGACGGCAGAACAGCAACAGGCATGGGGGCGCTTTTACTACGATCACCGTAATGCGATGCTCGATCCCGCGACCCGCGGCAGACTGAAAGATGATGGTAATCAGCAGGCAAACTGGATACTGTCTCAGGTTTATTCCGCATTTTCCGGCGTCAGTGGACAAGAGCTGAGTAATGACCCCTTAATGCTGATCAGAGGCTCACAACTGGCACTCCAGCAAACATCCAGCCAATTGCGGCTTCAGAATGGCTGGTTGGTCGCCAAAGATGATTCGGGGAGAAGCTGGTATCTGCTCCACGGAGAGCTAAAAAATTCTTCCTTCGATATGCAGCAGGGGCGTCATGCTGTCACTGAGCTAGATAAGTTGCAGCAAACCCTGAAATCTCAATTTCCTGATTCCGAAGTCATTTCACGGGGAACCCTGTTTTATAGCGATTACGCCACTCAACAGGCAAAACACGATATTTCGACATTGGGTAGCGCAACAGTACTGGGTGTACTCCTGCTCATCTATGGTGTTTTTCGCTCCCTGAAACCCTTGTTGCTGTGTGTTCTGTCTATCAGTATCGGTGCCTTGGCAGGAACAGTGGCGACCCTGGGGATTTTTGGCGAGCTGCATTTTATGACACTGGTAATGAGCATCAGTATCATCGGTATTTCTGCTGACTATGCCATTTATTACCTAACAGAACGGATGGTTCATGGGCTGGAAGTTACACCGTGGCAAAGTATGCGGAAAGTTTTGCCCGCCTTATTAATGGCATTGGCAACAACCGTCATTGCCTATCTGATCATGATGTTTGCCCCCTTCCCGGGTTTACGCCAACTGGCGGTATTTGCGGCGGCGGGGTTGACGGCTTCCTGCCTGACTGTCGTCTGCTGGTATCCCCGACTTGCTAAAAACCTGCCCGTACGCCCCATTCCAGCCATGATCATGTTAATGCGCTGGCTGGCCTTGTGGAGACGCAATAAGCTGTTTTATATAGGACTGCCCGCAGTTCTGGCAATTTTTGCCGTGCTGGGGATCTCCCGTTTGCAGATCAATGATGACATTGCCCAGTTGCAAGCGCTGCCACAGGATATCCATCAGCAGGAAAAACGTATCGCAGCGCTCACCGGACAACGAAGTGATCAAAAATGGTTCGTTGTTTACGGCGATAATGCAGAACAAACATTGCAACGACTGGAATCCTTTATTCCCACACTGGATGCAGAAAAACAGCAAGGTACGATCAAAAATTACCAGCGGCTGCCCCTTTCTTCTCTTGCCCAGCAGCACAGGGATCTTGAACTGATTAAGGCTGCCATTCCCAATATCATGGCTCGCCTGACAGACGCTGGATTGACAATTAAACAGCCAGATATCCACCCCATGATTGTCACACCGAATGAATGGCTCACCAGTGTAGTCAGTGAAGGTTGGCGCCTGATGTGGATAACCCTGCCGAATGGTCAAAGCGGTGTCCTGCTCCCCGTAAATGGCGTTAAGAACAGTGTGCTGATGCGCCAATTGGCAGAAAAACAGGAGGGAGTCAGTTGGGTGGATCGCAAGCTGGCTTTCGATGAGATGTTTCAATTTTACCGTACCATGCTTGGCTGGTTGCTGATGGGCTCAGTCATAATGATCGCCGTCAGTTATATTGTACGGCTGGGTCTGCGTCGCGGCATCGTCAGTATGTTGCCATCACTGCTGTCCCTCGGATGTGGGCTGGCGGTTCTCGGCGTTAGTGGCCATAGCCTTAACTTGTTCTCAATCTTGGCTCTGGTTCTGGTACTTGGCATTGGCATCAACTATACCCTGTTTTTCAGTAATCCCCGTGGCACACCCCTGACCTCTCTATTGGCGATCAGCGTCGCGATGTGTACTTCATTGCTCACGCTGGGTATGTTGGTATTCAGTAGTACCCAGGCAATCAGTAGCTTTGGCATCGTATTATGCAGCGGGATCTTTACCGCATTCCTGCTGTCACCGCTGGCAATGCCTGAACGCCAAAAAAGGAAAAAGAAATCATGATACGGTTATTCATCCTGTCCATGACTTGCCTGCTGGCAGCTTGTACGAATTTCCCGCAAAGTGGTTCGCCTACTGCGTGGCTTAAACCGGGTGTGCGCGTTTCGTTGCCAGAACCGACCATCACACCAGCTATTAACGAACAACAATTGCTCACGGCCACAGTAAAAGGCAAGCAACAATCATTGATTGTACTGCTCAGTGCCAATGAACAACACCTGTCACTGGCGGGGCTGTCTTCACTGGGCATTAGGCTGTTTAAACTGGATTACGACAAAAACGGCATTCATACCGAACAATCCATTGTCTTGCCGGAACTCCCCCCCGCCAATCAAGTATTGGCCGATATCATGCTCAGTTACTGGCCCGTTTCCGCTTGGCAGACTCAGCTTCCCGCTGGCTGGACACTCAAGGACAACGGCGAACTCCGCCAACTGCATGACCAAAATGGGAAAATAATCGCTGAAATTCATTATGATACCCCGAATGGCAAACGGCGCCCGATTCGCGTCCAGCAGTTTATTTTTGGTTATGACATCGCCATTCAGCATCTGGAAAAGTAAAACATGATTTATATTTCAGCCGTGGGTATGCTCAATGCCTTGGGTAATAATGTGGATGAGATTGCGCAGAATCTCGTGCTCGGTCAATCCCCCGGCATGTATGCGCGTTCTGGCTGGCTACAACCCGATAAAACCTGCTGTCTGGGAGGCATTGACGGTGAACTCCCCGCCATTTCTGATGCTCTGTTTAAGCACAACAGCCGTAATAATCGCTTGCTACTGGCTGCTTTGATGCAAATAAAACCCCAGGTGGACGAAACTATCGCCCGCTACGGGCGGGAACGCATCGCAGTGATCATGGGAACCAGCACATCTGGCCTTGAAGAGGGTGATCAACATGTCAGCCGGACAATTCATCAACAACCCGACGAGCATTATCATTATTACCAGCAGGAGCTGGGCGATCCTTCCCGATTCCTTGCCAATTACCTCGGTATTGGTGGGCCTGCGTTTACCATCTCCACGGCCTGTTCATCCAGTTCACGGGCCATTATCAGTGGTCAACGCCTGATTGAAATGGGCATAGTCGATGTGGCAATAGTGGGTGGCGCAGACACACTAAGCCGCATGCCAATCAATGGCTTCAATAGCCTTGAATCACTTTCTCCTACACTGTGTGAGCCATTTTGTGAGAACCGCCAAGGCATTACCATTGGGGAAGCTTCAACGTTAATGCTGCTGACGCGAGAACCCCAGCCGATTGCGCTACTCGGCGCAGGTGAATCCAGTGACGCATGGCATATGTCTGCCCCTCATCCTGAAGGAAAAGGCGCTATCGAAGCCATCAACATGGCATTGGACAATGCAGGATTCTCGCCAGCCGAAATCGGTTATATCAACCTGCATGGAACTGGAACAAAATTAAATGACCAGATGGAGTCCTTCGTCATCAATCAGATTTTTGGCGTAAACACACCGTGCAGTTCAACCAAGTATTTAACCGGCCATACTCTGGGCGCAGCTGGAGCATGTGAAGCCGGACTCTGCTGGCTGCTGCTAACGCGTAACCTGCCTCTGCCTGCCCAAGATTTCTCACGCTCAGGAATAGATACCTCACTGGTTGCTTGTGGCCTGGTAACCCAACCACAGCCACTGGAAAAACCCATTATAATGTCGAATTCTTTTGCGTTTGGTGGAAACAATACCAGCCTGATATTGGGAGTGGCATAATGCCTGACTATTTATCGGTAGATCTTTATCTCCCGCATGAAGCACCGATGGTGTTACTGGAAAAAGTGATCAGTATTTCCAGCGACAATGTTCATTGCCAAGTCACTGTCAGCAACAATGGGGTACTGTCCCCTTTTCTCAATGAAGAAGGCCATCTGCCGGGCTGGTTTGCTATTGAAATCATGGCTCAGACTATCGGTGTCTGGTCTGGTTGGCACCGAAAGGAAAGGAAAGAAGAAGATTCCGCGCTGGGTATGTTACTGGGCGGGCGTGCAGTACGGTGCCAAACGCCTGTTTTCACGCAGGGCAGCGTGCTGGATATCCAAATGAATTTATTACTGCAAGATGAAAAATTTGGCAGTTTTGAAGGTGAAATCAGTTGTAATGGCACTGTACTGGTAACAGGCCGCCTGAACACCTACCAACCTAACAAAACAGAACTTAAAAAATTAATTAAACAGGATGGAGTAGCATAATGCGTTCAGTTCTAGTGACCGGTGCCAGCAAAGGGATCGGCAGGGCGATTGCCTGCCAGCTGGCAGCAGACGGTTTTACTGTCATCGTGCATTATCACCGCGATGCTAAAGGCGCGGAAAAAACACTGGAACAGATTCAAGCAAGCGGAGGCAAAGGCCGTGTGCTGAATTTTGATGTTTCGGATCGCACCACCTGCCGTGAAGTGCTGGAAAAAGATATCGAAACCCACGGTGCTTACTATGGCATCGTCTGCAATGCCGGGATCGCCAAAGATGGCGCGTTCCCAGCTCTGGAAGGCGACGACTGGGACAGTGTCATCCATACCAACTTGGATGGCTTCTACAATGTTATCCATCCCTGCGTTATGCCAATGATCGGCTTACGTCAGGGAGGGCGTATCATCACTCTATCATCCGTGTCTGGTTTGATGGGCAACCGCGGGCAAGTCAATTACAGTGCCGCTAAAGCGGGCATTATCGGGGCAACAAAAGCGCTGGCAATCGAGCTGGCAAAAAGAAAAATCACCGTGAATTGCATTGCGCCTGGGTTGATTGGCACAGACATGATCCAAATGGAAGAGGCCGCCCTGAAAGAAGCCATGAATATGATCCCGATGAAACGCATGGGACAAGTAGATGAGGTTGCTGGTCTTGCCAGCTACTTGATGTCTGACATTGCGGGCTATGTGACCCGTCAAGTCATCTCAATCAACGGAGGAATGCTATGATCCATAAGGACATGACCCAAAGAGTCGTTATCACAGGCATGGGCGGCATCACCGCCTTGGGGCACGATTGGCAATCTGTTTCCGCTGGATTGAAAGCCGGTATCAATACCGTTCAACAGATGCCGGCATGGGCAGAATATGACGGGCTAAATACCCATCTCGGGGCGCCAGTCACGGATTTCATTTTGCCCGAACACTATACCCGCAAACGCATTCGTTCCATGGGACGTGTTTCCCTGATGTCAACACGCGCCACAGAACTGGCCTTAGAGATGGCAGGTTTACTTAATGACCCCATACTGACCCACGGAGAAACAGGCATAGCCTATGGTTCCTCGACGGGCAGTACCAAGCCAGTCAGTGAATTTGCAACCATGCTGACCGAAAAGCACACCAATAACATCACGGGCACAACTTATGTGCAAATGATGCCACACACGACTGCCGTCAACACGGGGCTGTTCTTTGGCCTACGTGGCAGGGTGATCCCAACCTCAAGTGCCTGTACTTCTGGTAGTCAGGCGATTGGTTATGCGTGGGAAGCGATCCGTCATGGCTATCAAACTGTGATGGTGGCAGGCGGGGCCGAAGAATTGTGTCCATCCGAAGCAGCGGTATTTGATACGCTGTTTGCCACCAGCCAAAAAAATGAAGCACCGAAAACCACGCCTTCCCCATTCGATGTTAATCGTGATGGTCTGGTGATTGGCGAAGGCGCTGGCACACTAATCCTTGAAGAACTGGAACACGCCAAAGCGCGTGGTGCCAAGATTTATGGTGAAATCATCGGGTTTGCCACTAACTGTGATGCTTCCCATATCACCCAGCCAAAATCCGAAACCATGCAGATATGTATTGAAATGGCGCTGAAATCAGCGGGCTTACAGCCAGCCGATATCGGTTACATCAGTGCCCACGGTACTGCAACTGATCGGGGAGACGTTGCTGAAAGCCAAGCCACCGCCAATATTTTTAGCAACCAAACGCCGATTTCTTCACTGAAAAGCTATTTCGGCCATACACTGGGAGCCTGTGGCGCCCTAGAAGCATGGCTAAGCCTTGAAATGATGAATGAAGGCTGGTTTGCGCCAACCATCAATCTCAATGAAATTGATCCCGCGTGTGGTGAGTTGGATTACATTATGCACCAGCCTCGTGAAATCCAGACTGAGTTTATCCAAAGTAACAACTTCGCCTTCGGTGGTATCAATACCTCGATTGTGATCCGGCGTTGGGCTTAATTTAGAGGGATTGAAGTCACAAACAAAGAGCTGGGTAAAAACCAACGTCTTATCAGTAAACTGAGATCATTAATAAATATCCAAGGCCACCGGATGGTTAACCCGATGGCCTTAGCTATGTTTCCGTTATCTATATCTATTTCAGAAAGGTACGGATCAATTCTAAAATCGCGACTAACACGTTTAGAACGATGATAGCAGTGTCAATAAAAGCTTTGAATGCTTTCACCCGTTTGCTCCTGTTAGGGAGCACGACTTCCCCAGCCATTGCCTTTACACTGCCTGCCCGGCTGGTTTCCAACTAACATAGCGCAGAGTTTAATACTTAGAGCCGGAAATATCATCTTATAACATGGCTATAAAACAGGCGATACTGTCTGACAGGAAATCAACCAATCACAGGCAAATATTTCTGTTTCAATCCATCCGATTTATAGTCTGTGTTTCGTATCGCACTGACATTCTCCAGTGTGCCTGTGTTGTGATTGCAACCGACTACTTTTTAATCAATTAACATCAGAAAAAGCGTCGTGATTTCAAAGGGTATTCTTCATAAATCTTTTCATTCATGAGTATCAGTTTTTCTCATTGTATCTCTTTGTCAGAAACGGCTATAGTCCGCACCACTCAAGGTCATTGAGTGACTTACCTACTGCTTAAATCACCAAGATATATTCCAGTCCTTGGCATATATCGTGGTCGCCGTTCGGCAAGATTTTGATGGGAAGCAGCGCATTTCTGGTTAATTTTTTATGTGGAGACGACAGTAGTGAAACTGCTGCGCAATAATGACAGTGCATTTGTACCTGTCGCGGGCTTGACTGTTTTTGCAATTTCTTCCGGTTACCTCATGAGCTTAATTCCTTTATCGATGGCAAGTTTCAGCATCGATACGGTTTATGCCAGTTGGTTAGCCAGTGCGTATTATATCGGTCTATTAATAGGCTCAATGATGATTGAACCTGTTATTGCGAAAATAGGTCACCGTCTTTCATTTATTGTTTTTTTGTTGCTTTTGGCAGCGACAGTGATTGTATTACCTTTTTTCCCAAATAAAGAAATCTGGCTGTTTGTTCGTTGTCTGGCAGGTATCGCCGTTGCCGGGGTCTTTGTCGTGGTCGAATCTTGGCTGTTGATTGGCGATAATCCCAAAGAGCGCGCCAAGCGCCTAAGTTTTTACATGACGTCACTCTATGGTGGAACAACTCTGGGTCAGTTGTTGATTGGGCCTATTGGCACTCAGGGTATGATTCCCTTTATCGTGATTTCAGTTCTGCTGCTGTTAGCGGTTTTGCCTCCATTACTCGTGCGTCACGGGCAACCTCCCGCGCTTCATCATCAGAGTTTAACACTGAAAAAAATCACCCAATTCAGTAAGCCAGCAATCGTTGGCTGTATGGCATCCGGAATTGTCATGGGCACTATCTACGGCTTAATGCCTTTGTCGTTAAGTCAAAGTAATTTCAGTACCGATCAGGTCGGTATATTAATGGCAGCCATTATTTTGGGTGGAATGGCCATACAGCCGATTATCAGTAAGCTGTCTGTCATCATGAACAAAACTGTTCTACTGACGATGGTTTCATTATTGGGCGTGTTCGCCGTGGGAATGACGTATCTCTTTGAACATTATGTTGTGATGATCGTGTCATTGGCACTATTGGGGATGTCTTCTTTTGCGCTGTACCCCATTGCTATCACCCTCGCCTGTGACAAGCTGGATTCGTCCTATATTGTAGCGGCAAGCCAAGTGATGTTGTTAAGTTACAGTATCGGTTCCGCAACTGGCCCGCTGTGTGCAGGGCATTTTATGCTTCAACACTATTTTAGTGTTCAACATAATGGATTACTCAGTTTCTTCTTTATTGTCTTGTTGGCTACCGCGATTTATATGCTACTAGCGAGTTTGCGCCGCAAAGACAGAGTATTGGCAAGCTAAGGCAGAATAATCTGGATCCGTATGGAAGCACCGCAACCTGCGGTGTAGTGGCTTTCTGGAACTGATATTAGAGCACAGGATAGCCTGACGAGATAATGCAACCATACCAGTATCATTGACAATGCTGAGCATATACTTGCCAAGAATATAGGAACAATTAATTTTGCCAACCAAATTGCATTGCATTATTTTTGCTTTAAGATAGCCGCAAAAATCTTCAACCTGAAACCGAAAACAGTAAAAATATGGAGGTATTAAATGCAAATACAGCAAGCCAACAAAACTGATTTTTCGACATTAATTCAGATTTGGGAAGCCTCTGTACTTGCCACTCATGATTTTCTGCCTAAAGCCATGATTGAAATTTTGCGCCCACAGATCCTTAACGATTACCTGCCCAATCTCACTGTTTATAAGGCCGTGGATGAGCAACATAATATCGTAGGATTTATCAGTACCGCTCAACATCGCGTGGAAATGCTATTTGTGTTACCACAAGCTCGGGGGACAGGGATCGGTAAGATGTTGCTAAAGTTTGCCATTGATGCGTTACAGATCAACGAATTGGATGTAAACGAACAAAACATACAAGGTGTTGGCTTCTATCAGCATATGGGATTTCAGGTTTTTTCCCGCTCAGAGCTTGATGGGCAAGGAAATCCGTTTCCGTTATTGCATATGAAACTAGCTTGAGAGCGTTTTCCCTGCATTCAACTCTTCTCAATAAAAACTCAATCATGAGTGTTAAGACCCTCAGAATGTTAAAGATCGTTTTGAAGGTTTCTGGGGAATGAAGAGCAGCCTTTCTGCAAAAAATTAAAACTTATCCTTTTCTTATAAATAGATTACAAAAAGAACAATCATTAATTAAAATAAATAAATCGCAATTCATTCACAAAACAAATAGCCAAATGGAGGTAAATCTTATTGTAATAAGATTTAAAAATAATAATAAAAGGGAATAAATTCTTACATAAAAATAAATAAACTTAAAGTAATGGAATATTTTGTAAACATCTGAGTAAATTTTGATAAATCAATGGTACAATCACGATAGTATCAGTATTTTTTATCTCTCTTAAGTTTGGTCATTAATGAATTATTTACAACAACCTAGTTCTTCAGGAATGAAGCTATTTGCCGATCTTGTCGGCAAACGTGTTACTCCTGGGGAACACTGGCACTCCTCCAGTAATCGTACTAAATTTGCGCTGCGCAGCATCCTGACACCAGTTTCTACATTGAAGCTCTTGGATAGTCTTGCCAAAACACCACTGTATTTGGATATTTTGAAAAAGCAACCAAGTTTGCCTTGCAAATTACATCGTCCCTATTTAAGCATTAACTTTAAGCGCAAACAGATTGTCTGTGCGCTGAATGAACATTACCAGTTATTATTCAGACAATTAGAACCAGCCATTATTAGTAGAATATTTGATGTTCATGCTTATTTACTGGCAACGATTCAAGGAAAGAATGAATCATTTATGATATATATTGATTCATTGGATAATCTGAATAAAGAAGGTGAGCTTTCTTTATATATTACCACCGAAGAAAATGTCATTCTGGCAAAGTGTGCATTCACTTTATTGACGAGCGATGGTAAACAAACTTTATTTATTGGTGTATTACAAGGGCCAACCAAAGGGGATAATTCTCTGGAAATTATCCGTCATGCGACCAAAGAATGTTATGGGTTATTTCCCAAACGTCTATTGATTGAAGCCATTTGTCGTTTTGCCGAACATGTGAATTGTGAACAGATCTTGGCGGTCAGTAACGAAACTCATATCTACCGCAGCATCCGTTATTGGCATAAGAAGAAGAATCAGATGGTGGCCGATTATAATTCCTTCTGGGAATCCCTGAGCGGAATCAGAAAGGAAAATAATGACTTCCATTTGCCATCAACCATAGAAAGAAAATCTCTGGATGATATCCCCAGTAAAAAACGCGCCGAGTATCGTCGTCGTTATCAATTACTGGATGAACTGGAAAACAACATCAGGGCATCCCTTACTGCCTAATCCCCCAGTCAGGAAGGAATACCCAGTCTGGCATTTAACGCGGCTTCGCCATTAACCATGTAAGGTGAGTTTTGATGGCGGGCCACTCATTGAGAAGAATGCTATAAACACAAGTATCCCGTATTGAACCATCTTTGGCACGCGAGTGATTGCGCAAGATGCCATCCAGTTTTGCCCCCAACCGCTCAATTGCCCTGCGACTCTGGTGATTCAGGAAATGGGTACGGAATTCCACCGCAATACACTCCAGTTCTTCAAATGCATATTGCAACAATAGCAATTTTGCTTCCGTGTTAATGGAAGTGCGTTGAACAGAACGCGCATACCATGTCGAGCCAATTTCCAATCTGGGAATCCTGGCATCAATATTCATATAAGTCGTCATCCCAACAGCCAGACCCGTTGCATTATCGATGACAGTAAAAGGCAGCATACTGCCCTTGGCATGCAGGGCTAAACGTCGCTCAACCTCCGCATGAACATTTATAGGGTCAGGTACACTGGTATACCACAATTTATGTAATTGCCCATCTTCAATGGCCCGAACAAATTCATCATGCCTATCATGTGCCAAAGGCACTAGGGTCACACTGTTTTCTGTCAACGTGACCCAATCAGTTATTTTTTTCATATTCATTATTCTACCATCGTTGAAGAATACATTGGCAGTATGCATAGTTAAGAAATACACAGTAATCATAAATAAGAAGCATTTCCATACCCAATAGACTCTTATTCAAATGCCATTGATGTTCGATTTCATGATACTTGTCACAATCACTTAACAAAGTGATTCCAATCAAGCCGGAACCGTCTAAATTTGATAATCATCTCATCCGACCACTTAGCCATAGCCAAGTGAAGGATCTAATCTATACAAAAAAATAATACTTTTTAAGCTACCAAATATTTGATGGAGAATGCAATGAGCAACTACCCTCACCTGCTTACACCGCTGGATTTGGGCTTTACCACACTGAAAAACCGTGTATTGATGGGATCAATGCATACGGGGCTTGAGGAACATCCCGACGGCACCCAACGGTTAGCCCAGTTCTATGCAGAACGGGCGGCTGGTGGCGTTGCATTGATTGTGACAGGCGGTATTGCCCCAAACCCGCAGGGCGTTGTTACAGCTGGTGCAAACATCCTGAATAGTGAAGATTCCCTGCCTCACCATAAACTCATTACGGATGCTGTACATCAGGCTGGAGGGAAAATTGCCCTGCAAATTCTGCATGCGGGGCGTTACAGCTATCAGAAAAGTCTTGTCGCGCCCTCCGCTATTCAAGCCCCCATTAACCCTTTCATGCCCCGTGAAATGTCTGAGGAAGATATCCAGCAAACAATCAAGGAGTTCGCCCGCTGTGCTCAACTTGCACAACAGGCGGGCTATGACGGCGTTGAAGTCATGGGATCAGAAGGCTATCTCATCAATCAGTTTCTAGTCGCTCGTACGAATCATCGACAGGATCAATGGGGCGGTGCCTTCGAAAACCGCATGCGCTTTGCTTTGGAAATTGTTAAAGCCGTCCGCGCCATCACGGGAGAGCGCTTTATCATTATCTATCGTCTCTCTATGCTGGATTTAGTTGAAGATGGCTCTAACTGGCAAGAGATCGAGCAACTGGCATTGGAGATTGAAAAAGCGGGTGCGTCAATCATCAATACTGGGATTGGCTGGCATGAAGCCCGCATCCCAACGATTGCAACTATGGTGCCCAGAGCCGGATTCAGTTGGGTAACTCAAAAATTAATGGGGAAAGTCAGCATCCCTTTAATTACCACCAACCGCATCAATGATCCCCAAGTGGCCGAACAAATTCTCAGTGAAGGTTGTGCCGATATGGTTTCCATGGCGCGCCCTTTCCTTGCTGATGCCGAATTTGTATTGAAGGCCGAGCAAAACCGAGCTGACGAAATCAATACCTGTATCGGTTGCAACCAAGCCTGTCTGGACAGAATATTTGTCGGCAAGCTGACCTCGTGTCTGGTCAATCCACGCGCCTGTCATGAAACCGAATTCATTGCCACTCCCGTAAAAGCGCCCAAAACCATCGCCGTCATCGGGGCGGGGCCTGCGGGATTATCCTTTGCAGTCACGGCGGCCAGCCGGGGGCATCATGTCACGCTATTTGAGCGTGACAACCGAATTGGCGGGCAATTTAATATCGCCAAACAAATCCCCGGCAAAGAAGAGTTTCATGAAACCTTACGCTATTTTGATCGCCAATTGGCATTGAATGGTGTCGATGTTCGCCTCAACCATACCGCAACTGCCGAGCAGCTTTCATCGTTTGATGAAATCGTCATCGCGACAGGCATTACACCACGTACCCCCGATATTGACGGCATTAGTCATGAAAAAGTGCTGACTTACCTTGATGTATTGAAACACAAACGACCAGTGGGAAAACGTGTCGCCATTATCGGCGCTGGGGGAATTGGCTTTGATACCGCAGAATACTTGAGCCAAGGCGGACAAAGCACCAGCTTGAGCAGTCATGCGTTTAGCCATGAATGGGGAATTGATCAGACAATTATGTATCGAGGCGGATTACGCCCAGAAGGCGTACAGGTAGAACGCTCTCCGCGGAAAATTTATCTGCTGCAACGCAAAGATACCAAAGTTGGTGACAGTTTGGGGAAAACCACTGGCTGGGTGCATAGAGCCAGCCTGTCAATGCGGGGAGTAAAAATGTTAAACAGCGTTCAATATCTGAAAATTGATGATCAAGGGCTGCATATCCGTCGTGGTGATGAGCAACAATGTCTTGAAGTGGATAACATCATTATTTGCGCAGGACAGGAGCCACTGAAAGAGCTTTACCAACCGTTACAGGAAATGGGGAAAAATGTGCATGTGATTGGTGGAGCTGATGTCGCAGCGGAGTTGGATGCCCGCAGAGCAATCGATCAGGGGGCTCGGTTAGCGCTTAAGGTTTAATAAATAAAGTCTACGGTGATAATGCGTACTCAACGCATTATCACCGTTTTTATTTCAGTTAACGATTAACGCTGTGCCAATTGATCAGACATTATGCGGGCATCTTCTGCCTGACAAGCGGCTGCGGTAAACAGCACATCAGTAGAAGAGTTCAAACCCGTCTCAGCAGAATCCTGCAATACACCAATGATCAAACCGACAGCAACGACCTGCATGGCGATTTCATTGGTAATACCAAACATGCTGCATGCCAGCGGGATCAACAATAATGAGCCGCCCGCAACGCCCGATGAGCCACATGCCGCAATGACAGAAACTACACTCAGCAATATCGCCGTAGGAATATCCACGGCCATGCCCAGCGTATTCACCGTCGCCAGAGTCAACACGGTAATGGTCACTGCCGCCCCCGCCATATTGATGGTTGCCCCCAGAGGAATAGACACGGAATAAGTATCCTCATCTAGGTTCATGCGACGACACATTGCCATATTCACGGGAATATTAGCTGCGGAGCTGCGGGTAAAGAACGCAGTAACACCACTTTCACGCAGGCAGCCAAAAACCAGCGGATAAGGATTGCGACGGATTTTCCAGTAGACAATCAGTGGATTGATGACCAAAGCAACGATAATCATGCAGCCAATCAGCACTGTTAATAGGTGGACATAACTGAGCAGGGCTTCAAATCCGGTTGTGGCAATCGTTGAAGAAACCAGCCCGAAAATGCCGATAGGTGCCAGACGGATAACAACACGCACAACCTGTGTCACCGCCCCTGACAGATCTTGAATCAGTGCCTTAGTCGATTCATTGGCATGACGTAAGGCAACGCCCAAGCCAATTGACCATGCCAGAATCCCAACATAATTCCCCTTCAATATCGCATCAATCGGGTTAGCGACTACATTGAGCAACACCCCTTCTATCACTTCAATGATATTTTCAGGTGGGGACATCTGAGTCTCATTCGTCACTAGCGTCAGTGTCGATGGAAACAGCATACTGCCAATCACGGCGACAACCGCTGCGAGGAATGTTCCTATCAAATACAAGAACAGAATCGGGCGGATGTTGCTTTTCTGGCCCGCCTTATGATTCGCAATTGAGGACATGACCAATACCCACACCAAAACAGGAGCTACCGCTTTCAGTGCTCCTACAAAGAGTGTCCCTAACAGTTCAACCGACTTAGCAGTGGAAGGCGCCAACCACGCCAGTAATATCCCCAGTATTAGTCCGATTAAGATTTGTTTTACTAGACTTCCCTGTGCAATATATTGCACAAAACCTTTTTGTTGTTTTTCCATAGTCTATCCATTTGGTATTTTTGACTCGTTGAGCCTGATATTTTTGTGTTTGCTTTCCCAGTATAGGGAAATTAAGAGAACGACAAAGCATAATTAGTTGCAATATACAGAGAACACAATATTTGATAACAAATCGATTACATTTGTGTGATCAAAACGGCAATTTTCCCATCATAATCACTTCATGACGCCATAGACAGCACAATGAAAAAAATGACAATTACCCTTTTTATTCATGTAATTATATGAATGTCCCACTTTCAATAATAAGCGTAGATTGTTTATCTGCCACTAATAACACGGATTAATTACTTTTCGCCATTAACCAACTAATTGGAGGAGATTTGACTGACAAGAAACATAAATTCAATCCACTCACATAATAAATTGGTCGTTATTGCTATTTTTGAAAACTTTATCAAGTCATTAATCGATTGATACAGCTAGATGAGATTACTTTTACCTTTAGGTAAATGTTCAATTGATCAACAAAATTTTCTGTCTCGCTACTGCTGATTTTGTTAAAGTGTGCCAGTCAATCTTTATGCCATCTTGAAGGGATTTCGAGAGCATTTTATGACAATCGGTATTTAATACTTTGTGTTTGCAAAATATCCAACAGAAATAAACCATAAATGCACCATAAAAGTAAGATGCAATCCTTAACCCGCGTTTTAGGAACATTTGATGGAAATTGTAACAGACCTTATTTATGCACTTTGGCACCAAGATTACGAAACACTAGCTAACCCATCGTCAGTATGGGCAATCTATATTCTGCTATTTACCATCCTGTTTCTGGAAAATGGGATATTACCTGCGGCGTTTTTACCGGGCGATAGCCTATTGATACTCGTTGGCGTCTTAATCGCAAAAGAAACCATGAGTTTTCCTGTAACATTGGCCATTCTCACCGTCGGAGCAAGTCTCGGCTGCTGGGTTGGGTATCTTCAGGGGCGATGGCTTGGCAATACGAAATTAGTTCAGGGCTGGTTGTCACACCTTCCCGCACATTATCATCAGCGCGCACATAACTTATTCCATCGTCATGGCTTATCCGCGTTGCTGATAGGCCGTTTCCTTGCTTTTGTCAGAACCTTGCTGCCAACACTGGCCGGCCTTGCGGGGTTGAATAATGGACGTTTTCAAATATTCAATTGGCTCAGCGGGTTCCTGTGGGTAACTATTCTAACAACATTAGGTTATGCACTCGGTAAAAGCCCCCTGTTCCGCCAGTACGAAGAGTATTTGATGAATTTTTTGGTGCTATTACCACTGGGTCTGTTACTTATTGGCTTAATTGGCAGTCTGGTAGTCATTTGGCGCAAGAAACGCACCAATAATCCCCTACCGTAATCCTTCATGTTGCCCTGTGGTATTCGGAGAAAATATACCACAGGGCATTACTCTCCCTACCCATTTCACCTTGTCCATTAAGCTGCCCTGCCCATCCACTTCAATCAGTATTTAAGATTAATTTGCAAAATATTGTGACAATCTTTCATCTATTCTCCCTTTAAACTCCTTATAAAAGCGACTATGTTAGAAGCTCGTCCATCGTATATTTAAGGAGATAGGTAATGCCACAGAAGAAAAGCCCTGAAGACTCTGAAGATTTACGAGCTGAGTTGCAATCCCTTGCAGACACTCTGGAAGAAGTTCTCAATAACTCCAGTGACAAATCCAAGGCTGAACTGGAAAAACTACGCAGCAAAGCGGAAAAAATGCTGAAAGATGCGCGGGTTACACTCAGTGATGCTAGCGATAAGCTGGTAGATCAAACCAAAGAAATTGCCGTTCATGCGGATAGTTATGTTCGTGAAAATCCGTGGACCAGTGTCGGTATCGGAGCGGCTGTTGGCGTTGTATTAGGTATCCTGCTGTCAAGGCGCTGAGATGACTCAATCCCCCCACTCGCAAGGCCCTGGAAAAGGGCTCTTTGATACTTTACGGCGAGGAGCAGCAATTGTTGTTCGTATGGTTGAAACCCGTATCCAGCTCGTTGCTGTTGAGTTGGAGGAAGGTACAGCAACGCTGGTACAACTGCTGTTGATGGTAGGGTTTACATTGTTATTCGCGGGCTTTGGTCTGATGTGCCTGTTAATACTGATATTCTGGGCCATCGATCCTGCCTACCGGATAACGGCAATGGCTATTACTGCCGGAATTTTACTGTTTCTCGCCGTGTTTACTGCAATATGGACGATCAAAAAAGCCCGAAAGCTGACGTTTCTTAACGCAACCCGCGAACAACTGAATATTGATCGCAAAATGCTGGAGGATGATCCATCATGAATAAATCGTGGCGTCATCAGCGAAAGTTACGAAAACAGCGGCTATTAAACGAGATCCAGCAACAACGGCAGTCACTCTCTATATACAGCCAACACTGGCTTGAAATCACACAACCTTATGATAAAGGTTGGCAAACCCTGCTTGCCTTCAAACCGTATGTTGCTATTGGTTCTGGCATTGCCCTGTTTTATGGCCTATGCTACCCCAAAAAATTTTATCGCTGGTCACGCCATATGATCAGCATCTTAGGGATCATGAAAATAGTACGAAATACACTATATAAAGGTTAGCTAGGATAAAGGTTAACCATAATAAGCGTTAATCACGCTAACACTGATTGTGCAACTTTGGCTCTTATTCAAATCTCTTTCCGCATGCTGAAGAATCCCTTCAAAAAAACTGCATAAAATTGTTAATATTCCTTACTATCAACGAATAACACCTCTCCTTAGAATACCTCCCATCAGATAATGATTAATAAATTGTGCCTTTTTGTTCATTTATTGGTCATTTAAATCTAAACAAACAACTTATTTATCGTTACCCGCGGTATCCTTGGAGACATTCATGAAAAAATTTGAAGATAGTGGCCTGTTGGCCGCCCGCATTTTAATATCTGTTCTTTTTATTATCGCGGGGTATGGAAAATTGGGTGATGCCTATGCGGGAACACAAGCCTTTATGGAAGCCATGCAGGTGCCAGGCATTTTACTGCCACTGACTATTTTACTTGAACTTGGCGGTGGGCTTGCTGTGATGTTCGGCCTGCTGACCCGTACTACGTCAGTATTTATATTCATTTTTTGTATCCTGACAGCCATTCTGTTCCACAATGATTTTTCAGATGGCATGAACATGACGATGTTCCTGAAAAATTTCTCCATCGGCGCGGGCTACCTGATGCTGGCCATGATGGGGCCAGGCAGATTCAGTATCGACGGTGCATTGAAGAAAAACTGGTAATTCTCCTTTTATTAGCTGCAGCTTTAAATCGATTAGAAAAGCCCCTTGCTGTTTATTCGCAGCAAGGGGCTTTTCTTTATCTTACGTAGTTTATTTTTTCGTTCGAGTTATTGGTTCATAAACAACCCGGTTCATAAACAATTTAGGAATTTCACGCAGGCACCAAGACTTGGCTTCTCCCATGCTATCGCGCCGCCATGCCATGATAATGTTGGTTTCATGGCTATATTCCGAACCAACGACCCGCAAGCGGCCTTCGGCAATATCCTGTTCTACCATCGGGTATGGCATCGTTGCCACTCCCAATCCTGCCAAAAGCGCACGGCGCTTGTCTTCCAGCGAACTTACCGTCAGGCGAGATTGTTTATCCAATAATTGAACCGTCAGCACAGGGCGTTCCCTTGCCGTATCAGCTACGGCTATCCCACGGTACTTCACTCGCGTGGAATCAGACAAAGGTTCAGGTTCCTGATGGATAGGGTGATCCATGCTGGCAACATAGACATTGTTTATGGAATAAAGTTTACGTGAGTTCACTTCTGCCGAGGCCCTGAAATGAAGATCTGGCGCAATCACAATATCAGCATATCCCGTTCCCAAACGTTCCCAAGCCCCTGCCAATACTTCTGTTATTAACGAAAGCTGTGTATTCGATTTATTCGCCAATCTATCCACAAGGGGGAAAAGGGATGCAATCGGAAACAGGGCTTCACACACAATAGTCAGGTGCGTTTCCCAACCACGGGCCAGCGCTTCCGCATCTGCCGTCAGTTTATCCGCAGCCTCAAGCAATAACCGGCCCCGCTCCAGTAACATCCGGCCAACATTGGTAAATTTCGTGCGATGGCCAGAACGATCAAACAACACTACATCCAGCTCTTCTTCCAATTTCTGCATGGTATAACTCAATGCGGAAGGAACCCGCCCCAATTCATCTGCCGCCGCCGCAAAACTTCCCCGTCGGTCTATCGCATCCATGACCCGCAGGGATTCCAATGTAAGCGCACGTTCTTTGCCCATATTTTTCTCAATCAGGAATTTTGAATATAGTCACCAGATTAACTGGCTAACATTTCAACGTCCAGATAATTAGGATCGAGATTAATAGGTCTATTGGTTAACGAGATGACAGTTATGATAATAACGAGAACAGCCAATCAATGCGGAACAGCCGATTATGGCTGGTTACAAGCCCGCTATACTTTTTCATTTGGTCACTATTTTGACCCGAAATTTTTGAACTACCGAGCACTACGCGTTCTTAATCAGGAAATTTTAGCGCCGAAAGCCGAATTTCAGCCCAAATCTTACCCTCATGTTGATATTTTGAATATTATCCTGCAAGGAGAAGCCCAATATCATGATAGCGAAGGAAACCATATCTACGCACAACAAGGTGATTGTCTGCTGTTTTCTGCCCGTCAGGGCATTAGTTACAGTGAACATAACCCCAGCGACAAAATACCACTGACACGGCTGCAACTCTGGCTTAATGCCTGTCCCCAGCAAGAAACACAACCATTACAACGCAAGGTTCTGCCAAATAGGCCATTAACATTGCTGGCCTCTCCGACATCAGAAAACAACAGCATGCATCTGCGCCAGCAGGTATGGATAAGCTACCTTGTGGTCAAAAACCGTGATAACCAAATTTTGTCTTTACGGGGCAAGCATGCCTATCTGCAATCCATCAGTGGCAATGCGAGGATTAATGGCAACAAAAATAGTGACCTTGAGATTAAATGTGGAGATGGTGTATTTATTCAGGAAGAACAGGAAGTGATATTGCAGGCGGACCCCCTATTTCGGGGCCTGTTAATTGATTTGGCTGACTGATTACCCCTGATGCGGTGTCAATTTCGTCTTACCAAAAAATAAATAAGCCCTATAAAGCAGATGCTTTATAGGGCTAAATTTGTGAAGTTGACCGATAAGCCGGGTTCTGTCTTGGACAGCCATTCATCTAGGCCAGCACTTGCGCACTGGCTCAAGCAACCTACCCGGGTTCGATACGGGCCGTACCATGTGAACCTCTATTTGGTCTTGCTCCGGGTGGAGTTTACCGTGCCACGGACTGTTGCCAGCCGCGCGGTGCGCTCTTACCGCACCCTTTCACCCTTACCTGATCCCAAACTTGTTTTTGCAAACAAAAATGGGCCATCGGCGGTTTGCTCTCTGTTGCACTGGTCGTAGGCTTTCACCTCCCAGACGTTATCTGGCACCCTGCCCTGTGGAGCCCGGACTTTCCTCCCCTTTACTTCTCCCGAAGGTGAGCGGTAAAGCGGCGACTGTCTGGTCAACTCCGGCGCGGATTATAAGAGGTTTAATGCCCAATGTATAGGGATTTTCACGCGTCTTCTTCAATTTGATCAAGGGCTGAGTTTTGATCAAGGGTATAGCGGTACAGGGCATTCTTCTTCACACCGTGGATCTCTGCCGTCAGTGCCGCAGCTTTTTTCAATGGCAGCTCTTTTTGCAGCAATGCCAGTGTCCGCAGAGCTTCCGGAGGCAAGCTATCGTCCGCAGGTTTGCGATACCCTTCTACAATCAACACCATTTCTCCCCGACGGCGAGTTTCATCTTCCCTAATCCACTCCAGAAGCCTGCCAGCGGGCATTCCTTGAATGGATTCCCACGTTTTGGTCAGTTCCCGTGCCAGCACGACATAACGATCTGCGCCCCATACTTCTACAATATCTTCTAAACTGTCCAACAGACGATGTGTCGATTCGTAGAAGATCAGCGTTCGCGACTCTTGCGTCAACTCACGCAAAGTATCCTGACGCCCCTTGCTTTTTGCAGGCAGGAAGCCTTCATAGCAAAAACGATCGGAAGGCAGACCCGCAGCAGACAGCGCTGTAATCGCTGC
The DNA here is from genome assembly GCF_016306625.1 of Xenorhabdus lircayensis. GTDB lineage: Bacteria > Pseudomonadota > Gammaproteobacteria > Enterobacterales > Enterobacteriaceae > Xenorhabdus > Xenorhabdus lircayensis. The sequence continues at coordinate 104,240 of NZ_JACOII010000038.1, read as the reverse complement.
GCAAGGGCCTGGCAGTGGAACCACCTTGATACCGGCTTCACGACAACGACGGACAAGATGATAGCCTGGATCGTTGATCAAAGGCGTACCCGCATCAGACACCAACGCGATGCTTATCCCTTGTTCCAGTTTCGCAATTAATTGATCTGCTTTCTGCTGTTCATTATGATCATGAAGTGCGAACATGCGCGCATTAATGGCAAAATGTTGAAGCAACAAGCCAGTATGTCGCGTATCTTCGGCTGCAATCAGATCGACATGTTTAAGAACTTCAAGAGCACGCTGAGTAATATCCCCCAGATTTCCAATAGGGGTTGGCACAACATATAGCGTGGATGTCGTAACCACTGCTCGATTGGTTTGATTCATTGTTTCATCCGAATGACCGATTTAAAATTGAGCATCTTTGAAAAAAACATCACTGGATACAGTATGCTTCCCTCAATTCTTGTGCGTTTCAAAACTGGTTTAGTCTACACAGCGCTGCTGTCGACTATGATTATTGCAGGGTGTACCACGCCCGAACAGCAAGGGCAACCAACTTCTAAGCCTCAGGATAATATCAGCGCAGAGATTAACCGCTATCAAGCCATTATTGACGCAGCCCAGAATCAACCCTCATTGGATGTTATCCGCGCTTACATTGCACTGGAAACCTATTTATCGGAACACCATGCAACAGACGAAGCAGCCCGCCAGAAAAACATTGATGAGACATGGCAGTTACTGACGAATCTTTCTCCACAGCAACTCAGCGAATTGGTGATTAATGCCAATGAATATACGTTGCAGGGCTGGCTTGATTTACTCAATACCTACCAGACTAATAAGCAAGATCTCGATAAATTGCGTTCCGCCATCCATGATTGGCAAATCCGCTATTCAAACAACCCTGCTGCACGTAGTTTACCCACGGCATTGCAAAAAATGCTGCAAAAAACAAAGGACAGCCGAGCCACAATTGGGTTATTACTGCCTTTGAGCGGTCAGGCAAAAGTGTTCGGTGAAGCTATTCGTCAAGGTTTCCTTGATGCACAAAAAGGATTGCCAAAGCCGTCATTGCCTATGAATGTCACCGATTCAAGCAATACAACCAATACCGAACTACCCAATGCAGCAAACGCCGACACTTCAAATTCAGAAAATACTGATGTTGCCACTACGGCATCAACATCCTCTGCGATTAATGAAGCCCCCATCAACGATCAAGCTGTAAAAGTCTATGACACTAACAGCCAGCCACTCGCCAATCTGCTGGCACAAGCTGAACAAGATGGTGTCACATTGGTTGTCGGGCCATTGCTGAAACCCAATGTGGAACAGTTGGCACAGATTGAGACTCCATTGAATATTCTGGCTCTGAATGAGCTAGATGTGCCTCAAATGCAGGCAAATATCTGTTATTTTTCACTGTCTCCTGAAGATGAAGCGAAAAATGCTGCCATGCATATCTGGCAACAGCAGAAGCTTAATCCTCTAGTGTTAATCCCTCGTACTGACTTAGGCACTCGGGTTGCAAAAGCCTTTGCAGGCGAATGGCAAAAACTGGGAGGGCAGAGGGTATTGCAACAATCTTTTGGAACGCCGGGCGAAATGAGGCAATCCATGAACCGTGGCGTTGGCATTCGCCTGTCTGGCACACCAATTCCTGTCAGTACCTCCATGCCAGATGCAGCGATAGATCAGACCAATGCGAATACGTCGGTTATTTCCACAAACTCTGCCAATGGCCCAGTAGATGCCGTTTACATTGTCGCAACAACGGACGAACTGACCATCATCAAGCCAATGATCGATATGGCAATCAGCTCCCGTAAAAAACCTGCGCTCTATGCCAATTCACGCAGCAATAAATCAGGCTCAGGCCCAGATTTCCGTTTAGAGATGGATGGTATGCAATTTAGTGACATCCCATTATTAACGGGCATGAATGTGCCGTTGATGCAGCAAGCTGCCAAAAAATTTGCTAATGATTACTCCTTGATGCGCCTCTACGCAATGGGAATAGATGCATGGTCACTGGCTAATCAGTTTACGCAAATGCAGCAAGGCGCGGGGTTCAGCCTGAATGGTGCCTCGGGAGAGCTTTCCGTCACGGATAATTGCACCATCTTGCGCCAATTACCTTGGATGCAGTTCAATAACGGGCGTATTACGATCGAAAATCGCACCGATAATACTAATCATATGGAAAGTATCAATCATACTGACAGTACTAGTAACACTGGCAGTGTGAATAATCCCGATGGCTTGAATGATTCAGATCGCCTGAATCATTCTGGTCACAGTAATGCGGTACAATAAGCGCTATAAATGATGTGAATATGGGCGCGTTCAAATGATGGCGCGCCTTCAACGTCACTGACTGTAATTCAATAGATATAATATTTTCGTGGTCATTTCAGGATGAAAAAACCAACAACGAATCGCTATGCGCTAGGACACCATTACGAACTTAAAGCTAAATATTTTTTGCAAAAACAGGGGCTTGTCTTTGTTGCAGAGAATGTGAAAATTCGTGGCGGAGAAATCGATCTGATCATGCGTGATAAACACACATGGGTATTCGTCGAAGTCCGTTTCCGTCAGAACGCACAATATGGCGATGCCATTGCTACAATTACCCAAAGTAAGCGTAAAAAGCTATTGCATACTGCTGCGGTTTGGCTATACCAACGCAATGAATGTCTGGAAACGGCATCGTGCCGCTTTGATGTTTGTGCGATGACAGGTCAGAAATTTGAATGGCTGAAAAATGCTTTCACCCTGAATGAGAACCTATTTCGGTAGATTCTTAATTTTCTCGCTAAATAAATAGATTTCAATATACATAGGTCATAACGTGCTGGATAGAATTAAAGTCTGCTTTACAGAGAGTATTCAAACTCAGATCGCAGCAGCAGAAGCATTACCCGACGCAATATCACGCGCCGCAATGATGATGGTTCAATCACTGCTGAACGGCAACAAAATTCTTTGCTGCGGTAATGGCGGATCTGCCGCAACCGCACAGCGTTTTGCCGCCAGCATGATCAATCGCTTTGAAACAGAGCGGCCAAGTCTGCCAGCTCTGTCGCTGAATGCGGATAATGTGGTGATCACGGCTATCGCCAACAGTAAACAGCCTGACGAAATCTACGCCAAACAGGTCAGAGCATTAGGGCATACCGGAGACGTCCTGCTCGCCATTTCTACGCATGGAAATAGTCGGGATATTATCAAAGCCGTGGAAGCTGCTGTCACGCGTGATATGACGATTGTTGCGCTGACGGGTTACGACGGTGGTGAAGTGGCAGGGTTGCTGGGGCCTCAGGATGTTGAAATCCGTATCCCCTCACATCACAGTATCAGGATTCAAGAAGTCCATATGTTGACAATCAATTGTCTGTGCGACTTAATCGACAATACGTTATTTCCTCATCAGGATGAGTAAGGAGCCAACTAATGCGGTTGTTTTCTCTATTATTGGTATGTTTCAGTGCAATCCTATTACAAGGATGTATTGGTGCCGCCGTCGTGGGTTCTGCCGCGATTGCCACAAAAGCGGGTTCAGATCCGCGAACAATTGGACAACAAGTTGACGATACCACGCTGGAAGCCCGTGTCAGCAACGCCATCAGCAAGGATCCACAAATTAAGTCTCAAGCCCGTGTGGTAGTGACGGTGTATCAAGACAGAGTTCTTTTAACTGGACAAAGCCCAAATATGGCTCTGGCTGATCGGGCAAAACAAATTGCCTCAAAAGTTGAAGGCACCAACGTAGTGTATAACGAGATCCGTCAAGGCAATCCTGTTTCACTGGGCATTGCCTCCACAGATACTTGGCTGACAACCAAAGTTCGTTCCAAAATTTTAGCTAGTGACGCAGTGAAGTCATCCAGCATTAAAGTGGTGACAGAAGACGGTGAAGTCTTTTTGTTTGGCATTGTGACTAAACAAGAAGGGGCGGCCGCAGCGAAAATTGCCAGCGAAACCAGCGGTGCCAAGCGTGTGACAACAGCTTTTACCTATCTCAACTAGAACCTATCAAGGCGGCGCAAATCAGCGCCGCTTTTTTATTTTTGTTCTTAACACTCGACTAACACATTGTTTCCATCATCTATCTCAATTTATTTTTCTTTAGGTAACTCTCTTCCCCCATCAATTGCATTTGCCGCAAAATCCATTGCTGGCGTTGTAACACATAAGCAGAGGGAGCATTCACTTTATAACGGTGGGGATTCGGTAGTACAGCAGCAAGCAATGCGGCTTCAGAGGCAGTCAGCCGTCCGGCAGGCTTATCAAAGTAATGCCGGGCGGCTTCTTCGACCCCAAAAATGCCACTGCCAAACTCAGCAATATTGAGATAGACCGTCAAAATGCGTTTCTTTGACCACAGTAATTCCAGTACAGTCGTCATTCCCGCCTCCAATCCCTTTCTCACCCAACTACGTCCTTCCCATAAAAATAAATTTTTGGCCGTTTGCTGAGAAATTGTCGACGCACCCCGTATCCGCTTCTGATATTTTTTATTATGTTCCATTGCAGTTTCGATAGCATCAAAATCAAACCCCCAATGTTTTGGAAATTTTTGATCCTCCGCGGCAATGACGGCTAATGTCATATAAGGTGAAATTTGATTCTGATCTACCCATGATGAACGGGAAACATAAGAGAAATTAATTGACACTACGGAGATAATTTGTCGCTCTATCATCAACATAGAAAACGGCACTGGCAGAAATGAAAAGGCGATTGCAGCAACAAACCACAGAATCGTGATCGTCACCACAATTCTTTTCAACCAGCGCCACAATATTGAAAAAGGATTTCTCATCCGATTACTCAATCATTTCCAATATTTTCCTAACCAACTTATCAATTCCCTTTTCTGCTTCAGACAAAGATTCTGCAAGCATATAGGCTGGTGTTGTTAAAATTTTGTTTTCAAAATCAATGACAATATCATCAACTGGACACTCAACATGTATGCCTCCCATTCTCTCTATTTGGGCCGCCGTTTCCGGATCATTGCCGATGGTGACTTTTATCGGCCTGCCTAATATTTTAGGTACCATAACAGGAGCAATGCACATAAACCCCATTGGTTTGCCTTGTTTATGCATTGCCTGCACAATACTTAATAATTCTTTATTTATTTCGCAATCTGATCCTTTAAATGCAAAATTACACAAATTCTTGGCTGCACCAAAACCCCCTGGAATAATCAATGCATCCAACTCATTAATATCAACTTTAGATAAAGGCTGCATATTTCCGCGTGTTATACGAGCAGATTCTTCCATTACATGACGGCTTTCTTTTTTCTCTTCTCCATTAAGGTGATTAATAACATGATGTTGTGCCTCATCAGGCGAAAAAAAAGACACTTTGGCGCCAAGACGGCTCAAAGAGAGCATAGTCAGAACTGATTCGTGAATTTCACTTCCGTCGTACACTCCGCATCCACTCAATATAATGGCAACAGATTTCATATTTCTCTCCATTTGTAGTAGATTAATGCTTAACCCCTTAGAGGGTTAAACACCAATCTTCATCACAGATTTTAATGAATCTTGTAACAAAAAATCTTATCTTTGCTATGTTGGTACCTGTGTTCTGTGTGGAAGAATTCTTTAACTACTCGCACCGAAAACAAATCTTAGATAAGCGGGTAAACAAGTTTCCCTGGTGTTGGCGCAGTATTCGCGCACCCCAACTTCGGTTGGGGTTATTTTTTTGTAGCGCCCGATAACCAGTTTCTTAATGTTTCTATATCATTTTTCCATTCCAACTTTAACTCATCGACCCAATCTTGAACATTATCCCACCATGCCGGTAAATCAGGGGATTGAATCTGCTGAGCCAGCTGCTGCAAGTGGAGCAATCCTACAGAACCCGCAGCTCCCTTGATTTTATGTGCTTCTTCCGTAATCCCTTTCTGATCTCTGGCGGTCATGTTTGAATCCAGCAAGGCAAGGTAACTTGGCATCATGGTTTCAAAAATAATCAGGTTGTCAGCAATCATTTTTGGCCCAACCAAGTCGATATATTGGTTAAGCATCTCTGTGTCGAGCCGTTCTTCACCCTTCTTCACAATATCAACATCAGCCTCCTGTAATGTACCTCCAGATTCCGATGCCTTACCCCAATATTTTTCTATCATGGCAGTCAATTCCTTGACGGAGAGCGGTTTATTGAGTACGCCGTCCATACCAGCATCAAGGTATTCTTTTTTATCCTTTAATACATTCGCTGTCAGGGCGATCAATGGAGGCAAAGATTGAGAGGAGTAACGCCGGTGTAATTGACGGGCAATATCAAGCCCAGTCATATCCGGTAATTGGATATCCAGTAACACCAAGTCATACTCATCAGGATCAAACATCGCCAGTGCATCATGGCCATTCATGGCAACATCCACACTATTCCCCAATTTCTCCAATACAGAACGGGCAACAATAACGTTCAACTCAATATCTTCCACCAGCAGGACGTTGAGTGCAGGTAATGGCAGAGTATCTTGCTCTTCCTTTCCTTCGGGGTGTTCATCAATGACTGGAGCAACAACAGATAAAGTAAAGCAAGAACCTGTACCTAGCGTGCTTGCCACAGCAATGTCCCCTCCCATGCTGTGAGCAAGGCGCTTAGAAACAGCAAGACCAATACCCGTTCCTGTCGCAGGACGACCACCGGCGCTGTCTGTCACTTGGTAATACATGGCGAAGATTTTTTCTAGCTCATCAGAAGGAATACCAATGCCAGAATCCGTCACTTCAAATAATAGACGTTCGCCTTCTTCACGCCAGATACGAACCCGAATTTCCCCTTTAGAGGTAAATTTCACGGCATTGCTAATCAGGTTCCACAAGATTTGTCGCAAGCGAGTTCCATCAGTCAACACTTTGGTGGGCAATGATTGCTCTGGTTCCAGCACGAATTTAATGCCTTTCGGCTGCGCCAATAGCCCTGAAATGTTTTCTAAATCCGCCATAAAACTGGTGAAATCAATCGGTTGGTTATCAAGCTGAACTTTGCGACGCTCAATTTTATCTAATTCAATGATATCATTGAAAATATTACCCAAAGTGATGGCGCTGACATGGATCGTCTCCAAATATTTACATTGTTCCTGTGTTAAGTCGGTATCCATCAGAATTCGGCTCAAGCCAACGATGCCATTCAAAGGCGTACGAAGCTCATGGCTAATTGTAGAGATAAAAGTGGTCTTATCCCTGCTGGCATTCTCCAACGCATCCTGATAGCGCTTACGCTCAGTGATATCGCGTCCGAATCCCATCAGTCCGTGTCGCTTCCCAACGCGATCATAAAAAGGGACTTTTCTGAGTTCAAAACAGGCTTTGCGCCCATCAGGATAAACCAGCCACTGTTCGTAAGTCAGGGATACATTGTGACGAAATACTTTTTCATCGGTTTCCATCACCTTACTGGCGATTTCTTTATCGTAAACTTCCGTCGGTGTCAGACCAATGAGCTGTTTTTCACTTTTGCCAGTCAGTAGTTCCATCGCCCGATTACAACCGGAAAATTCATTATCTTCATTGCGGTAATAAACCAAATCCGGAGAAGCATCTAGAAATGAACGCAATAGTATTGATTGCTGCTCAAGCTCAATCTGAGTTTTTTCACGATGCTCCATTTCCAATTTGAGTTTATCCAACAATATCAGATGGGCTTTTTCCACTTTTTCCCTGTCACTGATCTCCTGATTCAATTGAGAAATGTTTTCTTTGAGTTGCAGATTCAGTGTCGCATCACGCTGACGCATTTCTTCAAGTTTTGCGACCAAACCGGATAAACGCTGGCGGGATTCTTCAAGTTGCTCCACCACAATGGAAAGGAAATAAACCGCCCAAGGGGTGATCAACAAGCCAAAAAAGATAGAGCGGATTAAATCAATACTCTGTACTTCCCCATGCAATACGAATGTAACCGCCATTTGCATAGCCATCGCAAGAATAACCAAGGCAGATGCGAGCAATATTGAAAAACGCACCAGTCCTAGCTTCATCATCAAATCTACATAATATTGGGCAAGCCCTCGAATCAGCTTCATAATCACTCCCAGTAAAGTCATCAGATTGAATCATAACGTAAAAAACCCTTAACTTCGTTGAGGGATATCATCCTTAATACCCACAAGGAATAAAAGCACACAACAATAGAATAATTATGCAGTTAATCTTCTATTCCTTTTTTGGTGAGTTAAAAACAATCAATTATTTATTCTTGCTGAACACAAAATACGCAATATAATTCTTATGTTTTCTATAAAACAAGAATAAAAATCTTATTTTTTCTTATTTTAAAGCATATATAAAATAGATAATCGGTAATTTTAGTGATATAGCTCACATCATTTAAGACTCATGATCTGGGTCACAAAATACAAAATGTCATTATTTTTATATTAAATTCAAATAAATAAATAAATCCCCATCACGAAAAACGTAATTCAACGCTATTTGACCTGCTCTATTTTTATCGCTAAGTTGGGAATTCACTGAAAATCACCTATCGGATAATCATCCGTTTCATATTTATGCAGTGACATAACATGACATCATTTCGATTTACCGCTTGTTATTGCCAATAAAACAAGTGGTGTTTAACTGAGGGCGCAAATCAGACGCCCGTAGAAATAATATATCTACATCATCTCGCGAGTGATGTGAGAGTCGGACAGAACTTGGGGAGCGTTACAATGTTGTATGATAAATTGCAGGAAAAAGATAACTGTGGTTTTGGATTAATTGCGCATATTGAAGGAGAACCAAGCCACAAAGTGGTGCGCACAGCTATACATGCACTGGCTCGGATGCAGCATCGGGGCGCGATTTTGGCAGATGGCAAAACGGGCGACGGCTGTGGCTTATTAATGCAAAAACCCGATCGTTTTTTTCAAATGATCGCTAGCGAGCAGTCATGGCGGCTCGCCAAGAACTATGCTATCGGCATGCTGTTTCTAAGCCAGGATGCCAAAATCGCCCAATCATGCCGTGACATCATCGAACAAGAATTACAACACGAAACTTTATCCATTGTGGGCTGGCGGGAAGTTCCCGTTAATCGTGATATTTTGGGCGATATTGCCCTATCAAGCCTCCCCCGTATTGAGCAAATTTTTGTCAATGCACCTGCTGGATGGCGGTCACAAGATCTGGAACGCCGCTTGTTCGTTGCCCGGCGCCGTATAGAAAAACGTATCACTGATAACGATTTTTATATTTGTAGCCTGTCTAATCTGGTCACGGTTTACAAAGGCCTGTGCATGGCTGTCGATTTGCCACGTTTCTATCCAGATTTGGCCGATTTGCGAATGGAATCTTCTATCTGCTTGTTCCACCAGCGCTTTTCAACTAATACGGTTCCCCGCTGGCCGTTAGCGCAACCGTTTCGCTATCTGGCTCACAATGGGGAAATTAATACCATTACCGGAAACCGTGAATGGGCTAAAGCCAGAGCCTATAAGTTCCGCACGCCACTCATCCCCGATGTGCATACTGCTGCGCCTTTCGTTAATGAAACAGGTTCAGACTCCAGTTCATTGGACAATATGCTGGAGCTGTTCCTCAATGGTGGCATGGATTTAATTCGCGCAATGCGCCTGCTGGTTCCACCTGCATGGCAGAATAATCCTGATATGGATGACGACTTGCGTGCGTTCTTCGATTTCAACTCTATGCATATGGAGCCGTGGGACGGGCCAGCCGGCATCGTTATTTCCGATGGGCGTTATGCAGCCTGTAATCTGGATCGCAATGGCTTGCGCCCTGCCCGTTATGTCATCACCACAGATAAGCTGATTACTTGTGCTTCTGAAGTCGGTATTTGGGATTACCAACCCGATGAAGTCGTCGAGAAGGGCCGTGTTGGTCCGGGTGAGCTAATGGTGATCGATACCTATGAAGGCCGTATTCTTCATTCTGCTGAAACTGATAATGATTTGAAAAGCCGCCACCCTTATAAAGAATGGCTAGAGAAAAACGTCAGGCGTTTGACCCCATTTGAAGAATTGCCGGAAAACCAAGTCGGTCAGAGGGATTTGGATGATCATCTGTTGACAACTTATCACAAGCAATTTGCTTACAGTCATGAAGAGCTGGATCAGATTATCCGTTCCCTCGGCGAAAATGCCCAGGAAGCAACAGGCTCAATGGGGGATGATACACCGTTTGCCGTACTTTCCAGTCGTCCACGCATCATCTATGATTATTTCCGCCAGCAATTTGCCCAAGTCACCAACCCGCCTATCGATCCACTGCGTGAAGCCCATGTGATGTCACTGGCTACCCGTATTGGGCGAGAAATGAATGTCTTTTGTGAAGCGGAGGGGCAGGCTCATCGACTGAGTTTTGAATCCCCAGTTCTGCTTTACTCTGATTTCGTGCAACTGACTACACAGCAAGAATCCTATTATCGCGCTGATACGCTGGATTTGACCTTCAACCCACAGGAGACCAGCCTTAAGAGCGCTGTTTCAACCTTATGTAGAAAAGCAGAAGAACTCGTGCGCAATGGTGCGGTATTGCTGGTGCTAACTGATCGCCATATTTCACCAGAAAGACTGCCGATCCCTGCACCAATGGCTGTCGGGGCTATTCAGCACTGTTTGGTCGAGAAAAACCTGCGCTGTGATGCCAACTTGATCGTAGAAACCGCCAGTGCCCGTGATCCGCATCATTTTGCAGTGTTGCTGGGCTTTGGGGCTACCGCTGTTTACCCTTATCTGGCGTATGAATCACTGAGCAAAATGGTGGATGATGGCACAATAATCAATACGCCATATGCCCGCGTTATGCTGAATTATCGTAACGGCATTAATAAAGGGCTGTATAAGATTATGTCCAAAATGGGCATTTCCACCATTTCCTCTTACCGCTGCTCTAAATTGTTCGAAGCCGTCGGCCTGCATACTGAGGTGACTGATATCTGTTTCAATGGTGTCGTCAGCCGTATTCAGGGGGCAGATTTCAGCGATTTTGAACAAGATTTGCGTAATCTTTCCAAACGGGCATGGCTGCACCGCCACGCCATCGATCAGGGAGGGTTGCTGAAATATGTTCATAATGGAGAATATCATGCTTATAACCCTGATGTTGTCAGCACATTGCAAGCAGCGGTTCACAGTGGCAAGTACAGTGATTACCAGAAATATTCCGAATTGGTGAATGGACGCCCCATCACAACATTGCGGGATCTGCTTACCCTCTCTCCTAAAGATGAACCGATCGCCATTGAAGATGTTGAATCAGCAGAAGATCTGTTCAAACGTTTTGATACAGCAGCGATGTCGATTGGCGCACTAAGCCCTGAAGCCCACGAGGCGCTGGCGGAAGCGATGAATACGCTGGGTGGTTTTTCCAACTCCGGCGAAGGTGGGGAAGATCCCGCTCGTTACGGTACGAAGAAAGTTTCCCGCATAAAGCAAGTCGCCTCTGGCCGATTTGGGGTGACGCCTGCGTATCTGGCCAGTGCCGATGTGATCCAGATAAAAGTCGCCCAAGGCGCAAAACCGGGAGAAGGGGGTCAGTTGCCGGGAGATAAGGTAACACCTTATATCGCCAAATTGCGCTACTCCGTACCGGGTGTCACTCTGATTTCTCCGCCGCCACATCACGATATTTATTCTATTGAAGATCTGGCCCAACTGATTTTCGATCTTAAGCAGGTTAACCCGAAGGCTCTGATTTCAGTCAAACTGGTTTCAGAACCGGGCGTGGGAACCATCGCCACAGGTGTAGCCAAAGCCTATGCCGATCTGATTACCATTGCCGGTTATGACGGTGGAACTGGTGCAAGTCCTCTGTCTTCCGTCAAATATGCTGGTTGCCCGTGGGAATTGGGACTCGTGGAAACCCAACAGGCATTGGTTGCCAATGGGCTGCGCCATAAAATCCGCCTTCAGGTTGACGGTGGATTGAAAACAGGGGTGGATATCATCAAAGCCGCTATTTTAGGAGCGGAAAGTTTTGGTTTTGGTACTGGCCCAATGGTTGCCCTCGGCTGTAAATATTTGCGGATCTGCCACTTAAATAACTGTGCTACCGGTGTGGCAACGCAAGATGAAAAATTGCGTCAATCTCACTATCACGGCCTGCCAGAAAGAGTGATTAATTATTTCCACTTTATTGCGCAGGAGACACGTGAACTAATGGCGCAATTGGGCGTTAAGCAGCTCACTGACTTGATTGGTCGAACAGACTTGCTGGAAATACTTGAAGGTATTTCTGCCAAGCAAAGCAAGCTCAATCTTGAGCCATTGTTAGAAACGGCTGTACCTCATGCGGGCAAAGCCCTGCATTGCGAGGAAGATAACCCGCCTTTTGATCAAGGTGAGCTGAATAAATCGATCGTCGCACAAGCCATGCTTTATGTAGAGAATTCGCAGAGTAAAGCGTTCTATTTTGATATCCAAAATACCGATCGCTCTGTTGGCGCTTCTCTCTCTGGTGAAATCGCAACACGATATGGTGACCAAGGGCTGGCTGCCGATCCGATCAAACTGCATTTCACCGGAACCGCCGGGCAAAGTTTTGGGGTCTGGAATGCTGGCGGTGTCGAACTGACCTTAACTGGCGATGCCAATGATTATGTCGGTAAAGGCATGGCGGGTGGCCGCATTGCCATCCATCCTCCAATGGGTTCAGCATTCAGAAGCAACGAAGCCACTATCATCGGCAACACTTGTCTTTATGGTGCGACAGGCGGAAAACTCTTCGCTGCCGGACGTGCGGGTGAACGCTTCGCTGTGCGTAATTCAGGTGCCATCACCGTGATCGAGGGGATCGGCGATAATGGCTGTGAATACATGACTGGCGGGATCGTCTGTGTTCTCGGCAGCACTGGCGTAAATTTCGGCGCTGGCATGACTGGCGGATTCGCTTACGTGCTTGATGAATTCGATGATTTCCGCAAACGCGTCAACCCAGAACTGGTGGAAGTTCTCTCAATGGATACCCTCGCCATTCACAAAGAACATCTGCGGGGATTAATCACTGAACACGTCCGTCTGACGAATTCTCAACATGGCGAAAGCATATTGGAAAATTGGTCACAATGGGTTAATAAATTTGCGCTGGTTAAACCTAAATCCAGTGATGTCAGTGCGTTGTTGGGACACCGTAGCCGTTCCTCTGCGGAATTGCGGGTTCAGGCGCAGTAAGGAGTCAATAATGAGTCAGAATGTTTATCAATTTATCGACTTACAGCGTGTCGATCCGCCTAAAAAACCGTTGAAAATCCGAAAGATCGAGTTTGTAGAAATTTACGAACCATTTTCAGAGATTCAGGCGCAAGCACAGGCAGATCGCTGTCTTTCATGCGGTAATCCGTACTGTGAGTGGAAATGTCCCGTACATAACTACATTCCAAACTGGCTGAAACTCGCCAATGAAGGGCGCATCATCGAAGCGGCTGAATTGTCACACCAGACCAACAGCCTACCGGAAGTCTGCGGGCGGGTCTGCCCACAAGATCGCCTGTGTGAAGGAGCCTGCACGCTGAATGACGATTTCGGTGCTGTCACCATCGGCAGCATTGAACGCTATATTAACGACACGGCCATCGCAATGGGCTGGAAGCCAGATATGTCGCATGTCACCCCGACAGGCAAACGTGTGGCAGTGATTGGTGCCGGCCCAGCAGGATTGGCCTGTGCGGATGTCCTGTCCCGCAACGGCGTACAAGTAGTGGTTTATGATCGCCATCCTGAAATTGGCGGCTTACTCACATTTGGCATTCCCTCTTTTAAATTGGAAAAAGAGGTCATGATCCGCCGCCGTGAAATGTTTTCCGGAATGGGTATCGAATTCAGCTTAAATACGGAAATAGGTAAGGACATCACGCTGGCTGAACTCACAAAAGAATTTGATGCCGTCTTTCTTGGGGTTGGTACGTATCAATCCATCCACGGCGGGCTGGAAAACGAAAATGCGGACGGGGTATATGATGCCTTGCCTTTTTTAATAGCCAATACTCGTCAGTTGATGGGCTACCCTTCTCTACCAGCGCAGCCTTATGTAGATATGAAAGGTAAACGTGTTTTGGTGCTGGGTGGCGGTGATACAGCAATGGATTGTGTTCGTACTTCAATTCGTCAAGGGGCAACCAGTGTTATCTGTGCCTATCGGCGGGATGAAGAAAATATGCCAGGCTCCCGCCGTGAAGTGAAAAATGCCAAAGAAGAAGGTGTCGAGTTTCGCTTCAACCTCCAGCCAGTTAACATTGAAATTAACAGTGCAGGGCAAGTTTGTGGCGTCAAGGTTGTGAAAACACAGCTGGGAGCCATGGATGAAAAAGGCCGTCGTCCAGCCGAAACCATTCAAGATTCCGAATTCTTGATAGAAACCGATGCTGTGATCATGGCGTTTGGTTTCAAACCTCATACCATGAACTGGCTGGATGAACATCAAGTCAGTCTCGATCAAAAGGGTCGCATTGTCGCCCCAGAATCCAGTGATCTGCCTTTCCAGACCAGTAACCCCAAAATATTCGCAGGCGGAGACGCGGTTCGTGGTTCTGATTTAGTGGTCACAGCCATTGCTGAAGGCAGGAAAGCCGCTTCCGGCATTCTCGACTATCTTGAAGTGTAATACTCAAGACTCAATTTCCTTTCAATAACTTCTCCGGCCCTCTGGCCGGAGGAAATCCCAATAAAATAAAAAATCACTATTTTTTATTTTTCTCTTACTACCAGAACAGTTGTATTTTTTTTGTTTATGCGACTATTCTTATATCTTAAAGTCAAATATTCCAATTTAATCTCCCATTCATTACAGCAACACAACAATAGTGCAATACCGTAATACAGCAATAAGGTTCATTTTTTTCGGAAAGAAAATTTCGCAGTGTAACTGATTAAATAGACATAAATTAAAAGACCATTAAAGCGGTAATAACAGGAAGAAATATATGCGCTTATTCACACAGATACTCTTCTTCTCTTTTTTATCTTTGATAAGTTTGCCTTCGGTTGCAAGATTATCTACACCTGATGAAATCATGCAGCAAGTGCAGGAAAGAGGGGTAAATGCTGTTGTGGCAGAATTAGGCGAAGAACATGAACGGAACAAAATTGCCCATAAAATTTCAACTGGTGATAGTCAATGGTTGCAAATTGCCTTTAAATTATCCCCAAATATCCATACCAAATTTTCGAAAAAAACCGTCGACGCCTTATCACTTGCTTTGATTAACAATCCTGTAGAAGTATTAGCTCTGGCAAAAACACATCGCACTCTCTCATCCACTGATATCTGTAATAATATGCCTTCAACGATAAAAGGGTCAGCACAACAGAAATCGTTTATTAAGAAAGTGGTGGGCAGCCTGAATGCAGCAGAAAAATCTAATTTTGGAAAAAACCGGGACAGTATCCAAATGTGTTTGTGGGAATTTGAAAAAGTTTACAGTAACTATTTTTAACTCAATTAATCTTCACTAAAAATAAAGGAGATCAATGCCTCCTTTATTTTTATATCATGACTATCCCTATCATCTTTCAAGCTGCCGCTTTGTTGGCTGCAACTTGAAATCTGTTGGGTATATAGCTCTACGTAATTATTTTACGACGCGCAAGGTTGGACGACCTTTTGGTGGTTGAGGTGGTTCATCATCTGGCGAATCAACATCACGAGAAATTTTATTATCGCGGATGAGAACCAGATTGTCCGCTATCGGCAAATCCGTTTCTTCTGATTCGGTATCCACTTCATCATAGGCAAATTCTGGCTCAAACATCATTCCCGCGCCATTTTCACGGGCATAAACCGCAACCACAGCCGCCATCGGGACAATAACTTGACGTCCAACACCACCAAAACGGGCATTGAATCTAACTTCATCGTTAGTCAATTCCAGATTGCCAACCGCCCTCGGCGATATATTCAGGATGATTTGCCCATTTTGTGCATATTCCATCGGGACGTTTACTCCATAGAAGCTAACATCCACAACAATATGCGGGGTCATCTCATTGTCTAACAGCCATTCATAATGTGCCCGCAATAGATAGGGGCGGCGTGGAGACATTTGAGTCATCTCCATAAATTAACTCCGTGATTGTAAACGCATTTCACGTTCTGCTTCCGTCAGTGAAGCCAAGAATGCGTCACGTTCAAATACACGCTGCATGTAGACTTGAAGATCTTTTGCACCTGGACCTGACAACTCTACGCCCAAGACAGGCAAACGCCACAGCAATGGAGACAAGTAGCAGTCCACCAAGCTGAATTCTTCACTCATGAAAAACTGCATTTCTCTGAAAATAGGCCCAATAGCCAGCAATTCTTCAGCAAGCTGTTTCCGTGCAGCATTAGCCTCCTGAGCGCTTCCTTCCTGAATTTTGTACATCAGGGAATACCAGTCTTTTTCAATTCTATGCATCATCAAGCGGCTGGAGCCACGTGCGACAGGATACACAGGCATGAGTGGTGGATGTGGGAAACGCTCATCCAAATATTCCATAATGATGCGAGAATCATACAGGGTCAGCTCACGATCAACGAGAGTAGGAACCGATTGGTAAGGATTCAGATCGATCAAATCCTGAGGCAAATTACCCGCTTCAACGTGTTCAATCTCAACGCTGACCCCCTTTTCCGCCAGTACAATTCGCACTTGATGGCTAAAAATGTCGGTCGGGCCGGAAAACAGAGTCATTACCGAACGTTTGTTGGCAGCGACAGCCATGAAAACCTCCAAGTTTATCTAAAAAAAGGAACGAACAGCCCTTCAATGAACAGCGGCTATTCTTGCTCATACTCTCATCCTGTTTCGCACTTATTATCCGAGGCTATCCCCTCAATCTTTCAAGTGACCGCATTGTTGGCTGTAACGAGAAATTTCTTGGAAATATATTTTACCTCCGCCAAATCAGGCAAACTCATGGATAAGGCAAAAAATTGTTACTAGTCTACCAGATTTTGCACATTTTGTGAGGAAGTACATTTAGAATTAATGATGAAATATTGGAGTCTAAAAATTTGTTGCTTTAATACGCTATTTTTTCAAAAAATAGGGAATTATCAAATACTGAAAAACCCGAGAGGATAAAAAAACCCGCCATAAAAATGACGGGTTTTCAACATTAATCCAATGCCACAACAGTGGCAATAAATTAACGTTTGGAGAACTGTGGACGACGACGTGCTTTGCGCAGACCCACTTTTTTACGTTCAACTTCACGAGCATCGCGAGTAACGAAGCCAGCTTTGCGAAGATCAGAACGCAGAGTCTCGTCATAAGCCATCAGTGCACGGGTGATACCGTGACGGATTGCGCCTGCCTGACCAGAAATACCACCACCTTTAACAGTGATGTACAGATCCAGTTTGCCCAGCATTTCAACCAGCTCAAGTGGTTGACGAACAACCATACGCGCAGTTTCACGACCGAAGTAAACTTCGAGGCTGCGTTGGTTGATTACGATGTTACCGCTACCTGGCTTAATAAAGACACGAGCGGAAGAGCTTTTGCGGCGACCAGTGCCGTAGTATTGATTTTCAGCCATTGCCTATAATCCCGATTAAATGTCCAGAACTTGTGGTTGCTGTGCCGCGTGGTTGTGCTCGCTGCCCGCGTAAACTTTCAGTTTACGGTACATTGCACGACCCAGTGGCCCTTTTGGCAGCATGCCTTTAACCGCGATTTCAATGACACGCTCAGGACGGCGGGCAATCATCTCTTCAAAGGTCGCTTGCTTGATACCACCGATGTGGCCAGTGTGATGATAATAAATTTTGTCAGCACGTTTGTTGCCAGTTACAGCAACTTTTTCTGCGTTAACAATAATGATGTAATCACCGGTATCAACGTGCGGAGTATATTCCGCTTTGTGCTTGCCGCGCAGGCGACTAGCTATTTCAGTTGCAAGACGGCCTAAAGTTTTGCCGTCTGCGTCAACAACATACCAGTCGCGTTTTACGGTTTCTGGTTTAGCTGTAAAAGTTTTCATTAAAGCTTACCCAATTATAAGTTACACGTTGGTGAACACTCGATGTTCAGAAACTGTTTTTTTGAGGTTCACACGACTCATGTCCAGCAAACCTACCCCTTCGAATAGCCTATGCCGGCACTAATGCAAGTTTTTGGGAAAAAAATCTTGCTGTAACGTGGGGTCGCAAGATTATAGAGAAGTCATCGTAAAAAATCGACCCCAAATTCAATAATTATCCCGTTGGTTGATGTTGTTTGCATTTATAACGGGAAATATATCAGGGTAAATGGGGAAGTTTCAGGTACTCCTCGCTTTGCATTTCCTGTAATCGAGACAGGCAGCGTCGGTATTCAAACGTCAGCAATTCCCCCTGATAAATCTGCTCCATCGAGACTTCGGCATTGATGATGAGTTTCACACGTCGTTCATAAAATTCATCAACCAGTGCAATGAAACGTCGGGCCGCACTTTCATCCAATTCTGTCATAATCGGCATATCATGCAGCAGAACGGAATGATAAAATTTCGACAACGCAATGTAATCCAAATGGCTGCGGGGATCTTCGCACAACGTTTTGAAATAGATGGCTAACACTCCGTCAACACAACTGATTGCCGGCATACTGCGATGATTTATCTCTAATACCGGATTGGGTTCACCTTCCCGCCCAGCAAGACGTTGGAACATGTGGTGCATCTCCTGCCGATTCTCTTCCGACAGTGGTGTCAGATAGAGGTGTGCTTGCGTGAGTGTCCGTAATCGGTAGTCAATCCCCGCATCGACATTCATGACATCGCAATATTTTTTGATTTGCTCAATAGCAGGGAGAAACCGCGCACGCTGCAACCCATTTCGGTATAGTCCATCAAGTGGAATGTTGGATGTTGCCACCAATGCAATTCCCCGTGCAAACAACGCTTCCAGCAATGTGCCGAGGATCATGGCATCCGTAATGTCAGATACAAAAAACTCATCGAAACAGAGTATATCTGTCTGCGCCTTGAAGCCATCAGCCACCACTTCCAACGGGTTTTCATGCCCTTGTAAAGTCGTTAATTCTTCATGTACCCGCAACATGAAACGGTGAAAATGGAGGCGCAATTTTCGCTCAGTAGGCAGACTCTGGTAAAACATATCCATCAGCCACGTTTTTCCTCGCCCGACACCTCCCCACATATAAAGCCCCTGAACTGGTCGACACGACTCGGGGGCGTGTCGACCAAACAACTTGCCCAACATTCCTTTCAGCCCATTAGATTTCGGAGAATGGCAAGGGCGTGCGTTGATAAGCTCGCGATGAATAATATCCAGGCGTGCAACGGTATTGCGCTGTACATCGTCAGGTTGATACTGGCCGTCAGACAACGCAGCTTGATAGAGAGATGAAGGTGTAATCGGTGACATGAAAGTGACAATCCTTAAAATTTTTTATTCTCAGCACGTATGACATTTTACTGACAAGAGTCGCGCCAATTTCTTCTGATTTCAGTTCATTATGGACACATGCGCAGGGTATATAAATTAATTAAATAATAATCAATATTCCACTCTGACTAAATTAACGGTTATAGTGGTAGTAATGATATTGCAGAACAATGATGTTACTAAAGGAGTTGAGTTGCTATGACTTGGGAATATGCACTGATCGGATTAATCATTGGTTTTATCGTCGGCGCACTGGCTGTCCGTTTTGGCAGCTCAAAGCTACGCCAACAAAATGCACTACAGGCAGAATTGGAGAAAAACCGAGCTGAGTTGGAAGAATACCGCAAAGAGCTGGTCAGCCATTTCGCCCACAGCGCTGAGTTACTTGACAATATGGCTCGCGATTATCGTCAGCTGTATCAACACATGGCCAAAAGTTCTAACGAACTGATGCCTAACATGCCAATACAGGATAATCCTTTCAATTATCGTCTGAGCGAATCCGAAGCCGAGAAAAGTAAAATAGCGGCGGAAATGCCTCCACGAGATTATTCTGAAGGTGCATCTGGTCTATTCCGCCCTATTCAAGATAAAAAACAGTAATAGACCTTGCCGTGGTAACAATCGATGCCACGGCCCACCAGTGATATCTTTCACCTAGTGGAAGAAGTTTTGTTCTTTATTTTTAATTCACGTAAATGCCTGTAAAGAAATTCTTTGAAACGACATTATTAGTGAACTTTGCTGAATCATCGGTAGTCATAACAGCATCGAAACAATTATGCTTAGAGCCTATCCAATAAGCGTAATCTCTGGAGGAGGTAAACTCCCCCGACAGGATAGGCCCCTTAAGTACGATTTCCCTTTCTAGCTTAGGTATTAAGAGAACGTATTCAATGAAAAGAAAAAACACATTGCTCAGCGCACTCGCTATCAGTATTGGATTGTCTTTAGCTTCGGTTCCAATGGTAAGTAATGCAGCCTTACCTGCTGCAATAGCCTCTCAGGAATTGCCCAGTCTCGCCCCCATGCTGGAAAAAGTGCTTCCTTCTGTTGTCACTGTGCATGTCTCAGGTACTGAAGTGCAAAACCAGCAGCTTCAATTACCGGAAGATTTCCAATTCTTCTTTGGGCCAGGTTTTCCTCCACAAGAACAGAGAAGCCGTCCTTTCAAGGGATTGGGCTCTGGCGTTATTATCAGCGCAGATAAAGGTTATGTGCTGACCAATAATCATGTCATTGAAAATGCGAATAACATACGCGTTCAATTAAACGATGGCCGTGAATATCCTGCGAAACTTATCGGGCGTGATCCACAGACTGACATCGCACTTTTACAACTGAAAGATGCCAAGAACCTGACTACCATCAAGTTCGCTGATTCCGACCAACTGCGCGTCGGGGATTATGCCGTTGCAATCGGCAATCCATTTGGATTAGGGCAAACCGTCACATCGGGGATCATTTCCGCTCTTGGTCGCAGTGGCCTGAATTTGGAAGGTTTGGAAAACTTCATTCAGACCGATGCCTCCATTAACCGTGGTAACTCCGGTGGCGCATTGATTAACCTGAAAGGGGAATTAGTCGGTATTAACACCGCTATCATTGCTCCGGGTGGTGGTAACGTCGGTATTGGTTTTGCCATCCCAAGTAATATGGCCAAGAACCTTGCCGCACAGCTCATTGCTAATGGAGAAGTCAAACGTGGCATACTCGGTATCAAAGGAACCGAGATGACAGCAGATATCGCCAAGGCACTCAGCATTGATGCACAGCAAGGGGCATTCGTCAGCGAAGTTATTCCTAAATCAGCAGCCGCTAAAGCGGGTATAAGATCAGGAGATGTACTGGTTTCTTTTGATGGCAAGAGAATTAGCAGCTTCGCTGAATTGCGGGCGAAGATTGGTACAACAGTGCCGGGTAAAGAAGTCAAAATTGGCCTGCTGCGTAAAGGAAAACCTCTCGAAGTCACCGTAACATTGGACAACAGTGATGACCAGTCAACCAAAGCAGAAAAGCTGAGTATCGCCCTTCAAGGTGCAACTCTGAGCAATGGTACAGTGAAAGATACTCAAGGCATCAAAGTGGATTCCATTACTCAGAATTCGCCTGCTGCAATGTCTGGTTTGCTGAAAAGTGACTTAATTGTCGGAGCCAATAATACGCGCGTTCGGAATATCAACGAACTGCGTAAAGTCATTGAGGAAAAACCGTCTGTTATCGCACTGAACGTCTTACGTGGTGACGGTAATGTTTATCTATTACTACGCAATTAATCACTTTAATATTAAAAACGCGATCTAATATTCATTACAGACACAGCATAATACTGTGTCTGTCCGTTTTAATGCTATTCTTCTTTCACCATTTATTACTGAATAATGCCATGCTGATCAAGTTATTGCGCTCTATACTGATAGGTTTATTGATTGCAGCCATTTTATTGGTCGCTATACCGGCTCTGCGCCCCAATGGCTTAAAAAAACTCCTGAACAGTAACAACAGCAGCGATAAAATTTACAGTTTCAGCCAAGGAGTTCGACGGGCGGCCCCCGCCGTTGTTAATATTTATAGCGGCAGCATGGGCAGTTTTTCCCATGAAAGCCGGGAACTCCGACCCTTGGGTTCTGGTGTCATTATGAGTGAGCAGGGTTATATTCTCACGAATAAGCACGTCATCAATAAGGCAGGTTCTATCATTGTCGCGCTGCAAGACGGTCGTTTTTATGAAGCATTGCTAGTCGGCTCAGATGGCCCAACGGATCTGGCAGTCTTAAAAATTAATGCCATAAACCTTCCCGTGATTCCAATAAATCCTCAGCGAGTGGCCCATGTGGGAGATGTCGTGCTGGCGATCGGTAATCCGTACAATTTGGGGCAAACCATCACGCAAGGAATTATCAGCGCAACTGGGCGCATTGGCCTCAGCCCAACACGTCGTCAGAACTTCCTGCAAACAGATGCGTCAATTAATCAGGGCAACTCCGGCGGGGCTTTGGTGAATACATTAGGGGAATTAGTCGGTATTAATACGTTGACGTTCGATAAGTCAGAATTTGGTACAACACCTGAAGGGTTGGGGTTTGCCATTCCAGCAAAACTGGCTACAACAATCATGCAGAAATTGATCCGTGACGGGCGAATCATCAGGGGATATATAGGCATCGTCTCCAAAGAATTACCCTATATTCGCTCATCAGGCAGTGATATCAATCAAATCCAAGGCTTGCGTGTTTTTCAAGTTACACCGGACGGCCCTGCTAAAAAAGCCGGTATCAAGGTGGGAGATATCATCACCAGCGTCAATCATCAACCTGCAATTTCTCCCATCGAAACCATGGATCAAGTCGCTGAGATCCGCCCAGGCAGCGTTGTGCCTGTCACCGTACTGCGTGATGGCATTACCCTCAACCTTAACGTCACAATTGATGAGTATGATGATTACTAAAACTATCGCTCAAAAAGTTATTGTTCAGAAGCTATTGTTCAAAATCTATCGTTCAAAAACTATTGTTCACGGCTCTAATTTCCCTCGCCCGCATTGAGCGAGGGAAAGCATTAATTACGCTTAGTCAGTTGACTTAATACGCTCAATATTCGCCCCAAGACCACGCAGCTTATCTTCAATGTGCTCGTAACCGCGGTCGATATGATAAATGCGGTCAACAACTGTGGTTCCTTCAGCAATACAGCCTGCCAGCACTAAACTTGCAGAGGCGCGCAAATCAGTCGCCATCACCTGAGCGCCTGATAATTTTTCAACACCGTGGCACAACACCGTATTACTCTCAATTTCTGCCCGAGCGCCCATACGAATCAATTCTGGAATGTGCATGAATCGATTCTCAAAAATGGTTTCAGTAATCATGCCTGCACCATCAGCAACCATGTTCAATAAGCTGAATTGAGCCTGCATATCAGTTGGGAAACCCGGATGCGGTGCCGTGCGGAATGTCACTGATTTAGGACGCTGACCGTGCATATCAAGACTAATCCAATCCTCTCCGACTTTGATATCCGCCCCCGCTTCACGTAGTTTAGCTAAAACAGCATCCAGTGTATCTGGCTTGGCATGGCGGCAAATCACCTTGCCGCGGGAAATCGCAGCAGCCACCAAGAAAGTGCCTGTTTCAATACGATCAGGCAGTACGCGATAAACACCACCACCCAAACGCTCAACACCCTCAATCACAATGCGATCAGTACCTGCACCACTGATTTTTGCTCCCAATATATTGAGGAAATTAGCCGTATCTTCAATTTCAGGCTCACGTGCTGCGTTTTCAATGACCGTTGTACCTTCCGCTAATGTTGCTGCGGTCATGATGGTAACTGTTGCCCCAACACTGACTTTGTCCATGACAATGTTGGCGCCTTTCAAGCGGCCATTCACAGAAGCTTTGACATAACCTTCATCCAGCACAATTTTCGCGCCAAGCTGCTCCAACCCGGAAATATGGAGATCAACAGGACGGGCACCAATGGCACAGCCGCCCGGCAAAGAAACCTGCCCTTGACCAAAGCGCGCCACCAACGGCCCCAATGCCCAGATGGAAGCCCGCATTGTCTTGACCAGTTCATAAGGGGCACAATATTCGTTGACCTCACTGGCATCAACAAAAACAGAACCATTACGTTCCACTTTCGTTCCCAAGCGATTGAGCAATCTGATGGTGGTATCAATATCTTTCAATTCAGGAACATTTTGTAATTCAACTGGCTCTTCTGCCAGCAACGCTGCGAACATAATTGGTAATGCGGCATTTTTTGCCCCGGAAATAGTAACCTCTCCCGACAGGCAAGTAGGCCCTTTCACGCGAAATTTATCCATCTATCATAATTCTCTTGTTTAATTCAAAGTGTGCTGTTCGCGGCGAGGCAAACAGCCTCAAAATCCCTGAAGCTTGCGGTCGCGCTGCCACTGTGTGGGAGTATAGGCCTTGATTGACAACGCATGAATACGGTTATCAGCAATGTATTCCATTAGAGGAGCGTAAACAGCCTGCTGTTGTTTGACACGGCTCAGGCCATCAAAAACCTCACCAACAACAATAACCTGAAAATGGCTGCCATCACCGCTAACGATAACTTCATCAAGTACCAATTTTTCCATCAGTACTTTTTTAATTTCCTCTATTTCCATAATTTGCTCACATTCATCATTAGAAAATAATAGTAGACGCCTATCCTAATGGAATCCAGACGACTCTTAAACCAAGAAAAACGCCCCTGTAAGACGATGGCTTACAAGGGCGTTGATTATCGAAAGAAGGAATTACGCTTTGGATTGATTATCGTCAAGAAGACTTTGCAGACCATACAGCGCTATCAACGTCTTAAAGCGTTCCCCTATGCCTGAAAGTGTCAGAGCCCTGCCACTTTGCTGACACTCTCCCTTTAGGCGGACAAACAGGGCCAGCCCCGTCGAGTCCACATGGCTAAGTTGGGAAACATCAATATTGTCGATCTCCTCCAGCACATGGTCTTTTTGCTGCCAAAGAGGAAGCAAGCTATCGCGATCCAATGTGCCTTTCAGGAACAGCGTATTTCCCGCTTTTTCCCAACTAACAGTGTCTTTGCTGGTCATTTCCTTATTGACCATTTCCTTATTAACTATGCTGCTATCAAGAGTACTCTTTTCCATATCACTTTTTCTTTTCTAAAGTGATCGGCGTTTTCGCGCTGATAGCCAATTGTTCGGTCAGACCATCAATGCCTTTCTGACGCAGGATCTCCGCCCATTCATTCTGCTTGGTCGTGATCATGCTCACGCCTTCTGCGATCATGTCGTAAGCCTGCCAATAACCTGTCTTACTGTTTTTACGCCATTGGAAATCCAGACGAACCGGCGGCTGCCCATTAGGATCAGTAATAGTGACACGAATAGCCACTATAGTCTTATCGCCCAATGGCTGTTCTGGTGCAATCTGGTAATTTTGACCGTGATACATCGCCAAAGCCTGACCATACGCCTGCTCCAGATAGGTTTCAAACGCCTTGAAATAAGCTTCACGCTGTTCAGGCGTCGATTGTTTGTAGTAAGGCCCCAGAACCAGTGCCCCGGCATATTTTGCCTGCACATAAGGCAATAGTTCTTGACTCACAATCTGGCGCAAAACTTCTGGATTTGCCTGAATCTGCGGTTGATCGTTCTTCAAACGGGTAAACGTTTTTTCCGCCGCATCTTTCATCAATGCGTAGGGATTCGTTTGATCCGTAGCGCTGGCCAATGGCGAAACCACCAGCAACGCAACCATGAGTAATCGCTTAAACATAACTGTTATTTCTCCTAAACAGTGGATTGCTGGTTAGTGTGCTTGTTCAGGCGCCACAGCGGATTTTTCCTGGTTTCCGCTACCGCCCTTATACAAGAACTGACCAATCAAGTCTTCAAGTACCATAGCAGGCTTGGTATCCTCAATACGATCTCCATCTTTCAACATGAAAGTACCCAAATTAGGGTCATCAAACCCGATATTGAGTGCGATATATTGTTCCCCCAACAGCCCTGAGGTTCGGATAGAAAGCGAACTGGTATTTGGAATATTGTCGTATTGCGTGAAAACATCCAGCTCAACTTGTGGCGTATAAGTTTTGTGATCCAGCCAAATTTTCTCCACGCGACCAATCACCACTCCGCCAACTTTCACCGGTGAACGTACCTTTAGGCCACCGATATTGTCAAATGCGGCATATACACGATAGGTTGTCTGACTGCCGAAGGAACGAATATCCGCAACTTTCAGACATAAAAAGATAATTGCAGCCAACGCAATCAAGACAAAAGCCCCAACCCAAATTTCATTTTTCTTGCTTTGCATCGAATTAGTTCCCAAACATCAGTGCTGTCAGCACAAAATCTAAACCCAATATCGCCAACGACGCATGAACTACTGTGCGCGTCGTCGCCCTGCTGATCCCTTCCGACGTTGGGATAGCGTCATAACCATTGAACAATGCAATCCACATTACCGTGATAGC
Source organism: Xenorhabdus lircayensis (assembly GCF_016306625.1). GTDB lineage: Bacteria > Pseudomonadota > Gammaproteobacteria > Enterobacterales > Enterobacteriaceae > Xenorhabdus > Xenorhabdus lircayensis. Next base: position 77,895 of record NZ_JACOII010000038.1, on the reverse strand, counting down.
AAAAACGACACTCTTGAGAAAACAGTTGAGCAAGTCTTTCTGCCATTCCACCGCAGACTGCATAGACGACCAGAAAAAGCCACCATCAATGCCTTTCCAATCTACACCGACTATCGCGCTTCCCAGGATCCCAACCGCAACAAAGATCAGTGACAGCAAAGGCATGCTGATAAAGCCAGCCCAAAAACGTGGAGCAATGACGCGACGCAGCGGGTCAACAGCCATCATCTCCAGACTGGAAATCTGTTCCGTGGCTTTCATCAAACCAATTTCTGCGGTCAGGGCTGAACCCGCCCGACCCGCAAACAGTAACGCAGTCACTACAGGCCCCAACTCACGCAGTAGTGATAACGCCACCATCATGCCGAGGCTGCCCTCGGCACTGAATGTGGTCAAAACCAGATACCCCTGCAATGCCAGAACCATGCCGATAAACAACCCTGAAACCACAATGATCAGCAGTGATTGAACACCGACCCTATAAAGTTGCTGACACAATAGTTTCCATTGCTTGGCAGGCTCTGGTTTACCCATAATTGCACTGAACAGCATGAAACCGGCACGCCCGAATGAGGCCGCAACCTCAATCGCACGCCTGCCCAGCGCCACCAATGCCCGTGTTAACATCAACATTCCATTATCCTAATAACTCAGTTTTGTAATCCCCGGCGGGGAAACGGAAAGGTACTGGCCCATCAGCGATACCATCAAGAAATTGCCGTACCCGTTGATCCTGATTCGTTCTCAACTGTTCTGGTGTACCTTCTGCGATCACTTTCTGTTCAGCCACAATGTAAGCATAATCGGCAATACTCAGCACTTCAGGCACATCGTGGGAAACCACAACACATGTAACACCAAGAGCATGATTAAGCTCATCGATCAGTTTCACTAAAATACCCATTGTGATAGGGTCTTGACCGACGAACGGTTCATCAAACATGATTAAGTCAGGATCAAGTGCAATCGCTCTCGCCAGTGCCGCTCGCCTTGCCATACCACCAGACAATTCCGATGGCATCAAGTACGCCGCACCACGCAGCCCCACAGCTTCCAACTTCATCATCACAGTCGTGTGAATCAACTCTTCAGGCAGTTGGGTATGTTCACGCAAGGGAAAAGCCACATTGTCAAAAACATTCAGATCGGTGAACAAAGCACCTGACTGAAATAACATGCTCATTTTCTTGCGGGCAGCATAAAGGCGTAGACGGGACAATGCCGGAATATTATCGCCATCAAACCAGATTTCACCGCGTTCAGGGCGAATTTGCCCTCCAATCAGACGCAGCAGGGTGGTTTTTCCTATACCGGAAGGCCCCATGATGGCGGTAACTTTTCCTTTCGGAACGGTCAGATTAATATCAGCAAAAATCAGGCGTTGGCCTCGGGTGAAATGCATGCCGCAGATCTCAATAAGATTTGCTGTTTGTTGACTCATTATTGATAGCCCCTAACCGTTAATAGAACTGTCTTCATTACTATATTTAAATAAGCAGTGATGCATACTACAAAAAAATTGCCCAATTTGCGTTAGCAAAGTTGTGACAAATTTTACTTTTTATCTCTTGACCGTCAGAATGTATAAGTCTAGCTGAATAAACATTTCATGTTTAAAAATCAACCATTATTAGCATTATGCTCGGAATAAATCTTATTTAAGGCACACTCCATGTTTCTGACTATTGTACTGCTCATTATCGGGTTGATTTTACTGGTGTATGGTTCCGATAGATTAGTTTATGGTGCTGCGGTTTTTGCCCGCGCCCTAAAAATTTCCCCTTTTATTATCGGCTTGGTCATTATGGGAATCGGAACCTCGCTGCCAGAGCTGATGGTGTCAGTCACAGCAATTTTAGACGGGCTGCCAGACATGGCAGTCGGCAATGCGATTGGTTCCAATATTACTAACCTGTTGCTGATTACAGGAGCGGCGGCCTTCATTCGGCCGATCACGGTGAAATCAAATATCCTGCGGCGGGAAGTGCCCCTGATGCTGGTGGTCACCGCATTTGCAGGATATCTGTTATCCAACGGCTACCTAAGCCGTCTGGATGGTATCCTTTTATTGCTTTCCGCTCTCTTCTTCATCGCACTAATGATCAAAATGACAGCGTTATCCCAGCAAGACGGTGTTGATAGTTATACTCAGGAACGAAATTCAGAATTGCCTGTCGAAGGCAACAAGGGAATTGCGCTTCTCTGGGTCGTTTTGGGCTTAATTATCCTCCCTATTTCTACTCGTATGGTGATTGACAATGCCACCGTCATTGCGCGTATTTATGGTGTGAGCGAACTGATCATCGGCCTGACCATTCTTGCCGTGGGAACCAGCCTGCCCGAACTCGCCACCGCCATTGCGGCAGCCATAAAAGGTGAGAATGATATGGCAATGGGCAATATCGTTGGCTCGAATGTGTTCAATGTCACCCTCGTCTTGGGTATCCCCGCCATACTTTCTCCCAGTGTTATTTCACCTGCGGCCTTTTCCAGAGATTTTTGGGTCATGATGGCAGCCAGTGTACTATTCACAGTATTCTGTCTAGGAAGAAAGCATCGATTGAACCGATTGAACGGCATTTTGTTATTAAGCTGTTTTGTCGCCTATTTTGTCGTACTTTTTGTTTCTAACTATTACAGTACTGAATGACAGTACTAAGTAATTTCCGATTGAGTGGGAAAAGAGTGGGAAGTAGAAATGTCTAAAATCGATTTTCAGCAAGCAGGTAAAAAAGTATTACACATCGAACTCGACGGGCTGGCAGATCTGGAACAGCACATTAATGACGATTTCAACCAAGCCTGTGAATTAATGTTTGGTTGTGAAGGAAAAGTCATTGTCATGGGGATGGGGAAATCCGGTCACATTGGGCGAAAAATCGCGGCGACATTTGCCAGTACCGGCACTCCCTCTTTCTTTGTCCATCCTGGCGAGGCCAGCCACGGCGATCTCGGCATGGTGACATCAAAAGACATCGTGCTGGCAATCTCCAACTCTGGTGAATCAAATGAGATTCTGGCCTTGGTTACTGTTCTAAAGCGACAAAAAGTTCCGCTGATCTGCCTGACAAACAATAGCAGCAGTAGCATGGGAAAAGCCGCGGATGTCCATTTGTGCATTAAAACCCCACAGGAAGCCTGCCCATTGGGACTGGCGCCAACCACCAGTACCACAGCAACACTCGTCATGGGAGATGCCTTGGCTGTTGCCCTCTTGCAAGCCCGTGGTTTTACTGCCGAAGACTTCGCCCTCTCCCATCCCGGTGGCGCACTGGGGCGCAAACTTCTATTGCTGGCCAGTGATTTAATGACCACCGGTGATGATATTCCCCATGTTTCCCATACCGCAACTCTGCGTGAGGCTTTGGTGGAAATCACCCGTAAGAAACTGGGTATGACGGTTATCTGCGATGATGACATGCAGATCAACGGTATTTTTACCGATGGCGATTTGCGTCGTGTTTTCGATATGGGAATCGATTTAAACAACGCAGAAATCTCTGATGTCATGACCACCGGCGGCATCCGAATCAAACCCAATGCACTGGCTGTTGACGCCTTAAATCTGATGCAATCACGCCACATCACTTCGCTGCTGGTCACAGAAGGGGACAAATTACTTGGCGTATTACATATGCACGACCTTTTGCAGGCCGGAGTCGTGTAAAGCGAGTAAACTGATGGTATAAACCTTAAGAGAATTCCTTAATGAGTCAAAAAGAGTATCTGGACACCTGTTATGGCCCAGTTAACAAAGCTGTTATCGAAAAAGCCAATAAAATTCGCCTTCTGATTTGTGATGTTGATGGCGTAATGTCTGATGGGTTGATCTATATGGGCAATGAAGGCGAAGAGCTGAAAGCCTTTAATGTTCGTGATGGTTATGGCATCCGTTGCTTAATCACCTCCGGTATTGAAGTTGCTATCATTACTGGCCGGAAAGCAAAATTGCTGGAAAATCGCGCAGAAACACTCGGTATTACACATCTTTACCAAGGCCAGAACGATAAGATTTTGGCGTATCAAGAACTGTTGGATAAACTAGCGTTACAGCCAGATCAAGTTGCCTATATTGGTGATGACCTTATTGACTGGCCTGTCATGGCACAGGTTGGGTTATCTGCTGCGGTTGCTGATGCCCATCCACTGCTGTTGCCAAAGGCAGATTATGTGACTCGGATTGCAGGCGGTCGTGGTGCAGTCAGGGAACTTTGTGATTTGGTGCTCTTCGCTCAGAATAAGCTGGAAGATGCCAAAGGGTTATCCATATAAATTAAAACTGAAAAAAGAATGAGCAAAATTCAATCCTGGCTGATCGCAATATTGGTACTGATCGCGCTTGCGCTGATTGGCTGGAATTTATCGAATGTAAATGATGATACCTCATCGCCCATCGTGGATGACGGTTATCCTACTTATCAAACACAAGAAGCCATCACTTTTGTCTATGACCCAGAAGGTAAACTGGCTTACAAACTGGTCGCCGATGATGTCAAAAATTATGCGGAAACGAAACTGACTTGGTTTACCAAGCCCGTATTGACAACATTTGATCCAAATGGCACCCCCGGAGCACCAACAGCCACATGGACAGTACGCGCCAATAAAGCCAAACTGACCGATGATAAAATGCTTTACCTGTATGGGGATGCCCAAGTGGAGAGCCTGACCGATGCATCACAATTGCAGCGGATCACAACAGACAATGCGACCGTCAATCTTATAACACAAGATGTCGCATCCGATGACCAAGTCACTCTTATTGGCGTCGGTCTGAAATCTGTTGGCATGAAAATGCGTGGCAATCTGCGAAACAAAACTGCTGAACTGATTGAAAAGGTGACCACTCAATATGAGATTCCACATGAACAACCTAATCCGTAATACCGTTATTGCCAGTACACTTTTTGCAGTCAGCCTGCCCGTACTGGCCTTGAAAGATGATACGAAAAAGCCCATTACCATCGACTCCGCAAGACAGTCTCTGGATTTAACGGGGAACATTGCCACATTTACGGATAATGTTACTGTGAAACAAGGCTCAATCGATATTCATGCTGATAAAGTCGTTGTCACACGCCCAGAAGGGGATGCGAAGAAAACCGTCATGGAATCCTACGGTAATCCAGCCACTTTCTACCAATTGCAGGATGACGGCAAACCCATCAAAGGGCATGCATCAAAGATGCGTTACGAGATGGATAAAGAACTGATTACGCTGACGGGTAACGCCTATCTTGAACAACTAGACAGTAATATTAAGGGCGATAAAATCACTTATCTGGTGCCAACACAGCAAATGGAAGCCTTTAGTGATAAAGGTAAACGTGTTACCACTGTCCTGTTGCCTGCCCAGCTACAGGAAAAAGGCCCAAGCGATGATGTTCACAAAAAGAGTAAATAACGACTTATGGCAATACTAAACGCAGAAAACCTAGCAAAGGCATATAAAGGCCGTAAGGTCGTTGAGAACGTCAGCCTGGAAGTTAAGTCAGGAGAAATTGTTGGCTTGCTTGGCCCGAATGGCGCAGGTAAAACCACCACTTTCTACATGGTCGTTGGCATTGTTCCACGTGATGCAGGCTCCATCACCATTGATGAAGAGGACATCAGCCTGCTGCCTCTGCATGAACGCGCACGCCGCGGAATAGGCTACTTGCCACAGGAGGCCTCTATTTTCCGTCGTCTCAGCGTATTCGATAATTTAATGGCCGTCCTTGAGATCCGCAAAGACCTCAATCAGGAACAACGAAGAGTACGCGCGGAAGAGTTGATGGAAGAATTTCATATCGCTCACCTGCGTGATAGCCTTGGACAATCACTTTCTGGTGGTGAACGCCGTCGTGTGGAAATTGCCCGTGCGCTGGCTGCCAATCCAAAATTCATCCTGTTGGATGAACCTTTTGCTGGCGTTGACCCGATTTCCGTACTGGATATTAAAAAGATCATTCAACACCTGCGGGATTGTGGTCTGGGTGTCCTGATTACTGACCACAATGTCCGTGAAACACTGGATGTCTGCGAACGTGCCTATATCGTCAGTCAAGGTCATTTGATTGCCCACGGCACGCCTGATGACATTCTGAATAACGAGCAGGTCAAACGCGTCTATCTGGGTGAAGGCTTCCGCCTGTAATTCACATTCTTCTGTCAGGCGCAATCCAAGGGATCATTCAGGCTAGATTTAAGGAGAAAGTGGTAACTCTATGAAGCAAAGTTTGCAACTCAGGCTCAGTCAACAATTGACGATGACGCCACAACTCCAGCAAGCTATCCGTTTGTTGCAACTTTCTACACTTGAGCTTCAGCAGGAGATCCAACAAGCTCTGGAAACAAACCCGCTGCTTGAACAGGATGACCTGCATCAAGAAGTGGACAGCCCTGAAATAGATAGTCAGGAGCTTCCTGAAACGGATTTTGACACAGAGACGATGGATACCCGCGAAGCACTTGAACAGAAGGAGATGCCTGACGAGCTGCCACTGGATACCAGCTGGGATGAAATTTACACCACTGGTACGTCTTCAGGAACCAGCAGTGATTACAACGCTGATGACTTCCCCGTTTATCAGGGAGAGACTACCCAGACTCTGCAAGATTATCTGATGTGGCAGGCAGAATTAACGCCGTTTACCGAAACGGATGCTGCCATTGCCACTTCAATCATTGATGCCATTGATGATACTGGCTATCTGACCGTTTCTACCGAAGAGATCCTTGACAGCATCGGTGATGATGAACTGACACTGGAAGAAGTCGGAACCGTTCTCAAACGCATACAACACTTTGATCCGATTGGGGTAGCTGCCCGTGATTTACGTGAATGCCTGCTTATCCAGCTTTCAATACTGCCAACAGAGACCCTTCACCTGAACGAAGCTAAACTCGTTGTCAGCAAATATCTTGAGTTACTGGGTCATCGGGACTTCCGTAATTTATTACGCCAAAGCAAATTAAAAGAAAACACACTGAAAGGAGCGATTGATATTATTCAATCACTGGAGCCGAAACCGGGGTTGATCGTCAATACCGGTGAATCCGAGTATGTTATTCCAGATGTATTGGCGCAGAAAAAAAATGAAAGCTGGCAAGTCAAGCTAAATACCGATAGCATCCCCCGTCTGCGTATCAACCAACACTACGCAGCACTGGGGCAGCAGACCCATAATGAAAGTGATAGCCTGTTCATTCGCAATAATTTGCAAGAGGCCAAGTGGCTGATAAAAAGTCTCGAAAGCCGTAATGAGACATTATTGAAAGTCGCCCGCTGCATTGTTGAACGGCAACAAGATTTTTTTGAACATGGTGAGGAACACATGAAACCGCTGGTACTGGCTGATATCGCCTATCAGGTTGACATGCATGAATCCACCATTTCCCGTGTGACAACACAGAAATACCTGTATAGCCCACGAGGAATTTTTGAACTTAAATATTTTTTCTCCAGCCACGTCAATACCGATAGCGGAGGCGAAGCTTCTTCTACCGCAATACGTGCTCTGGTGAAAAAACTGGTCGCGGCAGAAAACCCGGCCAAGCCACTGAGTGACAGTAAATTGACCAGCATACTGGCTGAACAAGGTATTCAAGTGGCACGTCGAACTGTCGCAAAATATAGAGAGTCGTTATCCATCCCGCCTTCAAACCAACGTAAAAGACTGGTTTGAACAACACAGAGAAGGAAAACACTATGCAACTCAATGTCACAGGCCACAATATTGAAATCACAGATGCACTACGCAACATTGTGAGCACCAAATGCGGCAAACTGGATCAATATTTCGATAAAATTAATCTCATTCAGGTCATCCTCCGAGTGGAAAAGGTACAGAAAATCGCCGAAGCCACGGTGCATGTTAATGGAGGAGAGTTGCATGCAACCTCAGAGCATGAAGATATGTATGCGGCAATTGATGCACTGGCAGATAAGCTCGCGCGTCAATTGACCAAACACAAAAGTAAATTGAGACAACATTAACAGCTTTCAGGCAACGGGGCCGTCATAAAATTATCACTGTTCTATCTATAACACCGACTATCGTGTTTATAGTCAGGTTCATAGTGCAGTGCATCAATACCGGATGCCTCAAGGCATCTGGTATAACAAGGCCCTAAGTGAATAAAGAAATGAACAACGAAACAGATTTACCACTAAGCTCAGTACTTTCACCCGAATGTACACGCAACAACGTGCCTTGTTCGAGTAAAAAGCGTGCCTTAGAGATTATCAGTGAACTAGCGTCAAAACAGCTTGGATTACCGGAACATACTGTATTCGAAGCCATTCTCTCCCGCGAAAAAGTGGGCACAACAGGCATTGGGAACGGGATTGCAATCCCCCACGGCAAATTGGATAAAGAATGCTCGGATAATGCCGTTGGTGTATTTCTGCATCTGGAACATCCCATTACCTTTGATGCCATCGATAATCAACCTGTTGACTTACTGTTCGCTTTATTGGTGCCATCAGACCAGTGTCAAACCCATTTACACTCACTATCATTGATTGCAAAGCGCCTTGCAGATAAGAATCTCTGCCGTCGCCTGCGTTCAGCGCAGAGTGACGAAGAACTATACAGAATCATTACTGAATAAATAGCGATTACAATTATAAACATTTAGGGGAGTCGCCTCATGGTGCTGATGATAGTCAGTGGTCGTTCAGGTTCCGGAAAGTCCGTTGCTCTGCGTGCGCTGGAAGATATGGGATTCTATTGCGTGGATAACCTGCCGGTCGTGTTGCTGCCAGAATTGGCAAACACGCTGGCTGAACGCGATATTTCGGCTGCGGTTAGCATCGATGTCAGAAACATGCCGGAGTCGCCAGAAATCTTCGAAGAAGCTCTAACCCAATTACCTGACAGTTTCTCACCACAGCTGCTGTTTCTTGATGCGGATCGTAATACTCTGATCCGCCGCTACAGTGACACGCGTCGTTTGCACCCACTATCCAGCAAAAATCTGTCATTGGAAAGTGCGATTGACCAAGAAAGCGATCTGCTGGAACCCCTGCGTTCACGCGCCGACTTGATCATCGACACATCTGAAATGTCCGTTCATGAACTGGCAGAAATGCTCAGGACACGTTTACTGGGTAAACGGGAACGTGAACTGACCATGGTGTTTGAATCTTTTGGCTTCAAACATGGCATCCCAATTGACGCGGACTATGTTTTCGATGTGCGTTTCCTGCCAAACCCTCACTGGGATCCTAAGCTACGCCCAATGACTGGCCTGGATCGCCCTGTTGCGGCATTTTTGGATCGCCATACAGAAGTGCATAACTTCATTTACCAGACCCGCAGTTATCTTGAGCTTTGGCTCCCCATGCTGGAGACCAATAACCGTAGCTACCTGACTGTCGCCATTGGTTGTACTGGTGGTAAACACCGTTCTGTCTATGTTGCTGAACAGTTGGCAGATTATTTCCGTTCTCGTGGCAAAAATGTGCAGTCACGTCACCGTACACTGGAAAAACGTAAATAGCGTAATCAATAGCAAGCAATGAAGTAAAGCATGACAGTCAAACAACGGCTTGAGATTAAAAATCGGCTTGGTATGCATGCCAGACCTGCAATGAAACTGCATGACCTTGTGCAGCAGTTTCAATCGCAGGTCATTCTGCGCAACAGCAATAATATTCAAGCTGAGGCCAGTAGTGTGATTGCCATGCTCATGCTGGATTCAGAGCAAGGCAGTTATATTGAGGTTGAAGCTACAGGGCCAGATGAACAACAGGCGCTGGCGGCTATTGTTGAACTCTTTAATTCTGGTTTTGATGAAGATTGACACCTTTCTCCCCACTCTTCCCTCTCACTTTTTTCTTGAATACATAATAACCATCAACAATATTCTGACAGCAGAATTTCTCCTATATCTTGATAAAAAAGAACTAATTCCCTAACCAATCGCTAAAATCAAACATCAATTGGTATCGGTTCGCGATGAACCAGATTTGGCACTACCACGTATATTGCTAACATCCTCCTAATTCCTATTTTCCGCCCAAACATTACACAGTATTTCTTTGATTAACCTAAAACTGGTCGGTATGATGAGCCACCATGCTCTCACCGATCTGGATGCAATCCGTTCAAGTATCAAGAATTTCAAAGACCAAACTTCTTGGTTGATCAAAACTGCCAACCTGAAAAGAGATGAAATCACTCTGCACGCATCAAGCTCTTTTGCATCAATGAGCATCCCAGAAGCACAATTTGATATGGTACGCGTCGGTAGTGCACTTTACGGCATTCTGACCACCAGCCATCCAGAATACAAGCCACTGATTGAAGTAAAAACCCGTGTTGCTTCTGTTAAGTCATACCCTCAAGGCAATGGTGTTAGCTACAACAACACTTACGTCCTGAAACGTGATTCCAAACTCGCCAACCTGCCAGTTGGTTTCTCTGATGGTTTAAGCTCCAGCATGTCAAACAAAGCCTATGTCTTGATCAATGGTCACCGTGCGCCAATTGTTGGCAGCATCTCCATGAACACGGCCATGGTAGACATTACTGATCTGCCTAACGTGAAGGCTGGCGATGAAGTTGTGATCTTCGGTAAACAAGGTAACGACGAAATCACCCAGTCTGATATCCAGAAATGGAGCGGTATGCACGTTGTTGAGTTATCTTCCATTTGGGGAGAAACCAACCCAAAAATCGCTGTTAAAGGCCTCTAATCAGCAGCTCCAATGATGTCTGGTTATTTTTAATCTATGTTAATGAGCCTTATCTCATTAACAGCGCAAAACAGTTCGTGATCATGATCTCTTTATTTTCACGACAGAACAGCCTAATATCACTTTAATTACTTTTAAAATAACACCCCCCTCCTTGTGACGCGGGGTGTTATTTTGTATTGAGCCTAATTTGGAGCGTGGTATGACAAAACCTAAAATCATTATCAACGAACTGGACGCCGAACGTTTAGATTCGCTGTTGGAACAGCCTGCATTTGCTAATACCAGCATCGCGGAGGCTCTGAATGAAGAACTAGATCGAGCGGAAATCGTGCCCCCAGTAGATATCCCAGCTGATGTTGTCACAATGAACAGTGAAATTCGCTTTATTGACCTAGGCAGCAAGGAAGAACGTGTTCGCACACTGGTCTATCCTGCTTCTCTGCAAGACAGCACCAAACACCTGTCAGTTATGGCTCCTTTGGGTGCCGCACTTCTGGGGCTGCGGGTGAATGATGAAATAACGTGGGAATTGCCAAACGGTGAAAAAACCCGAATAAAAGTATTAGAAATAATTTACCAACCAGAAGCCGCAGGTGAATATCACCGCTAGCTCCCAGCCAGCTCAGTTACACCGAACTGGCTGCTGTTGATTGAGTATCCCTATTGACCAGCGATACTCATTTCCGGCAACAACACCGAGCCGCACTGAATATTACTGCGTGTTTCGATATCATTACCGATTGTCACCATATTCGCCCACATATCTTTCAAATTGCCTGCGATGGTGATCTCACTAACTGGATATTGAATCTCGCCATTCTCGACCCAAAAACCGGATGCGCCACGGGAATAGTCCCCTGTAATCGCACTAACGCCTTGCCCCATCAGCTCGGTGACGATCAGGCCTGTTCCCATTTCGCGCAGTAAACTGGCAAAATCCAGCCCTTGACCCGCGATATGCCAGTTATGAATTCCACCTGCATGACCCGTATTCACCATCCCCAATTTACGGGCAGAATAAGAAGTCAGTAGCCAAGTCTGCAAAACACCATCTTTAACGACATCACGTGGCGTTGTACGCACACCTTCACTGTCAAATGGTGTAGAAGCCAACCCCCGCAGCAAATGAGGCTGCTCGTCAATGGTCAGCCATGAAGGCAAAATCTGTTTACCCAAACTATCCAGCAAGAAAGAAGACTTACGGTAAATACTGCTACCGCTGATCGCACCAACCAGATGGCCAAACAAACCTGTTGCCACTTCCGCAGAAAAGATAACAGGTGCTTTCATCGTTGGTAACTTACGTGCGCCCAGACGGGAAAGCGTCCGGCGAGCACACTCCTGTCCAACCCACTCAGGCGATTTCAATTCGTCAATATGGCGGCTCACGGTATAAGCATAATCTCGCTCCATATTGCCATCTTGTTCAGCAATCACACAGCTCGATATAGAATGACGACTTGAACAGTAACTTTGCAGCATACCGTGACTATTGCCAAATACCCGAATACCATAATGACTGTTGAAACTACCGCCTTCGGTATTGGTAATGCGTTCATCTGCCTGCAATGAAGTTTGTTCAGCACGGGCAGCCAACTCAATGGCCGTATCTGCATCCAGATCAGCAGGGTGGAAAAGATCCAACTCCGGTGCCTCGAATGCCAATAACTCTTTATCGGCAGGGCCAGCATAAGGGTCGGGAGAAGTATAGCGAGCGATATCAATGGCGGCCTTAACAGTACGGGCAATCGCTTCTGGGCTGAGATCCGTTGAGGAAGCACTGCCTTTACGCTGCTGGTGATAAACCGTGATCCCCAGTGCGCCATCGCTGTTAAACTCAACATTTTCGACTTCACTGAAACGAGTGCTGACGCTAATCCCCGTGGTTTTATTGACCGCGACTTCCGCAGCATCACAACCGGACTTCGCTAATTCCAGAGCATGGGCAACCGCATCTTCCAATTGCTTACGCTGCTCCGCGATTTGTTGATTGGTGACTATCATTAATTAACCGTAATCCAATGAATTAAGAGAGAATTCGTCAGGAAAAATGCCTAAATTCGGTTCATAACATGAATGCCGAGTGGTAATCAGGCAATTTTCCCAGTTACAATACACAATATTAGGATGTTAACACCCACCGGACGATAGGTCATGCTCCAAAACGCACCTTATCCGGCCTTTTTAGAAGGAAAACGATTATGGCAAAGCAGCCTGAAGATTGGCTCGACAATTATCCTGCTGAAGAGGAAGAAGAAGAGATAATCTGGGTCAGTAAAAGTGAAATAAAGCGGGATGCTGAAATACTGAAAAAGTTGGGAGTAGAACTGGTTGAACTCAGCAAAAATCAACTGGAACGGATTCCTCTGGATGACGATTTGCTGGCAGCCATTGAACTGGCGCAGAAAATCAAACGTGAAGGCCGTCGTCGCCAATTGCAGTTGATTGGTAAACTGCTGCGCGCCCGTGATCCTGAACCGATCACCACTGCGTTGGATAAACTGAAAAACCGCCACAACCAGCAGATCGTTCTATTGCATAAACTGGAAGAGCTGCGTGACAAATTGGTTGAAAGTGATGATGCCTTTGAAGAAGTTGTAGCACTGTATCCACATACTGATCGCCAGCAACTTCGTACACTGATTCGCAACGCTAAAAAAGAGAAGGCGGCCAACAAACCACCGAAATTCTACCGCCAGATTTTCCAATATCTGAAAGAGTTATCGGAATCAGCCTAATCTACTCCCCACCGCCATTTCGTTGAGAATTGGCGGTATTTTCCTCTGAGCCCCCTTCATTACATTAGACTGGATTAAGTTAACATTTTGGATTAAATGTTACAGATACGTAATAAAAAAATAAGATAATCTAGCTTGCTCTAAGCAATCTTCACCCTGCTTCCTAAAATTATAGAAATGACACAAAGGATTACTCAAATGCCGTTAGTTATTATTCCTGATGATTATCAATATGCTACAAAACAAATTCAGGCTTTACATCAGAACAGTGACTTTGAGGTAATTTGCCTCGCTGCCCTTGACCGTGAGCCTAAAGCAGAAGAGCTATTATCCAAAGCTGACGCTCTGATACTGATTCGTGAAAGAACCCTCATTGATGAGAAATTCTTGTCTAAAACTCCCAATTTAAAACTGATCAGCCAGACGGGGAAAGTTGCTTACAATATCGATCTGGAATTATGCAAGCAACGGGGAATTACTGTTGTTGAAGGTGCAGGTTCGCCCGTTGCCGCAGCAGAATTAACTTGGTTGCTAATTCAAAGCTCCATACGTAGATTTACCCCCTCAGTAGAAATGATGAAAAAAGGCCACTGGCAGACTGAATTTGGCGATACCGTCGCGGGCAAAACATTGGGAATAGTAGGTTATGGCAAGATCGGCCAACTTGTTGCCAAGTACGCGCAATCATTTGATATGAAAATACAGGTTTGGGGATCAACTCGTGCCCAAGAGCAAGCCCGCCAAGAAGGATTAATAGTACCAAACTCCCGAGAAGAGTTTTTCCAGACTTCAGATGTCATCACCCTGCATCAACGGTTAGTCAAAGAAACCGCAGGTGGTATCACATTTGCGGATCTAACCAAGATGAAGCCTACCGCACTATTAGTGAATACAGCCCGCTCTGGATTGGTAGAAACAGATGCACTGGAAAAAGCACTCGACTTAGGGACACCTGGTTTTGCTGCATTGGATGTTTTTGATATTGAACCAATCTGGGATAGCAACTACTCTTTATTAAAACGTGATAACGTACTTTGCAGCCCACATATCGGCTATGTCACTAAAAGTTGTTATGACATTTATTTCGAGAGTGCATTTAAAAATGTTGAGAGGTATTTTTCTGGCGATTAACGCCCTGAATCCACCTTGATTATCATCAAAGACTCGTAACTGTCGGCGAAAGCGTCGAGGCCGTTGGTGTTCATCCAAACAAAGAATGGATCTCGCTGCCGTTACGCATGACCACCTCTGGTATCGCTGTAACACTCTCTACTGGTGGCAATGATTACTCCTTTATTTTAGATACGGGTGCCTCAATTTCTATTTTCTGGAAAGATCACCTCAAATCTTTTTTATGGCGTGAGCCGTGCGAAATTTTCGGCGATAAAGCCACCGAGGATGAATTGAAAGCTGTAGATTGCGTATCATTAACTCTAAAGGATACCGGTACAACAAAAGTAAAAACCTCCTCACTTGTGCTCGACGGGGATTTTTCACACCTCTCCTTCGATGGTCTTCTGGGTACGACATTTTTAGAAGAATACGAAATAGTTATCGACTACCCAGGACAACGTTTACTAATAAGAAGAGCGAGGTAAAGCCTAAGCCTAATTGCTATGGTAACTTTGCGCATGGTTTTTACCACTGCATCTCATGTCCGTTCCCCCCTCAGAAGCGTTGAGGACATTTTTAGCACCGACGCTGCTACAAAGCATACCCTATTCCCCGATTGGAACACTATTTCCGCCGCAGACTCCATGAAATCTGAAGAAGACTCCCCGTTTCAACAAAACGGGGAGTCGTAACAAAAGGAAAAAGTTCAACTCATCACATTAAACCGTAATTCCCCTTCCAGCTCTTCTTCCGCCTCTTCAAGCAGCAGTACTAACGCCGCAAAGCGCGTTCGTTTCTGCGGCGTTAAGCTGATGAAGCTAATCTCAACCGGCAGCTCAATGCTACCCGTCACGGCATCCCACAGCGCGTCCAAGTTGGAACCAAAATTATCCCCAAGATCGAAGCTCTCTTTGAATTCACGATAAAAAGTGACTAAATCAGAGATCTGGTTAAAATCGAATTCCACCTTTTTCATGTCATTACTCCAGTTGGGTAAAACTTTTGTAGTGATCAACTGTCAGATAAATAAGGTCATCATTAGAGTAGACTAGTCTATCACTGCCTCTGTGCCCACACCGATAATTCACATCCGCTTCAAACCAGTGACGACCACTTGCTGTCGGCAGTTTATTCTCACGGTTGGAGAAACGATCACCACCAATCGCTTGACCCGGCAAAACGTCGCATAAGTTACCTTCGCGAGCATCCCAGCCAAGACGACGGGCTTGCTTCTTCGTAATGTAATAGTCTGGCAATTTGCGATGTAGGCGAAGGTAATCCGCAACACGCTTCTGTTCGGTCAGAACACCAATCGGCTGAGTAGATACCTTCTCTGAAACAATGGTATTTTGCCCTGTTGTATCCGTGCCGAGCGGCCCGATGCTTTTGGCAAAAACAATATACCCAACTGCCAGAACCAATAATACAACCGCTAGAATGATGCTCTTTTTCATGATGACCTCAAGCTATTTTCATTATATTGCTTAAGAAATTATCAGGCTGTTCCACCTACGGTCAGGTTATCCAGTTTCAAGGTTGGTTGGCCAACACCCACTGGTACACTTTGGCCTTCTTTACCACAGACACCTACACCTTTGTCGAGAGCCAAATCATTTCCAACCATTGAAATCTGCTGCATGGCTTCAATACCAGAGCCAATCAAGGTCGCGCCTTTCACTGGCCTGGTGATTTTGCCGTTTTCAATCAAATACGCTTCCGATGTTGAGAAAACAAATTTACCCGATGTGATATCCACCTGACCGCCACCGAAATTCGGGGCATACAGTCCACGATCCACACTAGCAATAATCTCTTCTGGTGTGGAGTTACCCGCCAGCATGTAGGTGTTGGTCATACGTGGCATCGGCAAATGCGCATAAGATTCGCGACGCCCGTTACCCGTCGGAGCCACACCCATCAGGCGAGCGTTGAGCTTATCCTGCATGTAACCTTTCAGGATGCCATTTTCAATCAGTACATTGTATTGCCCCGGAACACCTTCATCATCAATGGCCAATGAGCCACGGCGCCCTTCAATTGTGCCATCATCTACCACGGTACACAGTTCAGAAGCTACTTTTTGCCCAATCTGACCAGAAAAGACAGAAGTACCACGACGGTTGAAGTCGCCTTCTAAACCGTGCCCCACCGCTTCATGCAGCAAAACTCCCGGCCAGCCAGCACCCAATACCACTGGCATCGTGCCCGCAGGAGCCGCAACCGCCGATAGATTGATCAGCGCCATACGAACCGCTTCACGGGCAAATTGTTCTGCCAGAACTTGACCATCTTCAGTTTGCAGGAAATATTCGTAACCGTAACGAGCTCCACCACCACTGGAACCACGCTCACGCTTACCATCTTCTTCCACCAATACGCTAACAGAAAGGCGTACCAATGGACGAATGTCTGCGGCTAATGTGCCGTCTGTTGCCGCCACCAGCACCTGTTCATAAACACCGCTCAAGCTGGCATTGACTTCTTGTACACGGGGATCTTCCGCACGTGCAATTTGATCAACCCGATGCAGCAATGCAATTTTGTCTTCCCGACTCATGCTCTGTAAAGGATCAACCGCGGGATAAAGTGCCTTATATGTCACTGCACCTAACGTATGCACAATGCCATTGCCCGTTTCCCGAACGATGCTACGCGCAGCCTGAGCACTTTGCTGTAGCGCATTCAATGTGATTTGATCCGCGTAGGCAAAGCCCGTTTTTTCCCCACTGACCGCGCGAACTCCCACACCTTGATCGATATTATAGGAACCATCTTTAATGATGCGGTCTTCCAATACCCATGCTTCATGGTAACTGGATTGGAAGTAAAGATCGGCATAGTCCAGACGACGTTCCGCCAATTGACCCAATACAGAAAATAAGTCCTGATGATTTAGATTATTAGCAGCCAGTAAGTGTTCACTGACATAAGTTAAACTCATAGTGATTACTCTTTTACCTTAATTTGTATTCTTTTTTATCAAAGAAGTCAGTTGTGGGCGGAAGCGATTGTGTTTCACCACTTTGATCTGCTCGCGCATGTGAATCAAACTGTCCGCCCGGATATTAAGCTGCAATGCGCTGACGGTCAGAGGGTTTTTCTTGATAACTTCCCCCCAGCCACTCACTGCCATTGAGTGTCCCCAGGTTCTGCGAGTGCTGTGTACACCAACCTGCGCAGGTGCCAAAATAATGCACTGGTTCTCGATGGCGCGCGCTCTCAGCAGTGGTTCCCAATGCGCCTTACCTGTCAAGCGGGTGAAGGCAGCAGGAACGGAGATCAGTTCCGCACCCTGTTCACGCAGTGCCTGAAATAGTCCCGGAAAACGCAGATCATAACAGATAGTCATACCCAAACGACCAACGGGTGTATCAACAACAGTAATGTGTTCCCCACGCTGGTAAATAGCGGATTCATTATAGGAACCATGCTCATCGTTGATATTGACATCAAACATGTGGATTTTATCGTAACGGGCGCGGATTTCGCCTTGATCATCAAACAATAGGCTACTGCTTGTAATGCGTGTGGGGTCTTCCCGACTGATCATGGGCATTGAGCCAATCAGCAGCCAGACGCCATAGCGCTGTGCCATTTCACTCACTGCCTGTTGCAATGGACCACTTCCCTGTGCTTCTGTATGTTCACGATAAGTATCAGCATCAGCGAACAACAAAGCATTTTCCGGAGTCAGAACCAGTTTTACGGTGTCTGGCAGTTGCTTAATCTGTTGTTCAATTTGCGCTAAATTATGTTTAACATTCGTACCACTGCATAATTGTAAAAGTGCAACATTGACGTTTCTCATGGCCCTTTATTCTCCTTAAGCTGACGTAAAACTTCATCAATTTTAGGCTGTTCGAGGCTACCCGTTAACCGATAGCGAATCACCGATATCTTACTCCATAGCGGCCCCAGTACTTTTGTCGCGGCAAAAACTGCCGCACCAGCCACAGGATTGACCGCAAAGGCCGTCGCTACTCCCACCGTTGTCGAAATTTCTGGCGTAATCACCAGCTCCATATTGATTTGACGATTAACCAGGTTTGTCTGCCCTGTGGCATTGATGTCTGCTGCCAATCCATCGATAAGAAAGTTATCGGTATACATGACGCCATTTTTTATCGTTGCGTCGCCACGAATGGAATCAAAGTTGAAATCATTACTGAATGTGTCACTGAAATCCAACTGTAATTTACGCAACAAAGCATCAAAACTGATAAGCCTTAATAATTGTCCTGCCCTGCCACCGCCTAATTTAGCGATAGCCCCTTTTTTCATATCTCCAGTCAACGTCCCATTCAATGTCCTGAGATCTGGTTGCCACGGAACATCTCGCCACTTCAAATTGAAACCAAATTTGAAAGGCGCATCAACAATCGGAACGATAAGCCCCAGATAAGCTGCCATATCATCGAATTTTTCTCCCGATAATTGCCCTTTAGTCTGGGTATAATAGCTTCCGTTGTTATTCTCATACCAGCGACCAGACAATGTCAGTTTTCCGGCACTATTCTCCACTTGTCCATCGGTCAAAATCAGGGAGTCGCCTTCTGGCATGATCGATGCGGATACTTTGCCGAGTTTTAGCCCAGCAATCCAGCATTCCGCACACTTAACATTCAATGCCGGCCAACTGCTCAAAGCATAGTGCGGTGTCGGTGACTTATCTGAAGTTAACTTGTTGACATCAACCGACGAATCTGTCGTAAGCAGGGGATCGTAATAAAGATAATTGATTAATGCCTGCATCGGTTGATTATTTTTAATCAATAGATTGCCATTAATTTCTTTCCCTACCGTACTCACTGTCATTCCATCAGCTTGTTGAGCAATATTGAATGTGAGTTGGTTCCAGCGCTGCCCAGCAAGATCCAGTGAAGGCAATGAAATTTCGAATACGCTTGGCCACAACAAACCATCATTTGTCGATGAATTCCAACTCAGAGGCTCAATCAGCGTCAACAATTTTTTACCATCAATCGCAGGCAAGTTTAACGCCAACAGCGATTTTTTCGGCAGTGCAGGGATTCCCACACCATCCGTATGAAAAATACCCCGCTGCAATCTGACATTATTTTCTGCCAACTTCCATTGAGTATTGAACGCGTATCGTTTACCCATTGAACCTTTCATCTGGAGTTGGTTCATATCGCCGTCAGCAAGGATATTAATCTTATTCCATTCTCGTAGAGATTCTGTGTCGAATGTTGGTAATTTACTGTTGATATGTGACAAATCTGCATTGACAGCAACACGATACTTCACGCCGTGCTTCGAAGGTAGATCATTTGCAGGTAAATCGTTCGGGGGGATCGTGATATTTACGTTACCCTGCCAATTCAGCGTTCCAGAGAGCTTGCGGCGGATCTCGGCAGGGAGTTCCGGTAATGTCTTTGCGGCCCAACGTGCATCCAAGTTCACATCAACCCGATAATGTTTTGGTAAATCCTGAGTGGAAAACCGCAGCGATAAAGCGTGTCCCAGCCAGTTGGCAGATAGGGCATCGCTTTTTAAGTTGCCATTGTCAAAGCGGAATTTGCCGCTGAGGTGCTCCATCTTGCTATTCAGTGGCTTAATAAATAAATGAGTATCTTTCAGCACCACCTCACCACTCGCCTTGACTTCGCCGTTATTTAAGGGGATGTCAATGTGAAGTTTGCCCCCTACTTCGCCATCAAGTTGCAAACTATCCAGTGCGCTGCCAATTGAACCCGCCAGTGGGCTGTGATTAAAATAATCATGAATATTCTTCCCATCCCCGGATAGTGCAGCATCGATAAACAGCTTCTGTTTGCCATAATCTGGAATCACCGCCGAAACTTGGGTGGCATCCACTTTTCCCAATTTCGCTTTCGGTGCATGCATCCGTAATCCATTATTCTGGAAATTCAGGTCAATATCCAAATCAAACAGGGCTGGCCAATCGGGTTGATATTGAAAAGTTGCATGGCGCAGGGGAACCAAGATCTGGAATTGACCATTGTTTTGTTTAAATGGGAAGTCATGAGGATTACCCTGAAAAATCAAAGTAGCATTATCGACCTTTCCTTTGATCAAGGACGCGGTCAAATAATCCGCCAGAGATTCCCCCATCAATGACTTGGGAAAATAGCGCCATGCTTCACCCACATCGTTAACTCGAATCCCAGCGAGCATTTCCAGTACAGGTTGTTCGTTTTGCGGTTTTAGGTAATGAAAATTCCCGTTGAGCCATAACGCTTTTGCCTGTAAATCCAGGCCTTGACTCCATATTTCCATTCCGCGCTGATCATTTTTCCACGTAATCTGCCCTTCACTGTGGGCAATGTCGAGCGGAGCCGGAAACAGGCTACCATAGTCAATCGTGCTATTTTTCAATGCAAACTTGAGATTTCCCCACTGTTTATTACCGCCTAACATGCCACTGAACTGGCTGACTGAAGGCAGGTCTTTCCAGCGTCGCCAGCTCACATCCTGCCATTTCATGCGAATTCCCATGTCATCGGGCAATTCTGGCGTAATATCGAGGGCAAAACTGTTGAGCATTCCTTTCGGCTGCCGGTGCTGCCAATCCTTGACGATATCCGGTGTCACAAAGGAGAGCATTGGCAATATTCCGTTCAGACGTTCAAGCTGAATATTTTCGGCACGAATGCGCCAGTGATCTTTGCCTTGATATTTGCGAGCCTGATTAACGTACAGTGCGGTGATATGTCCCATCGGCCACTGCTGATCGTCAGTTTTTAGGCTTGCCAGGCTTGGAATATCAAACAGCCACCCTTCTCCCTGACGGCGCATCTGCAAGAGGAAATCATTAACCACAAGCTGGTGTTTTTCATTTTCGACATGCCAGCTGGCTTTCCCTTGTTTAAGTTGCAGACGTCCGCTATCAATTCGCCCTCCTTTCAAGGTAATCCAACTCGCCAAACTGAAATGGGCGTTTTCTAGCCCCGTATTATCCCTTAACCAATGGCTTAACCACAGCCGCATGTCGATATCATCGGCCTGCAAGTAAATAACGCCATTATCCAAAACGCCATTGATATCTCTCAGGTTAAACTTCACCTGTACAACGCCTTCCTGACCATTAATCGAAGAGAGGTTTACGCTGCCCTGCGCCCGATGGTGGTTGTCTTTATTCAACCATGTCAGTTGCGGTAGTTGCAGTTCAACCTTTTCACCGGATGGTGCCGGAAAAGTCAAACGGCTATCATGCAAATCAAAATGATTGAGCTGCTCCAGAAACAGAGAGGAGAGGCTATTGGGTTCGGAAAGCATACTTTCGCCACCTTGCCCAAACAGAGCCTTATCATAATTTACTTGAAGCTGATAAAAGGACAGCTCCCGGAAATGCCAGCGCCGCTGCAAAAGTGAACGCCAAACATCCAAAGAAAGCATTATCTTTTTAGCATGAATGTCAACATGCTCTGCTTTCGCGCTGATGTCGCGGATTTCCAGACTGGGGCCAAATGATTCCCAATGACCATTGATGTAACCAATATTGACGGGTATACCTGTCACGTCAGCAATTTTCTCAGTCAATTGCTGACGATATTCATTGAGATGTGGCAGGAAGAAACGCAACCCGCTGACAAGCAAAGCCACAATGATAATGACTATTGCGGCTGTCGCTAATAATATCCCCGGCAGTCGCCTCACGCATTTCTCCTTGGTTGTCAGCGCTGTTTCTCTACAAACAGATTCTCTGCAAACAGGTTCTCTGTAAACCAGTGCCTTACATCATAACAACGTCAAATTGCTCCTGACTGTAGAGTTGTTCTGTCTGCACCTTAACCTGTTTGCCCACAAAAATTTCCACTTCCGCCAAGGCGTGGGAATCATCCCCTTTTAGGGCTTCACTTACGGCTGGAGAGGCATAAACCAGAAAACGATCGGCATCAATTGCATGATTAACACGCACAATTTCACGCAAGATCTCAAAACACACGGTTTCGACGGATTTTACCGTGCCACGGCCCTGACAAGTTGGGCAGTTATCACATAAAATATGTTCGATACTTTCCCGTGTACGCTTGCGCGTCATCTCAACCAACCCCAATTGTGAAAAACCATTGATAGTTGTTTTCACACGATCTTTGCTTAATGCCTGTTCCAAGGAAGCCAATACGCGGCGGCGGTGTTCTTCATTACCCATATCAATAAAATCAATGATAATGATGCCACCCAAATTACGCAGCCTTAATTGTCGGGCGATCGCCTGTGCTGCTTCGATGTTGGTATTAAAGATAGTTTCTTCTAGATTGCGATGCCCAACAAAAGCACCCGTATTAATATCAATTGTTGTCATGGCTTCTGTCTGATCAATAATCAGATAACCACCCGACTTTAATTCCACCTTACGTTCCAGCGCCCGCTGGATTTCATTTTCCACACCATACAGATCGAATATCGGCTGATTTCCCTGATAAAGTTCCAGCTTGGCGTTCATCTCAGGAATATATTCCTCAATGAATTCCTGTAATTGCGTAAATGTTTGGCAGGAATCAACCCTAATGCGATTAAGGGGAGCACCAACAAAATCACGCAAAATACGCTGGGCCAGCGCCAATTCACCGTATACTTTATTTTTGGTGATATTGCGTTTCTTACGTTCAATCACCTTACTCCACAGGCGCTTCAAAAATGCCGCATCCTGCGCAATTTCTTCTGTTCCCACACCTTCAGCGGCAGTACGGATAATAAACCCGCCATGCTCATCACAATAATCCATGACAATGCTTTTCAGGCGATCACGCTCTTCTTCACTCTCTATGCGCTGTGAAACACCAACATGCGATGCCCCCGGCATAAATACCAGATAACGTGACGGTAAAGTAATGTCCGTCGTTAAACGGGCGCCTTTTGTACCAAGGGGATCTTTCACCACCTGAACAATTAAATCCTGCCCTTGGCGCACCAGTTCGGCAATATCCCTGACATGGAAATTCTTCCGCTCTTCACCTGCAATACATTCAGTATGAGGCATAATATCCGAAGCGTGCAAAAAGGCGGCTTTTTCCAGCCCGATATCCACAAAAGCCGCCTGCATACCGGGCAAAACCCGACTCACACGCCCTTTGTAAATATTCCCAACAATGCCCCTTCTGGCTTCCCGTTCAATATGAACTTCTTGCAAGATACCGCCATCAATATAAGCAACCCGCGTTTCGGATGGTGTTACATTGACTAATAACTCTGCTGTCATGAATAGTTCTTCCCATCAGCTAACGCTAAAAATTGTGTAATTAATTCATACGTTTCCACCAATGGTAAGCCGACAACAGCATGGTAACTGCCATTAATTTTTATCACAAAACAACCACCTTTACCTTGAATGCCATAAGCTCCGGCTTTATCCATTGGCTCCCCAGTTGCGATATATTCCTGTATTTCCTGTTGGGATAACTGGCGGAATATCACATCTGTAATCACTATCTCACTCAAGGTATATTGACTGTTCGATAAAGCAACAGCCGTCATCACTTGGTGGCATTGGCCTGACAAAGCACTCAGTATTTCAGCGGCGTGTTGTTGGTTGCGAGGTTTTTCTAAAATACGGTTATTCAATACAACAATGGTATCAGCCCCCAGAACGGGGTAATTATATGGCGCAATGGCGACTCCAGCCTGTGATTTTTCTCTGGCCAATCGAGTGACATATTGCTGCGGAGACTCCCCTTCACGCCATTTTTCTTCGACCTGAGGTGTCAGGATCTCGAAATTAAAATCTAACAATCCCACCAGCTCACGCCGTCTTGGTGAACCAGAAGCTAAATAAATGGTTTTCATCGTGAATTATCCTTAGAGTCTATCCCATAAGGCTATTTTATTTGTCATAGGCTCGCCCGCCTTTAACGAACGGAGAATTGACGACGGATTTTCCGCATTAATAAGAATAGCCAAGGCCAGAGAATACCATTGACCACGCCATTCCAGAACACTTCTGAATGGAAGGTCGTCTTCGGTAATAAAGCATGGGCTAAAAAAACGCAGAGATTCATCAGGGTAGAAAGCCCCACCACAACCAAGGCTTGCTGCCAGAGTGCCATATTGCGAATGAGCTGGAATTTGAAGGCCACCAAAAAACTGATCAGACTAAATGCCAGAGCATGCGCTCCCAAGATACTTCCGTGCAATAAGTCAGTGATAACCCCCAACACAAACCCTGTACCAACGCTAACGCGGTGAGGGAGTGCAAGTAACCAGTAAATTAAGCCCAACATCAATAAAGTGGGCCGAAACATAAAAAACTGCTCCGGCCATGGCATGATCTGTAGCACCATTGCAATCAGGAAAGATAACCAAATAACCCAACCTCTTCGGCTATGGTACTGACTCATTAACGATTTCCTGTAGCTGTTGATGATGGCTTTGGTGATGGTTTGGCCGCTGATTTTTCTGCTGGTTTTGGTGCAGATGATGTTTGGCTTTCATCTTTTTCTTCGCCTGATTTCGGTGTCAGCAACTGCGGTTCCGCTTCTGATGGATTTGGCAATACCTGTGGTAGCATCTGCATCAAGCGTTCATTGGCGGCACGGTATACTTCCGAAGGTGGCAATGGCTCAGATGGGTTATTATCGGCTCCCCATAATAGCAGCAAGTAGCGCAAGCGCCTCAACTCAGCCAATGGGCGCGCCTGAATAACTGCGTGAGCCCGCTGGTTATCGATTTTGACAGAAGAAACCACCGCCACAGGATAACCCTCTGGGAAACGCCCCCCCAGACCCGAAGTCACCAGTACATCACCTACACGAATGTCAGTATCACTCGGCAGAGGTTCTAGCTGGAGATCATCCGTACACCCTGCTCCACCAGCAATAACACGAATATCATTACGTAGTACCTGTACCGGCAGTGCATGAGTTGGATCGCAAATCAGTAATATCCAGCTACTTAACTGGCTCACAGAAATGACTTGCCCCACAACACCCCGATCACTGATAACTGGCTGCCCTTCATACACACCATCTTTAGCGCCTTTATCTATGACAACTTTATCACGGTAAGGATCCATACCTCCCGAAATCACCTGCGATACCATCATGTGTTCATCATTACGCAGAGGCGAGCCCAGTAATTCACGCAAACGGGAGTTTTCCTGTTTCAGTTGCCCCAACAGTAACAGTTTACTGCTCTGCAACCGCAATTCATTACGCAGGGTGCGATTCTCCAGCTCAAGGTGATTGCGGCTAGTCAAAGATTCAGAGATACCGTCCAAAAATTGGCGCGGCCCATTGGCAAGAAAGTAAAAAGGACTCACAGCCGTATCCATGTAGCTACGGACTTTATTGAAAACACCGAGGCGGCTATCTGCCACAATCAAAATAATGGCAATAATAACAGCAAAAAAGAGTCGTAGTTGCAGAGAAGGCCCTCTGCTGAAAATCGGCTTCATAAATTGCGCATTGTTGAGCTGGGTTGTCTCATAAAGGATAAAACTCCGGAACAATCAGCAAGGAGGCACCAATAGAACATGCTCGCCTCCCAGCTCGCAGAGTTACTTTCAGTCTTCGCTGAACAGATCGCCACCGTGCATGTCGATCATTTCCAGCGCCTTGCCACCACCGCGGGCAACACAAGTCAGTGGATCTTCAGCCACAATGACAGGAATACCTGTTTCTTCCATCAGCAAACGATCAAGATTACGCAGCAATGCACCACCACCGGTCAGCACCATACCGCGTTCAGAAATATCAGAAGCCAGTTCTGGCGGACATTGTTCCAGAGCCACCATGACAGCGCTTACAATGCCCGTCAATGGTTCTTGCAGGGCTTCAAGAATTTCATTGGAGTTCAAAGTAAAGCTGCGGGGTACACCTTCTGCAAGGTTACGGCCACGTACTTCAATTTCACGCACTTCATCGGTTGGATAGGCAGAACCAATTCCATGTTTGATGCGTTCTGCCGTTGCTTCCCCAATCAGGGAGCCATAGTTGCGACGAACGTAGTTGATGATGGCTTCATCAAAACGGTCACCGCCGATACGTACAGAAGAAGAATAAACAACACCGTTGAGGGAAATAACAGCAACTTCAGTGGTTCCCCCACCAATATCTACCACCATGGAGCCTGTTGCTTCAGAAACAGGCAAACCTGCGCCGATAGCGGCCGCCATTGGCTCTTCAATCAAAAATACCTCACGGGCACCTGCACTTTGGGCTGATTCCCGAATGGCGCGACGTTCAACCTGAGTCGCCCCAACGGGCACACAGACCAACACGCGCGGACTTGGACGCATGAAACTATTATTGTGAACCTGCTTGATAAAATGCTGCAACATCTTTTCCGTGACATAAAAATCAGCAATAACTCCATCCTTCATAGGACGGATAGCTGCGATATTACCCGGAGTACGTCCCAGCATCTGCTTTGCTTCCAGCCCTACTGCTGCAACACTTTTTGGTGAACCTGCTCTGTCTTGGCGAATAGCAACAACAGAGGGTTGATCCAATACGATTCCCTGACCTTTGACATAAATAAGGGTATTGGCAGTACCCAAGTCAATGGACAAATCGTTGGAAAACATGCCACGAAATTTCTTTAACATAACGAAAGGATAATCCTGCAAGCTGGGGACGGAGATTGTCCGTCTACTCTACCAACCACATGAAGCAGCGACAAGGCGCGTAATTAACTACTTTTACTACTTCAATAAAAGTGGCTACGTTATTCACATCAGAAACACGATATTCTACGTTACTTTTCTCTTACGGAGCAGAAAAAAACTGCATAAAAATGGGCTAATTTGACCAATAACCTCATCACAGCATCCCAAAATCACCTTATACACCAAAAAACCAACATTATAGTGCATATTGGGATATGGCTATCCCGCTTTTCGCGCTTCTATGTTGCCCTATAATCATTTCAGCAAGTTCAACCAATATTCACATTCCCTCAAAAATTTTCTTCTTCCCACGGGGTAAAAAAATGGTTCTTTAAGTATAAAAGTAATAAATAAATTCGGTGAGGTTAAGGATCAGATTTGAAAAAATATCGTTATCTTCAACAACAATCGGCAAAAATAAGGATGATTCTGAGCCTGTTATTCAAACCATTCTCCTTATTGTTATCCTGTATATTATTATCTTTTACAGTGCCATCCTGAACAAAAATAAGTAACCACAGTTTTGCCACTCTCTATCACAATATTGTTGCCTGCCCGTTTCAGCTCATCGGATTTTATCTATATTGTGATAACGCCAAAAATTGTGGTGATGCCAAACAGGTAATGGTGTCAGGTAGATACCCATCAAGGGAGAATGATCATGAAAGCCTTATTGCTTGAACAACACGAAACATTATTCGCATCCATTCAGGATATTGATGCCTCTCAGTTGCCATCAGGTGATGTGACCGTTGATGTCCATTGGTCAACGCTCAATTACAAAGATGCCCTTGCCATTACCGGCAAAGGGAAAATCATCCGCCAATTTCCGATGGTGCCGGGGATCGATTTTGCCGGTGTTGTTCATCATTCCGAAGATCCTCGTTTTCATGTCGGTCAGCACGTTTTGCTAACTGGCTGGGGCGTGGGGGAAACGCACTGGGGCGGGTTGGCAGAACAAGCGAAAGTATCTGGTGAATGGCTAACGCCATTGCCGCAAGCATTAAGTACCCGACAAGCGATGATCATCGGCACGGCAGGCTTCACGGCCATGTTGTGTGTCATGGTGTTGGAACAAGGGGGAGTGACACCTGAAAGCGGGGAAATTGCTGTAACGGGTGCCAGTGGCGGTGTTGGCAGCACAGCAATTGCCTTGCTGTCACAGTTGGGTTATTCCGTCGTCGCAATCAGCAGCAAACCCGATAATCAAGGTTATCTGCTCTCGCTGGGTGCAAAAGCTATCCTGCCTGTCAGTGACTTTAACCAGCCATCACGCCCATTGGAAAAACAGCGTTGGGCCGGTGTGATTGATACAGTAGGAGGTACAACACTGGCGACCTTGCTGGCACAGGTGCATTACAACGGTACGGTAGCCGCCTGCGGTATGGCGAGTGACAGCCATCTCCCAACCACCGTGATGCCCTTTATCCTGCGCAATATTCGCTTGCAGGGCGTTGAATCCGTCACTGTTCCCGCCTCGAAACGCCCCGCTATTTGGCAGCGATTGCAAAAGTTGCTGCCAGATACCTTTTACCAACGGGCAGCCAATGAAATTGCATTAGACCAAGTGATCGAATACGCCAATAAGTTGATAAACAATCAGGTTACTGGCAGAACAGTGGTGAAGGTGCGCTGATAAGACCAGTATTTAGCTGCTAAATGCCACGATATGTTTATAATGTCGGGCTTTATCGCCAAGTTTACAAATATAGATATCAGAAAGAGATGACAAACCGTTGACATCGAGTTATCTTGATCGATTGTTGACAGATTGCCGGAGATACCAGCACAATGGCAGACAAGTTTCGCATTTTACTCTTGAATGGCCCCAACCTGAATCTGTTGGGAACACGAGAGCCAGAGACCTACGGCAAGTTAACGCTCGATGGCATCGTTAACAAACTGTCAAAAGAAGCTCACCAATCGGGCGTCGAATTATCCCATCTGCAATCCAACGCAGAATCTGAACTGATTGAGAGAATTCATTCGGCACGGGAATATACTGATTTTATTTTGATTAACCCTGCAGCATACACGCATACCAGCGTGGCACTACGCGACGCACTTCTGGCAGTGGATATCCCATTTATTGAGATTCACCTCTCCAACGTGCATGCCCGTGAACCCTTCCGCCGCCACTCATATCTTTCCGATATTGCAGTCGGCGTAATCTGCGGGTTAGGTGCAGATGGTTATAGTTTTGCATTACAGGCAGCGGTCAACCGCTTGTCAACATCCAACTAATTTATATAAGAGTACGGAATCACACTCATGGATATTCGTAAAATAAAAAAACTGATCGAGCTGGTTGAAGAATCTGGCATTTCTGAACTGGAAATTTCTGAAGGTGAAGAGTCAGTACGCATCAGCCGCACAATAGTAGCTCCAGCGATGCCAATGACTCAGCAATATATCTCTGCGCCTGTTCAGCAGCCAGTGCAAGCCGCAGCGCCAGCCGTTGCTGACAAACCGGCGGAAATTAGCGGTCACATTGTTCGTTCCCCAATGGTCGGTACGTTCTACCGTTCACCAAGCCCAGATGCGAAACCTTTCATCGAAGTCGGCCAGCATGTGACTCAGGGCGAAACCCTGTGCATCGTTGAAGCCATGAAAATGATGAACCAGATCGAAGCTGACAAAACTGGCGTAGTAAAAGCGATTCTGGCTCCAGACGGTCAACCTGTTGAATTCGACGAGCCACTGGTCGTCATCGAATAACGAGGCGCCCCCATGCTTGAAAAAATTGTCATTGCTAACCGCGGTGAAATTGCACTGCGTATCCTGAGAGCCTGTAAGGAACTCGGGATTAAAACCGTTGCTGTGCATTCTGCGGCAGACCGTGACCTGAAACACGTCTTGCTGGCGGATGAAACCGTCTGTATCGGTCCTGCGGCCTCAGCAAAAAGTTACCTGAACATTCCTGCCATTATTTCTGCGGCGGAAATCACTTGTGCACAGGCAATCCATCCGGGTTATGGCTTCCTGTCTGAAAACGCCGACTTTGCCGAGCAGGTTGAGCGTTCCGGCTTTATTTTCATTGGCCCGAAAGCGGACACCATCCGTTTGATGGGAGATAAAGTTTCTGCAATCAGCGCGATGAAAAAATCCGGAGTACCTTGCGTTCCCGGATCTGATGGCCCATTGGGTGACGATACCGAGAAAAATAAAACGATCGCAAACCGCATCGGTTATCCGGTGATCATCAAGGCATCGGGTGGTGGTGGCGGTCGTGGTATGCGCGTTGTACGCAGCGACAAAGATCTGGAACAATCCGTCGCCATGACCCGCGCAGAAGCCAAGGCTGCTTTCAACAATGACATGGTGTACATGGAGAAATTCCTTGAAAACCCACGTCATGTTGAAATTCAGATATTGGCCGATGGTCAGGGCACCGCACTCTATCTGGCTGAACGTGACTGCTCTATGCAGCGCCGTCACCAGAAAGTGGTGGAAGAAGCGCCTGCACCGGGCATTTCACCAGAGCTGCGCCGCAGCATCGGTGAGCGCTGTGCCAATGCGTGTGTTGAAATTGGTTATCGCGGAGCAGGTACGTTTGAATTCCTGTACGAAAACGGTGAATTCTACTTTATTGAGATGAATACCCGTATTCAGGTTGAGCACCCCGTGACTGAAATGATCACTGGCGTTGATCTGATCAAAGAGCAACTGCGTATTGCAGCAGGTATGCCGCTGACCATCAAGCAGGAAGATATCGAAATCAAAGGTCATGCGATCGAATGCCGTATCAACGCGGAAGATCCGAAAACCTTCCTGCCAAGTCCGGGCAAAATCACGCATTTCCACTCTCCGGGCGGGTTTGGCGTGCGCTGGGAATCCCATATCTATGCAGGATATACCGTACCGCCTTACTATGATTCCATGATCGGTAAACTGATCACTTATGGCGAAACCCGTGAAGTGGCCATTGCGCGTATGAAAAATGCGCTGGCCGAGTTGATCATTGATGGCATCAAGACCAATATCGACCTGCAACTGGCAATCATGAATGATGAGAACTTCCAGAAAGGCGGAACCAATATCCACTATCTGGAGAAGAAATTGGGCTTGCAGGATAAGTAAGGTTTCTTTGGCTCTTGTTCAGAGTTTGTTGGTTTGAGTTAATGAAATCCCATCTTTTTTAAGATGGGATTTTTATTTAGGGCGGAATTCGATGACCGCCTAAGCGGTCACCTTATAAAATCGTAAACAGAGTTTCTAATTTGCAACTGATGTTGAAAAAAGCTGACAAGGTTGGCAGATAACATCAATCTTTGCCATCTGAATGTTCCCCAAATAAGAGTTCTATACATTACTCATATACACAAGAAACCATTCTCCTATCATCAACTCCATTAACATGCGTCTGTTTCGTAGTCAGGTCGTAGGTGTAATTATCGTGATACTTTATTATCCCCCCGCTATCCGGGGGGCTAGAGCTTGAACGATAGTACGCAAACTGAGAATGGGTGGGCCAACCGTATTTATTAGTAAATTCATTTTTCCCTACAGGCACTTGATTTCCTAATGCTTCCAACTCCTCTATGCGTGGCATTCTCATCCTTACTTGTTGGCAGACCTCTTCAGCGAAATAGTTGACACCTAATACCCAATCTTCATTTGTTTCACGAGCTGGTGAAATTTGCTGACTTGTCGAACTGCTTACCTCTTTGTACAGGTATGAACGTTGAAAGTAGATAGCACCAACCTGAATCCATTCAAACATATGCCCCCAATAGTTGGCCTCTTTCACATCTGGGCTGGTAATAACCGTGAAGATAATATCAGTTTCCTCCTCTATAGGCACTGTGGCACCATCCGCAACAGCCTTCAACGTTGTTCTTATACCTATGCCATTTGGATCAGAGACAGTCATAACCAGCTGACCAGTCTGATCTGTATAGCCAGTAAACGATCCCTCTTGACCATCTAACATGGTTTTGACATCCGTCTGCTGTACTTGGTTACCTTGTCGATTAAGCCCACTCATATTAATAGCCACAGGTACCCAAGCTACAGACTTACCATACTTTTTAGGTGTAACCGTCAACTGAGCAGAGTCTATATCAGCATTTGGTGTAAGATTGGCTCTAGCCCTAAGTCTAACAACTGGATTATTACCTATGGTTACTGTATCACCCTTGCCCTGAGCATCCAGCTTAACTTCAACAGCATCCGCAAAGTTTGCAACCCTACCTCCAGGTATTTTACTCACTGTATCATTGCCCTGATTTTTAGAATCGTTGGTTGTGAGTGTTAAAATATCTTTTGCACGGATATCCAGCCCGTTTCTCGCCAATATTGAGAATTCAAGCACTTTACCGGCATGTTCTTCTATAATAAGGTAGTCTTGTATCTTCCCATTATTCACTATACCCTTTACCAAACCTCCACTGTTGCTCTGCAAATTAGAATTTGCCCCGTTGATTCCGGCATTCGCCAACTCTTCCACGGCTGCGACTGTTTTTCCTTCCTCACCCCAAGCATAGACAGAACTATCTATTTTATTTCCACCACTGTGTTCATATACATATTCAACTTGCAGTGTTTCACCCACGACCAGCATTTTTTGATTGTCAACTTTCAGTTTCAGATTTCTTATAGTTGGAGCTGTTGGCGGATTAAACATCACCTTGACGGCAATTTTACTCAGCACCTTACCATCCACCTGCGGTGTCACCGTCCATGCACCGGTTTTCGTACCGACTGTTACTTTGGCGGTATATGTGCCGCTGTGAGCCGGATCTTCCTGAATCGCCTCTATCTTGGGATCATCTCCGTTACCGGACAAGGCACTGCCAGTAAACCGGAGACGCGGCTGAATATTGGGCATGGGGTTATTCTGGCTGTCTTTCAGCACCAGCTTTAGTGTCGCCTGTTGCTGATTGTCGGCTTCCAGCATATTGGGGTCGGCGCTGAACGTGGAGTGTGTTTCACTGACAACGTCGGCTAAGGGCGGATTAAACGTCACCTTGACGGCAATTTTACTCAGCACCTTACCATCCACCTGCGGCGTCACCGTCCATGCACCGGTTTTCGTACCGACTGTTACTTTGGCGGTATACGTGCCGCTGTGAGCCGGATCTTCCTGAATCGCCTCTATCGTCGGATCATCCCCGCTGCCGGACAAGGCACTGCCAGTAAACCGGAGACGCGGCTGAATATTGGGCATGGGGTTATTCTGGCTGTCTTTCAGCACCAGCTTTAGTGTCGCCTGTTGCTGATTGTCGGCTTCCAGCATATTGGGGTCGGCGCTGAACGTGGAGTGTGTTTCACTGACAACGTCGGCTAAGGGCGGATTAAACGTCACCTTGACGGCAATTTTACTCAGCACCTTACCATCCACCTGCGGCGTCACCGTCCATGCACCGGTTTTCGTACCGGCGGTCACGTTGGCGGTATACGTGCCGCTGTGAGCCGGATCTTCCTGAATCGCCTCTATCGTCGGATCATCCCCGCTGCCGGACAAGGCACTGCCAGTAAACCGGAGACGCGGCTGAATCTTGGGCATGGGGTTATTCTGGCTGTCTTTCAGCACCAGCTTTAGTGTCGCCTGTTGCTGATTGTCGGCTTCCAGCATATTGGGGTCGGCGCTGAACGTGGAGTGTGTTTCACTGACAACGTCGGCTAAGGGCGGATTAAACGTCACCTTGACGGCAATTTTACTCAGCACCTTACCATCCACCTGCGGCGTCACCGTCCATGCACCGGTTTTCGTACCGGCGGTTACTTTGGCGGTATACGTGCCGCTGTGAGCCGGATCTTCCTGAATCGCCTCTATCGTCGGATCATCCCCGCTGCCGGACAATCCACTGCCAGTAAACCGGAGGCGCGGCTGAATATTGGGCATGGGGTTATTCTGGCCGTCTTTCAGCACCAGCTTTAGTGTCGCCTGTTGCTGATTGTCGGCTTCCAGCATATTGGGATCAGCGCTGAACGTGGAGCGTGTTTCACTGACAACGTCGGCTAAGGGCGGATTAAACGTCACCTTGACGGCAATTTTACTCAGCACCTTACCATCCACCTGTGGCGTCACCGCCCATGCACCGGTTTTCGTGCCGGCGGTTACTTTGGCGGTATACGTGCCGCTGTGAGCCGGATCTTCCTGAATCGCCTCTATCGTCGGATCATCCCCGCTGCCGGACAATCCACTGCCAGTAAACCGGAGGCGCGGCTGAATATTGGGGATCGGGTTATTTTGAGTGTCTTTCAGAACCAGTGCCAGTGTGGTTTGCTGCTGACCGTCGGCTTCCAGCGTCGTGGAATCTACATTAAACGTGGAATATGTTTCACTAATGATATCTGCTAACACATTGCCAAAGATTACATTGACCGTTTTTATCTTCTGCCCATCAACTATTGCTGTGACCGATAACCTGCCTTGCGTATCTTCCCCCTTAAAAGGCCATTCATAGTGACCACTATCTGGTGGTACTTCTTTTACCTCACCTATAGTCGGTTTTTTACCTTCACCATACAGTTCACTATCGTTGATCTCCAAAGTAAAGTGGTCTGCTACTCCTGTGATAATAGAACCACTTTTATCAAATAAATCCAGTTGGAAGGATCCTGACTCATCTGACTCGAAGACACTCTCTTTTGATACCTTAAATTGAGACTTTTCCGTATCCACCATCTCCGCCAATGATAAGTAAAAATCAACAACGGCAGAAGGCAGTTCATAGCCATCCACTTTTGCCCTGATTGCCCATTTACCGTGTCTGGTACCGGCAGTGGCGATCACTTCATAAATACCACTCCCTTCCGGCACTTCTTTGATTTCTGTGCCCAATTCTGGGTTTTTACCTTCACCTTTCAGGCCACTCAAGTCAGGGATTAATATAATATGACCCACAGCCCTGCTGACGGCCTTTCCATCCTTATCGATCAGTTTCAGCCGGATCACAGTTTGGATTTTCCCATCCGCCACCATGGATGTACGGGGCGGCTCAAACCCCGAGCCTTTAAGATCAATAGACAAAGGGATCACCTGTATCTGAGTTTCCGCCCGCTCAGAGGCGTTGCCCTGATTGTCATAGGCGACGCCAGACAAGGCATAAGCGTTGTTGCCCTTGTTATGGTACGGTGGCAAAGTCAGCACATAATGCGTTCCACCGCGAACGGGCAGGACAACCGCGCTTTTGAACAGGCTACGCGTTTCCCCGTGAACCGATTGTTCATCCAGTTTTTCCAGCTTGCCGCCGCCGGCCACCAGATTTGCCGTATCCCAAACAATTTCTTTCAGACCATGTTTGGCGCTGACACTGACATTCAATGGGATCACTTCACCTCCGTGCCCTTTAATCCTGTCTCCCATCATCAGGTGTACCAGCTCTTTTTTCCGGTATTCCAGTACGATTTGATTATTACGCTCAACCAAATCATAACGCCCGCCTTGAAGACTGCGTTTAAAGGCCACGGCATCCGGGTCAATCTGTTTTGACCACGGCGTTCCCAATTCATAGTTCAGGCCGAAATTAAACTGGGTTTCACCGTGCCCCTGCGCACTCTGTTTGCGGTCAATGCCCAACGTCACCAATGGGATCGGGGTATAGTTGGCCCCCACAGTAAAGACAGATGGATTTTTCTGCCGGCGTTCTTCACTCAACAGGCCAACTTCATCACCAAAATACTGCTCATAGACCAGCTTACCGCCCAGTTCGGGATAGATTGGCACATAACCCTCAGCACGCAGATCAAAGCCATTGGCTGGACGTTCTTCATAATCTTTCAGTTTTTTCCCCTCTTTCCAGCCACTCACCCGGAAATAACCATTTGCCCCGAATTTCATAAAATCACGGGCATACTCGGCCCCAATCCCAAAACGGGTATGGTCACGGGTAATGTCATGGTCAAGGAAGGCGTTATAGCCAAACATGCTGGTATCGAAGAAATGGCGCTGCCCCAGACCCAAGTTAGCCGTGGTGCGACTGTCAATTCGGCGCAGGCCAAACTGGGTAAAGGCCATCTGTTTTTCGGTGTCATACAGCGGCAACAGCATATCAAACTGACTGCCGTCCAAACGCCCACGGTTATCCACATTGGCCTGCAATTTGATCGTACCGTAACGTTGCAACCAGTTTCGCACAGCCTGATTAGCTTCACTGAGCGCCATACCGTGTAACTGGTTTTTGACACTGTCCACCATGTTGCCGCTTTTCAGCACCCCAGCAGCACGGGAAGCCGCATTCGCCAGCCAGCGTTCGGTGGCATTTTCGGGGGATTCATTGGCAGAAGCCTGACTCAGACTTTCCGCCAGCGGTTTACTGGGAGAAGATTTGGGGACGTCAATTTCATCCCCCTCTCCGAGTTCCGTAAAAGGTTTACTAAGGGGACGACTTTCCTGTGCAATAGTCGGTGTTTTGGCAACCGCTACGGTGGGCGTGAAGGCCCCCACCACCGGAAAAGCAATCTGGGCAAAAATATTTACCCAGACCACCCATTTGAGTAAGTGATGCTGTTTATCTGTCCACAGCCTGCTTTGTTTTTTTAGCATGTTAACCAACCCTTGCAATTAATACTCTTTACCTTGTTCGATGCAATGAGTTGATAACATTCACGCCTCTTTCCTATACTCGACAAATTCCAAATAAAAATATAAGTCAGGTGAATAATATTATTCATTATCATCTATGAGACCAATTTTTTTAACAGAAAAAAATAATTTAATTAGGCAATCACAGGTAACTCAAATATAAAAAAGATCTTTATGCGCATTACCTTATTTAATTAAAAACCCAAAAAAAATCAACTCAGTGAGTGGAAAAATAAAAAAATAACAATCAAATTCATTATAATGAGCTAGCTGATATAAATATTTTACATTCAATATCAACAAATTAAAAAAACTATAATCAGTAGATATAATATCAGTTTGTCTTATTATCAGGAGAACAACGAGTTAACAGTTCGTTGCTAAATGTAATCTATTTTTCATTTCAATCTTCTTACCAAAATGGGGAAATCGCATTCAGAAAAATATCCGGCATTCATTCAAGAATGCTTTCTTACGTCTCAAATTTAATCCCATTCTTATCAGACTTTAAACTCATTTCTCCATTGTTAACAAATCGGCAAAATATATGCGGACTTCAATCAGGCGCTATCTTGTCAAAAAATAAGACGGCATTATGGTTTTGTTCTGATTTCTATGGCACATTTTTCCCTGAATAAATCTGCACGTTACCGTACAATTCCCCTCATATTGTTTCATGTAAGTTACCCGGAGAACGGATGGACGGACGATTTGTTCAATCCAATAAAGAAGCACGCTGGGCAGTGTTCCTAACGTTGGCTTATCTTGTTGGTTGGCTACTGTGTGCCTATTTACCCAGTGATACTATTGGATTAACTGGATTGCCTCGCTGGTTTGAACTGGCTTGCCTGCTGCTGCCCGCCTTATTTATCATCCTCTGCTGGCTAATGGTGAAGTTTATATTCAAGGAAGTTCCGCTGGAGGACGTTGATGCAAAGTGAAGTGATTCTGCCTCTAGTGGGATATTTGGCATTGGTTTTCCTGCTATCAATCTATGCTTACCGCCGCCGTCAAACGGGCGACTTCCTGAATGAGTATTTTCTCGGCAATCGCTCAATGGGCGGCTTTGTACTGGCCATGACCATTACAG
Organism: Xenorhabdus lircayensis; assembly: GCF_016306625.1. Taxonomy (GTDB): domain Bacteria; phylum Pseudomonadota; class Gammaproteobacteria; order Enterobacterales; family Enterobacteriaceae; genus Xenorhabdus; species Xenorhabdus lircayensis. Next base: position 40,146 of record NZ_JACOII010000038.1, on the reverse strand, counting down.
CAACCTATATCAGTGCCAGTTCATTTATTGGTGGCCCAGGCGCGGCTTATAAGTACGGTATCGGCTGGGTGCTGCTATCACTGATCCAACTGCCCGCGATATGGCTCTCCCTTAGCGTACTGGGGAAAAAATTTGCCATCCTCGCCCGCCGTTACAACGCGGTCACACTCAATGATATGCTTTATGCACGCTATCAGAGCCGCTTTTTGGTCTGGTTTTCCAGCCTGAGCCTGCTGGTCGCCTTTGTCGGTGCGATGACAGTACAATTCATCGGCGGAGCGCGTTTGCTGGAGACAGCCGCAGGTATCCCTTACGATACGGGGCTGCTGATTTTTGGCGTTTCGATTGCCCTTTACACCGCATTTGGCGGATTTAGAGCCAGTGTCCTTAATGATGCCTTGCAAGGGCTGGTGATGCTGCTGGGAACCGTGTTATTGCTGACAGGGGTTATCTACAAAGCGGGTGGGCTATCAGCAGCAGTGACGACACTACGAGCCATTGACCCGAATCTGGTTTCGCCTCACGGTGCCGGTAATATCCTCACAGGGCCATTTATGGCGTCCTTCTGGGTATTGGTCTGCTTTGGCGTGATTGGGCTGCCACATACTGCCGTGCGCTGCATTTCCTACAAAGATAGCAAGGCGGTTCATCGCGGTATTATCATTGGCACTATCGTCATGGCGATCCTGATGTTCGGCATGCATCTTGCTGGCGCACTCGGTCGGGCGATCATTCCTGATCTAACCATTCCCGACCAAGTGATCCCAACCTTGATGATCACCGTATTGCCTCCTGTCGCTGCGGGGATTTTTTTGGCTGCACCAATGGCGGCGATTATGTCCACCATTAATGCCCAACTACTGCAATCTTCGGCCACAATCGTCAAAGATCTCTATTTAAACCTGTTTCCTCAACAGATCAGCCAAGAGAAAAAACTCTCGCGCATCTCCAGCTACTCCACCCTGTTTTTAGGTGCATTACTGCTGCTGGCTGCATGGCGCCCACCTGAGATGATCATCTGGCTAAACCTGCTGGCATTTGGCGGTCTGCAAGCTGTTTTCCTCTGGCCTCTGGTGCTGGGGTTATACTGGGAAAAAGCCAATGCCCACGGCGCGATCAGCTCAATGCTGATAGGTGCCACCACCTACACGCTGCTGGCGACTTTCAATATCCAACTTCTTGGTTTCCATCCAATCGTGCCATCTCTTTTATTGAGTTTACTGGCATTCGGGATAGGAAATATGATGGGTAATAAACGCACGCAACAAACCGCTGCTCCACAATAAATCGATTCACAAAAAGAGAATTTTTATGCCTTGGATACAATTAAGATTAAACACCACGGGACAACAAGCTGAAGCATTGGGCGATGAGCTAATGGCAAGTGGCGCAGTATCAGTGACTTTTCAAGATAGCCACGATACCCCTATTTTCGAGCCCCTGCCGGGCGAAACCCGTTTATGGGGCGATACCGATGTTATCGGCCTGTACGATGCTGAAATGGATATGAAAGCCGTTGTGAGCCAATTAGAACAGGTTCCACAGTTAGGTCAGGGTTTCATCCACAAAATTGAGCAACTGGAAGATAAAGACTGGGAGCGAGAGTGGATGGACAACTTCCACCCCATGTGCTTCGGCGACCGTCTGTGGATTTGTCCTAGCTGGCGCGAAGTTCCAGAACCTGACGCCGTCAATGTCATGCTTGATCCCGGTCTGGCGTTCGGAACCGGTACTCACCCAACCACTTCCCTTTGCTTACAATGGCTCGACGGTCTTGATATAGCAGGTAAAACCGTTATCGATTTCGGCTGTGGTTCAGGAATCTTAGCTATCGCGGCCTTGAAACTGGGAGCGAAACAGGCCATCGGTATTGATATCGACCCTCAAGCGATTCAGGCCAGCCGAGATAACGCCGAACGCAACGGTGTATCTGGCCAATTAACCCTCTATCTATCTAAAGATCAACCTAGTGACCTCGAATGTGACATCGTGATTGCCAATATCTTGGCTGGCCCACTGCGTGAATTGGCACCGATCATCGGTTCATTGCCTAAATCTGGTGGATTATTGGGCTTGTCTGGCGTTCTGGCAAGTCAGGCTGAAGGCGTTGCTCAAGCCTATAACGATGAATTCATTATCGATCCGATAGCAGAACAAGAAGAGTGGTGCCGCATCACAGGGATTAAAAAATAATCAATCAATGTCTATTGAAAAGCGAGATTATCCACTAAAATGATTACTTGGGAGGTTAATTGGTGGTAATCCGCTCTCTTTGTGATTAGAAATATAGGTAATAATAAATTTCATCAATAAAACATAAGTTAATGTTATTTAAAGATAATTAACTAATTTTTAAAAAATCAACTGGAAGAAATCCGTTATAAATATCGATTCGCTCAAAGTTTGGCCTTTCATATCTTGTGAAAAATGCGTAATATACGCGCCCTTAGTCACAGTTGACCACTCTTTCTTCGCCTATGCGTATCGGACAATACCAGTTGAAAAACTGTCTTATTGCAGCCCCTATGGCCGGCATAACAGATCGCCCGTTTCGATCTCTTTGCTATCATATGGGCGCAGGAATGGCAGTCTCAGAAATGCTTTCTTCCAATCCACAGGTTTGGAAGACGGATAAATCTCGGCTGCGTATGGTTCATAGCGACGAACCCGGAGTGCGTTCTGTACAAATTGCCGGTAGTGATCCCGATGAAATGGCGGCGGCGGCGAAAATTAACGTCAACAATGGCGCTCAGATCATCGATATCAATATGGGGTGCCCAGCCAAAAAAGTGAATCGTAAGCTGGCAGGCTCTGCATTACTGCGTTATCCAGAACTGGTTGAAAAAATCCTTTCTGCGGTAGTCAATGCGGTTGATGTGCCTGTTACTCTGAAGATTCGCACAGGGTGGTCACCGGAAGAACGTAACTGTGTAGAAATTGCCCAATTGGCCGAGCGTTGTGGTATTCAGGCTCTTACGATACATGGCAGGACACGAGCCTGCCTGTTTAATGGTGAGGCCGAGTACGACAATATTCGGACAGTTAAGCAGACTGTTGCCATTCCAATTATTGCTAATGGTGACATTACTGACCCGCTAAAAGCCAGAGCAGTGCTTGACTACACCGGGGCTGATGCCCTGATGATAGGCCGCGCTGCTCAGGGAAGACCCTGGATCTTTCGGGAAATCCAGCACTATCTGGAAACAGGAGAATTGCTGCCACCGATGCCCTTTGGCGACGTGCAGCGTTTAATGAGCGAGCATGTACGAGAACTGCATGACTTTTACGGTCAAGGCAAAGGAGTTCGTATTGCACGCAAGCATGTATCTTGGTATCTCAAGGGACATGCTCCTGATGACCAGTTTCGGCGCACATTCAACGCCATTGAGGATGCCAGCGAACAGCTGGAGGCGTTGGAGGCATACTTCGAAAATTTTTGCGTAAATAAAGAAAAGAGCTGACAGAACTATGTTCGAACAACGCGTAAATTCTGATGTACTAACCGTTGCTACTGTAAATTCACAAGATCAGGTGACTCAAAAACCTCTGCGTGATTCAGTTAAACAAGCACTGAAGAACTATTTTGCTCAACTGAACGGTCAAGACGTTAATGACCTGTATGAGCTGGTACTGGCTGAAGTAGAACAACCACTGTTGGACATGGTGATGCAATACACCCGTGGTAACCAAACCCGTGCAGCACTGATGATGGGAATCAACCGTGGTACTCTGCGTAAGAAACTGAAAAAATACGGCATGAACTGATCCTAGTCTTAGATCATGTTGTTTAATAAGCACTTTTTCATATGAAGAAGTGCTTATTTATTTAAAATTACCCCACCGATTACCCCACCAAAAATGGCTCAACATAAAGACGCGTTGAAAAGCATAAGTACCAGAAAGAAAAATAAAGATATTTAAAATTAAGGCGTGTTCGGAGCTATAGAGGGTTGCGACGCATTTCGTCGAAAGCTATTGAGAGACTGAAGTTCCCCGCCAGTAAGAAGATTTCCCCGTAACGGTTATCATCTGACCTTTCCGTAATAACATCACCGATAGTGCCACCCCATCAACGCCAATAACATTCTGTGAGCAATGAAATGAGGTGACTATTTCCCTGATGTTTTTCCAGTATTAGAATAATTACTTTGATGATTTATCGCGAACTTTACGTTCGATAAGATTACCGTTCATATCAAAATAACGGCTAGGCCAGATTTCAGACGGGTGAATATTGAGAAAATTGGCAATAATCCATTCGCCTTTAGGCCACGGGCGAGAAAGTGTATTCGCTAATGTGGAAGAACTGAGTCCCGCTTCACGGGATACCGCCGCTAAGGTTGTACCACGTTTACGTAATGCAGCGATAATGTCGGCTTGATGCCAGTCATTTCTAACGTTATTCATTCCTGCTACCCCTTCCATTAATTAAGCATTGATGGTGGCGATTCAGACAGGGTTTGCAATACCGGGAGCTATCGTCCGGCGAGGCCGAAGCCTCCCCTGCCTGAACCACCATAGAAAAGGCGAACGCAGGCACACTGGTAGAAACATCCTACCAGTGGATAGCTCTACAGGGTTGCAAATCCCTGACCATTGGATTTTGCCAATGGCGGGGCTACTTTAACGAATTGTCTTATCTGGTTCAATAAGCGAACTCGTATAAATGCTTAACTTTTTGCGTTATATTTCATTAAACACATTAAGATGCTTAAGAACAGGGGCTGATTGCCCCTGATGCTGAAATAAAAATAATAGGTGGGATTGATATGAAACCGAAGAAAATTACGTGTTGGAAATTATCTGTATCAACTCAGAATCAAGCAGCTCTCACTATATAGTTGAATGCTATATTGCGAGGTCGAACACGAAACGACGCGAGGCCTACAGAGCCATATGGTGTAAGTCTGGCACTAAGATACGGGTGGCCTGAATTCTGGTCGTCTGGCAGAGTTGTAGCTTCCTCATAATCACTAGCTAAGGTATTTGAATTGTCAGGATATGATCCTACTGGCGGTGAAACTAAAACACCATTATTATCACTGTATTTATAGGTAGCAATTGACGGTAACATGGTTGCTCTCTGTTCAGAGAGTAATGTGCGCTTAGGATCAATACCACGTCCATTATCTAGCCCACGAATAAATTCCCCTCTCAAATCAGGTAATTCCCCAGACGGATAGGCAAGAGCAAGTTTCGGATATTTTGCTCTATCAAATGAATCACCGTTACATATAAGCCAGCCTTCTGGAGGGTTTTCTGTCGGCCAAGGGACAGGAACTCCAACAGGTAATGCTAATCCTTCCATTAGTGGTTCTAATCCAAGATTCTTAACAAATTCCTCTTTGTTAGGTATATCTGCTCCATTCTGGTCTTTCGCCAAACGGATATCAGCATTATTATTTGCTTTGTTTGCTAAGTCGTATGCTGTCTTAACCGCTTTTGGCGTTGCTGCACTAGTTTCGCTATCACTACCAACATCATTGCTCAGTGTAACAAATCCTTTATCTTGCAGCGTCGCATCTGGATGATTACGACTCTGAGCATGATCTTCAATCGCTTCTCTAACCGAATCTTTGACATATTCTGGTGTTGTAACGACAACAAGGCCGTCATCATCTAAGGCTTTTGACTCAGGCTTTTTATCTTGAATACTCATATTTATTCCTCATGTATTAACAATATAGATTGCTAATTAAACCAAAGAGGTTTATTGAAAATATCTTTGGCAATATGAGGCGGAGGGGTACTTCTCCGCCTGTGAACATCAATAAAATCGGTTCATCAATATTGGAGAGTACAGCTTGATTTAATTCAATAGGTGAGTTGCATGTGTTGATGGCAGGATGACATAAAATAACACACGAGGAATTAATGAATTTTATCAGATGACTGATAAAATTTAGCAGAGTAAAGGTGAGATTTCTCACCTTTTAAGCCATTGGTTTTATTAATCTCTGCTCTATCTGGGAATTAAGAAAATTAAATACCATCAAAGCTAGCCAGTCTCTGTTTATATTCATCATTGAGGCTAAATGCAAACTCTTCATGCTCAATCTGCCATGTGCCAAAGCTCATCAGAAATGCAATCGCAGGGTCGATTTTATTCGCGGATTTCTTCTTGTTCGGTTTGATATTGGCGTTCGCGTCGGTTTCCATTACGACATTGGACATGGCCCATGCGAGAACCGGATCGCCGTTGTGACGAATGATTTTGCGATTCACGAAGACTTCGGCAGATTTAGCCACGGGACTAAAGCGCAGATAGGTTTGCGGGAAGGGTTCAACATCCAGCCCTGCGCCTTGTAGTTGGGTTCTTAAGTGCGTGGCGTTCCATGTGTCAAAGCCGACCAGCTTGATATCAAAGTGCTGGCTGTCGTTAAGAATATCATCACGGATACGGTCATAATCAATGCAGTCGTCTGCGGTGGTACGTATCCAGCCTGCTTGTGCCCATTGGCGATAGACAGCCCGATTTTTATTGGCGGGATTCTGTAACTGGGCTTCGGGGAGATAATGACGGGTCAGTAATAACAGCTCATTATCCACGGGGAACATGTAACAAATGCTGGTTATATCCCCTGTTGAAGACAAATCCAGTCCGGCGTAGCACTCCAGCCCTTTGAGGTCGTTTTCATCATAATCTTGCTGGCAAGCTTTCCATGCGCCTTCACCCATCCACGGCGTTTCACCCTGACACCAAATATTAAAGCGTTTGGTTAACATCTCCGTCCATTGTGAGGGAATGCCTCGCGCTTTCTGGATGGTGTCATGCAAAGCATCACTATCTACTGACACATTCAGATTGGGATTGGCTTTAATCCAAAGGGATTCATCATCAATCTCGTTCTCGTCGTCCAGTTCGTAAATCAAGGCAAACAGGGATTCGTTTTGTTCTTCCCCGCCCAGTATTTGACAACAATAATTATAGTGCTGCTTACAGGCCGAAATAACGTTACTGCCTGCGGTGGTGATGGCAAACAGGATACCTTCGGGACGTGCGCCCATCCCCAACTCAAGAGCTGAATACACGGCGTTATCAGGGTGTAAGTGATATTCATCGACAATCGCCAGACTGGGGTTAGTCCCTTCAATGGTGGCGGCTTTGGCGGCCAGCGGCTTTAACAGACTGTTAGTTTTCGGATAAGTGACTTTGTGTTGCTGGATAGTTACCCGTTTTTTCAATGGCTTTGATAACAGGCTCATCTGGCGGGCATCATCAAACACAATACGCGCCTGATCTCGACTGACAGCGGCAGTGTAAATATCCTGCTGGCCTTGTTCCATCACTAAGAACCAGTTAGCCAGTATTGCCGCCACCGTGGATTTGGCATTTTTACGCGGCACCTGAATATAAGCGCTTCGGTATTTTCTGCGTCCGGTCACTTTTACCTTAAAGCCGAACAGGTTCGCAAAAGCAAACTGCTGCCACGGTTCAAGGATGATGGATTTACCACGCAAGTGGCCTTTGACATGCGGACAGACACGGGAAAAGGCAATAAAACGCTCGACTACTGCCGAATCAAACACATAAAGCGGGTTATTCAGGTCGTTATAATAGCGTTTCACGGTCTGTTTTACGCGTTTACAGGCCGGAATTTTACCGTTTTCGATATCAAAAGCGTATTGTTCCCATATGTTCATAGGCGATCCAGCTCGTCTTCTTCCTCGGTTTCCACCGGATTTTTACGCCGTGATACAGGATCAAAACCCAGCAATGACGACATTTTTATCATGATTTTTTCAGCATCGGCTTTGGCACTCAATGACGGGTTTCGACTCTCACTACCCTGACTGTTAACAATACTAAAGCCCCTGATATCAAGGTCTGCCACCGCTTTTCGGTAAATGGCATAGTTCACGCAATAGAGTTCTAGATTGTTCCAGTCAGCGGCGTTCAGGTCTTCCCGCTCACTTAAAATTTTACCTTTGGCTTTCCATTGGCTGGCGGCGATATCATTAAGGTAAGTGGGCGGTTTTGGCGCTCTTGCCATGATTTTTTTCCTTGTTGTTTTATTTTCAAAAAAAGTGCCGTGCGTAAAAATTAAAGGAGGGGGCGGTTCCGCTGGGAGGGACATTTGTCATTTTTGATACCCCCACCCCGTTATTTCGTTTTGTTATTATTCATTTGATAACCAGTCTCGATACCTTGCCGCTTCGGTTTCCTGTTGCCGATAAATCCCCTGTTTGCGCTTTGCTTTGGTGATGGGGTCAGTCTGTACGGTCTTACGGTTATGGCAGGTCTGGCATAATGCCTGATGGTTGGATGCAGGCCAGAACAGCACATCAGCATCACCCTGTATCGGGATGATGTGATCCACAATGATTGCAGGCGTGTAAATACCCTGCGGTAAGCAATGAACACATAATGGATTGGCTTTCAGGTAGAGCAGCCGATAGCGTCCCCATCGATTGCTGTAGCCTCGCTGGGTTCGGGTGCCGCGTTGCTTGTCCTGCTGATGTCTGGTTTCCCGCTGGTGTTGCTCGCATCGGCCTGATTTCACCCGCTCGCGGCAATGTGGGTAGCTACAGCGTTTCAACGGTTGCCACGGCATTAGTAGACTCCCACATCACGATAGACAGACCACAGCGATTTTATGGTAAAAGGCACTTCTTTAAGCTCAATATCGGTTGCCATTTCCCGATTTTCATACAGCAAGCCATATAAAGCAGGCAACCCACTTTGATTGCTGGCGTAAAAACCAAGCCATTATCAAATCGCTTACCGATATGTTGCTGGCACACTTCCAGCGCGGCTTCGGCGTAAGTGGTAAGGAGGGCATCATCAAGGGTATCGCTTTCATCAATCCGACAGTGTTGTTTGATTTCACTCAGGGGAATGTCAATATCAGACATATTTCACGCCTCCCTTGCAAAGCAGTTCTAAGCGGGTGTGTTTCGGATCAGAGATAACAGCAACGATGGCAAAACTCTTACCGTGGGTGCTAGCGCCTTGATAGACAATGCGATTTGTTGTGGTGATATCATCACGGTAACGCAGCCAGATACGCACGGTAGCTTCGGATAGCACTGCACCCGATGCGACCAGTTCCCGCCCGCTAATTGCGATGACTTCCGCCCAAACTTCGGCAACGTCTACCCATTTGTTTATCACCGAACCAAAATCATCACGTGTGATTTCATTTTTCTGAAGAGTGATCCGGTGTCTCAATCTGCCTGCTCTCATGCCTTGTTCTCCACTGGTTTTTTCACTTCGACCGTTTGTTTCCATGCCTGACTGAATTCATCACCGCCCTCACGGGGCGATAATCCCTCGCGTTCGCGGGCTTCATTCGGTGACATAACGCCGGATTTAATGGCAGTTTCATAACTCTGGAAACGTTCTTTCGGATTAGCACGCAGTAAGTCAGCAGTGTCAAATTCCACCTGATAACGAATACCCCGTTTTGGAGAACTCATCAGCAAGGCCGCTTTGATTTGTTGTTCAAAATTGGCAAGCCACGGGCGCATAGTGATGGTCAGAAAAGCGCGGGATGCCTCGCTAAAATTGCTGTAGGTACTGTTCGAATATTCTTGCAGAAAGATCGGACTGACATTGAACATACGGGCGATATCATCAATGGTGAAGCGACGGGAAGCCAGCCATTCCGCATCTTGGTTACTCATGCCTAACTGCTGGTATTCCATCCCGCCTTCAAGGATCGGCGTTTTCCCTGCATTGCGTGCACCCTTATAACGTTCGAGGGCTTCCAGTGCCTTGTTTCCCTTGATTCCGTCCAGCCAGTCAGCGGCTTTAATCACCCCCGCCGCCATCATGCCCTCTTTCATAATGCTGGCTCCGTGGCGTTGTTGTGCCAGCCCCAAGCCCAAGGTTTCACGACAAATGGTGACGGGTGAGCGGCCAAGAAAGCCGTCTTCGGTGGCATAGCGCAGGTGTAGGACTTCTTCCTGTAAATAGGTTTTTACCTTGCCGCTATAGGGTTCGGTAATGGTGTAGGCGAACCGGTGATCCGGTAATCGTTGTGGTACGACCACAGAAGGAGGATAAGGGTGGAGAGATTGCGGCTGACCATCCAGCCCCCAGATAATCACTGCATACGCATTACCATTCAGCAGGCAATGACGCATCAAAGTTCGCTTGAACTGGTACGGGGTCTGGCAGTCATTCGGGCACTCATTGAGCAAGTAATCCACCGGGTGATCACTCAGCCATTCGCGGGACTCTTTGCTGTTCTGGTGTTGAACCCGATAGAGGTAGCAAGGCATGGATGCAACGGCTTCACTAATCACCGTGACGGCATTCATCACGGCGGGTAAACCTTCCGCTGTGGAGGGTGAAACATGCTCCCCCGATTTAGTGTTAGATACGCCTGCCAGAGAAAGAAACTCCTCCATCGTCATACTACGGGTTTCAGGTGCTTTGCGCTTAAACGGCCACATAGTTACACCTCAGACAATTGCAGCCAGTAATGACGCAAGTCAGTGTCGCTGGGTTTAATGGTATTCAGCGAACGCTTGGCAATCTCTACGCCGCTCTCAGGATAGGCGGGCAAGCTGGTAATGGTAATTTCCCGTAATTCGGCTTCTAACACAGTTCTGATATAAGGTGTTTGACCTGTATCCCACTGATCTTTAATGGCACGAAAACCAAAGGACATCCCTTGTATATCACCGCGTTCAACCAGCGCCAGTACATCACGTCCTAATTGCGTATCTGGCGGTGTTAACTCGAAATGTAATCCGGTGGCATCTTCGGCAAGCTGTAACGTACCGGACGTGGTGCGGCCTAACAGGTTCATCGGGTCATGCTCGTACAACGCCCTGATATCAGCCTCTGCCGCTAAGCTGGCGTTAAACGCATTCGGCGCGAATTGTTCGACAAACTCATCCCACAGCACATGGGATCGGCTGTTCCACTTAATCACATAACCTGTCAGTGTCTTATTGTTGGCAGACAACAAAGCAGTGCGGATTTCAAAATCATTTTTCATTGATGGACTCCAAGACTTGGAAAGGGGCGCGATACCCCTTCTGCTTAGTTGCTGGCTGCTTTCACTTCCAGTACCTTAATCGCGTTGGAATCCACCAGCCCGCCACCCAGATATTTATCGGTATGTACCTTATAAAAACCCGGCTCGGTGATATTGTCAGGGCGGGTACGAATGCCGGTTTCATGGTCAACAATGAAATAGCCGCGTTTGAAGTCACCCAGACCGATCACACCTTCCGGCATAAATTCGAGGTAGTGGACAGGCAAGCCCAGCAGCATATCGGGATCACCGGCCTGTAAACGTTCCCGCCAGATATAATCACCATTGCCGTTTTTCAGCTTCTGCACCTGAGCGGCTGTGCCGGAGTTCATCACCCAGACGGCATTTTTGCGATATTTGTTCTTGAGTAAGAATTTCAGGTCAATCAGGCTATCGGCGGAAAGCGCGGTAACTTCCAGTTTTTGCAATGTACCGAATGCACGTACTTTGTCGGTTTTATCATCACGCGGATAAGACAGGAAGCCTTTCGCTTTTTTACTACCGTCACCGCTGACGAGATCTGTTTCTTCGGTATCAATGAATGTGTCGGCAATTTCAGACGTCAGCCAGCCTAAGATATCCACATCGCTAAAATCGATAATCTCCTGCGTGGTCTTGGGATAGGCGTAGATAGGAAATAGCTTAATGCTGACTTCTTCCATCTTCGGCGTGGACGTCTCACCGCGTGCCTTGCCCTCTTCCCCGTGCGCCACTGCTGCGCCACCGACAGAAACCAACTGCTTATACTCGTTGCTGCGTGTGGTTTTGATGGTACAGATTTGGCGCATGACGGATTCATCCGCCAGTTGCTGCATAATCTGCTTGTTCAGTTCGGGGATAACGGTATAGCCGCCGTCTGAGGAAACCGCCGTAGACAAGGTGCGGGTTTCGCCCGTCACGATGTAGTAGCGCAATTCATCATTGTTGAGTTTTTTGCTGGTCGGCTGGGCTTTTGCCTGACTGCGTTCTTCATCAGCCAATGCTTCATAACGGGCAATTTCAGTATTCAGCGTGTCGGACTGACTGCGCAGTTCGTCGAACTGTTTGGCTTCATCGGTATTCAGTGAGCGCTTTTCGTTTTCGGCTTTGGTGAGCAGTGAACGCATTTGCTGAATTAAATCGGATTTTTGTTGACGTAATTCGATAAGTTTTTTCATGGTGTTTTTATATAAAGTATATCGGGTTAAATTAGTTATTATTTTTAACACTATGAAAAATAATATGAAGTTATCTATTTATGATAGGTGATCACACAAAATCAGAAACAGGTCTAAACAAAGGCTTATTATTTCGTGTAATCTGACAACCTGTTTTGTGCCAGAAGCAAACATTTCTAATATTACAGGAGCAGGTCAGGAAAATGATGAGAAGAGCTATGTCCGCAAGACGTGGGTTAGATCAGTAGGCAGCTTTTTGCCATAAAAAGTTTTTTTTTATTAAAAACAGGAGTATTCTCTTATACGAGGCGTATCGCTTTGCGATCATCCAGTCATACTGGGTGCAACTAATTTTGGGAGGCTTGTCCTCTAGTTTACTAGTCTGTTTACAGGCGTTACATTATTACTACCTTAGACGCCTCACCTTAATACGGATTTTTTATGAAAAGCACTTTCTCTGATAAAGTTTGGTGGACACGTAAGGCTAAAATAAAAGCTGAGCGTAGACTTTTAAATTTAGATTATTATTCTCAGTTTCTTTTGCTATGGTATTCCTCATTCTTAGTTTGTTATTCTATTTACTCACTTGTAAAACCACCTGCAAACGATAATGAATCTGTTATCATGGTTGCATTATCTGTTTTAATTCTTGTGCTGACTCTTTTCATTAACAATATGAATTTCAAAGGGCGTGCGATGCTTATAAAACAATGTTATGAGAAGTTAAGTGTAATTCACACTTCCTCCCTGATTAGCACAACCCTTACCGAACTAGATAAAGAGTATCAATCGATATTAACTGTTTCAGAGAACCATCTTGAAAGAGATTTTATTAAAGCAATGGTTGATGAAGACTTTAATACATGTGATAAAAATTTATTAACAAAACACCCAACATGGTGGCATAGAGTGCAGATTTGGTTTTACACATTACGGAATTTCGCTATCTTCTTAGTTCTGTTTTTATTTCCTTTGGCTATTTTATTTGTGTTGAGAGAAGCGTAATGAGTTCATCTGATATATTTAAAAAGCACTTTAGCGTAAAGAATCTCAAGAGAATTTATAAAGATATTATTTCATTATCTCCTGCTATTGGCATAGATAACATGTCACATGAAACTTTCTGTAAATTTCAAAAAGAAGAAATAAAAACCATTAAGCGAAAGTGTCTTTTAGGTGACTATAAATTCAATAAATATAAATTAAAACTTATCAGTAAAGGTAGAGGAAAACCACCAAGAGAAATTTCTATACCTACTATCCGAGATAAGATCGCTCTTCGAGCAATATGTGATTTTTTACAAGAAATATACCAAGGATTGGTATTTTTTGATTTACCACAAGATATGGTAAATAATGTTAAGAACAATATTAACGACGAAGATTATGAATTTTTCATGAAATTTGATGTGGCTAATTTTTATCCATCAATTGTGCATGATAAGTTGATCAGTAGGTTACGCGCCAAGATTAGAGATGAAAAGATTTTATCTTTGATTGCAAGAGCTATTCGTTCTGCTACAGTGTCTAAGCCAAAACGTGATGATTTGCCCTCTGAACGTGGAGTTCCACAAGGTTTATCAATCTCGAATATATTGGCAGCTATTTATCTCTTAAATGTTGATATGTATTATCGCAACAAAATTGGTATCAAATATTACAGATATGTTGATGATGTGATGATTCTCTGTAAGTCTTCAGATGCACCAGAAATAACCTATGATTTTATTTCTCGCTTTAAACGTCTGGGATTGAATGTATATGATCCTAAAAAAAATCCTGACAAGTCAAGTACTGGTTATTTAAATGGAAGTGAATTTGGATATTTAGGCTATTATTTTGATACTGGAAAAGTAACTGCACGAAAAGGTTCTGTCGAAAATTTACGTGAATCATTGCTCGCTATATTTACAGGTTACAAGCATTCTAAATTAAAAAGTGCTGAGTTTTTGGAATGGCGAATTAATCTAAGGATTACAGGTTGTATATTTCAAAATAAATCAAGAGGATGGATGTACTTTTTCTCGGAAATTAATGATGAAACATTATTACATGGACTAGATGATTTTTTGAAGAGATTGAGTAATAGATTTAGTGTTACTTTGAATTTTAAGTCATTTGTAAGAACATTTTTTCAAATTAAATATAATCGGCGAGAAACTAACTATATTCCTAACTTTGATGAATATAATATATCTCAGAAAGCATATGTCTTAACCCACTACTTTAATAAGAGTGTCAAAGATATGACTGATGAAGAAATTGACTATCATTTTAGCAAAAGAATAGCTAAACAAGTTAAAGATATTGAGACAGATGTTAAAGATGCTAGCTACTAACATAATTAGAATACCATTGCACCATCTGAGCATGGTTATAAGTTTTCATCAACATGTAGCAGGCTGCATTTCAATCCACGTGTTATCATAATATTGGTGGATGCCAACGGAAACATTACTCGATGGAAAGCGAATCAGGTCAGGGAAGAATTTAAACCAGATCTAATCTGATAGATACATGTACAAATAATAGTCAATTTTTAATTAAGGTCTGGAATAATACTGATATGCTCCACGTCGATTAAAACACACTGTTGTTTGTAATGCCTACGTTGTGAACTGATAGCTTTTGTACATTGAAAGGCCGGTAAGTCTGTTTTTTTGCTCATAACCGCCTAAGTATCTTCCTGTAGAGGGCACAAAGCCAGAAGCAAACATTCTCTACTATATCTTATTTACTGTATTTGTATGCTTCTCTGTCTGGGGTGTTCTGCTAGATGAAGTGATGACTAATACAACTGAGGTGCTTAGATAAGCGCTTTTATTTCCTACCCCCTGAAAATCTTTTTCGCCCTCTCAGTTATGCACCCTCTGCACAATACCCTGAAAGCCTTGCTACATCTGGGTTTGATGCAATTAATATGATATTCACTGACTGTATCATCTGTTCACTCATTTTTTAGATTAATGAAGAGAATGTAGAGTTGATGTATAGTTAAAAAATAACTATACATCTATTATTTTCTTTTAAATACAGTTAGATATTTAAAATGGTGTATGGAATGCAGACCTAAAACCAAAAGTTTTATACAGGTGATTTAAAGTCTCGACACTCAGGCACAGAGGGTAGCCATTCTTCGGCCTCTTCCGATAATTCAACGTTATAAGAATAGCCTTTCTTGGTTCGCACTTTCCGATACTCTTTTCGGTACTCCAACATAATTTTGGGAATGGATTCACCAAACTTAGTCAGTGTTAACGGACGTTCAAAGCCGTGCGCTTCCATAAAAGAAAGATAAGCATGATATAAATACATTCTCGGTGCTCGTGGGCTGATATTCTTATTGCCCATCTTCATCCCAGTTGTATCATTGACGGACATCAAATAACCGCAAAAGCGGTACAACGGATCGGAATGACTCTTTACCGTTAACGCTTCGTTCGAATCACGTTGCGCCTGTAGCAGTTTTTTAGCCTTATTCTGGTCGGCAAATTCGTTTAATAAGTGACGGATAATCACCGGCAGTTCCCGACTGATTTTCTCCGGCAATTGTGGGTCTTTCTCGGATTCTTTAACCGGAATATTAAACGGGAATATCACCCGTCGCCGTGCAATACCGCCATTACGTTCTGTAAAGCTCATCGGTTCGTTATTGGTGGCTAATACCACGGCTTTAATAATCGTTGAAAACTGCTTCTCGTATTTTCCGTCAACCTCAATCAGGTCGCCGCCTGTAATGGCCTTAATGCCTGCCCCTTCACCGACATATTTAACCTGATCGGGCAACGTAATTAAGCTTTTGCCGACAAACTGATAACGGCCTCTGGCTTCATCCAGCGTTCTCATATTTCCACTGGCGGTATTATGTTCACCTGCCAGTAAGGTAGCGATATAAGTAAAGACACTTTTACCGCTGCCGCCTTCGCCGGTGACTTCAATAAATAGCTGCCAGTCATAACGGTTTGCCAGAATCATAAACAGGGCAGCTTTGATGCGATTCATCTTATTTTCATTCTGACCCGCTGTATGGGATAACCAGCGGTAAAAGTCAGGGGCATGATCCGACAAGTTTTCACCGATAGCAGGCTGGGTAAAGGAACATCAATACCACAAGCTGGCAAAAGATGTTGCCAATGATTTGTCGCTGATTTTTTTACGGTCTGGATAAAGTCGATTAGGCTAATTTCTGCGTTGTATTTATAGGTTTTATATCCATATGAAGATGATTGACTCATCGTTTATTCCTCATAAACAGCCGCTTGAAGCGCATGATAGACGTCCTGATTGATATCACAGGCCAGCGCAATTAAGTTATTTAAATCGATAGAGCATTCGTCTTTGGCTTTTTCAAGAATGACGCAAAATAAAGAAGTTGCCAGCCCTGTATTGTGCATGGCCTGAGCAAGTGAAATAGGCGATCTCCGTTCGTATACTCTGACTATTTCAACGTCGATAGATTTATCATCTGGCAGACAAGTATCACGAATACGCATGGCGGCTTTCTCCGCACCGTGCAATGTCTTGTATTTGTAACGGGCTATTTCTTTTTTTACTTCGCCAGTACGTTGATTTATGGTGGTAACAACGATCTTAAACATGGCTTACCTCCTGAATGGAAATAAGCCATGTTGAATAAATATCTGTCAGTCGTTGATTGCCTAACGCAATTAGAAATGTAAATTTAAGGCGAGTTTGAGTATGCTGTATATCAGCCATAATCGTTACCTCTATTAACGGTTTGGTTAGCCCTCGTCTGGTACTGAGAATACTATTCGAGGGCGCTCTTTTTTCTATGTACTGATTAGTTAAGGTGTGTATCACTTTAGACTTTGCAGATACGTGCGTCAATAGTTTTAACATCATTATTTTGATGTATAATGATACACACCTAATTAATGAGGTTTCAGCAATGGCAACTAGTAACAAGAATGCAAAGTCACAATTCATGACGGCTCGTGTTCCACACGAAGTAGTAGATTTGATGGAGCAAGTTAGAACTGAAAGCGAAAGCAAGGCGCAGTTTATAGTCACTGCTATGAAAACTGAAATCAAACGCCGCCAGCGAAAATCCAAAGCATCATCTGAGCAAGAATAATTAACTAACCCTCTAAATGATCTGACCCCATAAAGTTAGACTAAAGGTTAAGAGAGGTTGATTGAGCCCTGTATTCAACGGGGCTTAATCCATTTAATTTTTCCATAATGTTATTTTTTAATTAGTAGGTTTACGGCTATACGGATTATTTATATTTTCTACGGTTGGCGGATTACGTACCCAGTGCAGCAGATCACTGAGCAACCAAGCACAGGAATTGCGGCCTAATGGCTTACGGGCAGGGAAACGGCCTTCATTTTCCAGTTTCCATGCTGACGTTCTGGATATAGAGGTAATGTGCTGGCGTTCCTTCTCACGGATAAGACGATCATAAGATTCACCATATTCGGCAAGGATAGTGCGCCGTTCTTTAGGTGTCGGAGTTATATATTGAATGGTCATGTTACCCTCACTGTTTAGTTGTTTTTGTGAGGGTATTTTACTTAATAGAAATTATTACAAAAGGAAGCACATTTGTTACGTATATATCACAATTATCATGTTCATAATCAAACTCATTCATTCCCATTATTGAACTGCTTTTAATATAACCACATTCTCATAATTACCCGCCAATACACCCAACCGCTCACACCATTTGTTTAAAGCATCTAGTTTCTCTGGTAGGTATTGACTCTTATTGTATATAGCCATAATACCCGGTAAGGCATGGCCTAAAAGTTGTTCGACTACATGTGGCGCTACACCTAAGTCATTTAGTTTTGTTGCAAAGGTTCGCCTTAAATCATGCAAAGACCATTCTTCATCATGTCCTAATCTTTTCCATATATTTCTGCCACATTGTGATACTGTTTCAGGACTTTTAAGTTCCCCTAGTAGATAACCACTTTTATGATTTTGGTAAATGAGTTTTTCTAAAAATGATCTCATTGATTCAGGTATTGGGCGAATAATTTTATCACCTGATTTGCTATTTTCCTTTGGGACAGTCCATAACATGGAATCAACATTCCATTCTGACCATTTGGATAATCTAGCTTCTTGTGAACGACAGCCAAATACAATTAATATTCTCAATAAATTATTATAGTAAGGTAAATACATATTTGTATTTAGAGATTTCCATAGTTGACCCAGCTCATTATCCTCTAAATATCTTTTGCCTTTATTCTGCTTTTTACCAACATCAGGAATCGTTAAATCATCCAGTACATTGCTGATAGCATACCTTCTCACTCGGCAAAATTTGAGAGCTTGCTTACACATCTGAAATAT
This sequence comes from Xenorhabdus lircayensis, assembly GCF_016306625.1. Lineage (GTDB taxonomy): Bacteria > Pseudomonadota > Gammaproteobacteria > Enterobacterales > Enterobacteriaceae > Xenorhabdus > Xenorhabdus lircayensis. The sequence goes on along the minus strand of NZ_JACOII010000038.1, from coordinate 21,667 downwards.
ATAGCCAGCAGCAACAGGGGCTGTTTTTTTAGTTCTATCAAAACATTGAAGCCAATAACGAGTTTCACAATCAGCTAATGCCATGTTACCAATGTAAGGGTATATGTGCTTCTGTAACTGAGAAATGTGTTTATCAATATTTTCTCTGTTATTTTTTGCGTAGTTTTCTATCCAATATTCTATAGCTTCTTTTACTGTGACTGGTTTTAATGACTCTTGTGTTGTCAGCTTAAGCTGGAGTTTTGGATCTTTGCCGAGTGAAAGCCAGTTCCGACATTTATCACGAATTTCACGGGCTTCTTTAAGGCTCATGTCAGGATAACGCCCCAGAGTTATGATATCGGCCTCGGTCTCCCGCCCCCCAATCCTGTACTTAAAAAACCAACTGATAGCACCTTTTTTAGTAACACGGATCATCAACCCTGCACCATCGGCAAGTTTTACTAACTTATCTCTTTCCGTTCCGTGTAACGTTCTGAGTTTTTTATCAGTCAACTTATTTAATATAGCCATGTATATATCCCTAAAGAATCAGTTCACATCATCTCGGATCCCCCCACCGATTACCCCACAGTTTGATGTAAGAGTGAAACAACGTCAATAAGCACTGGAACAATACACAGTTAAAAATTGTGTTATATTTTTGATTTATAATGATTTTATAAAATCACAAGAAAACACGGAAACATAAATTACTCTAATACGGCATGAACTGATCCTAGTCTTAGATCATGTTGTTAAGAAAGCACTTTCTCTTTTAGGGGAAGTGCTTTTTTTGTTGGTGTTTATACAAATGTTTATACATGGGGAAATGTTTATATTTCATGTGATCTGTCCTTGATTTAGTGCCCACTTTGTTTTCAAATTAATCAACGAAAGCGAGGTCATGATGACAAGACAATAATATACTCCGGAGTTCAAGCGCAGAAGGAGAAGTAGTTTTAATTTCATACAAGTAAAGTTTCCATCTGATATATTTGATTCAAAAATTTATTATTATTTTCATCAGAAATCCATGGATGAGGTAGTCTCTGAGTTCAAAAAGCCCCTCAAGGAAAATGGATCGGTAGGATCGGTAAACATATTTTTATTTACGATACTTCACCTTCTATCAATAGCGGTTACAGTTACTTTATTGAGCATAATAGTCTAGTCTATGAAATCCTTGTAGGCACTGATATCCGTAGCAAAGTTGCACGGATGGCATTCCTCTACGTATTACAGCAATTAGACCCTGATAAACTGACCTATCAACCAGTGGAACAGAAGAAAAAAGAAAGACCTTGATACACCAACAATTGTTCAGCATTTCGTGCTCATTTAACCAGTACCCCAGTAAAGTGAACGAGGCTCATCAACCAATCATGATCACGCGTCAGAACGGTAAGACAGTGGTTGTACTCAGTTTGGAAGATTGGGTCAATCTCTCACCCAATCTTCAATTCTTAACCCCAAAACGCGCTCAAATTCACTGGTATTATTAATATCAACGTGTTTTACATCTTCCGGTAAAGCAACAGCTTTGGGTAAACGTACAGCCTGACTTCGATTACTTTTAAAGACTGTTGTTTTTACCATACTGGCCTCCGAAATAAAGTCTTCTGATTAAGTTCATTGAAAAAAATAGAACCTTTCTGGGATATGTCAATGGGATATACCACGCCCAGTTTGTTTGAGTTTTACCCAATAACGAGCAATATTCAACCCGACAAAATTATCCCTTTTTTCTGATAATCCGACGACGTTTATTAAACAGATCCGGCGATATCGTCTGCGATACACACTGCCACTCAATTTTATCAACATCGACGCCCTGTTTGGCGAAATGGTCGGTCAATGCTAACTGGCATTGGTGAAGGATAGATATATCGCAATCTCCTTCCAATCGCAGCATTAAGTCGCTCTGCGTCAATCGATAATCACTTGTCAGCGGCAAGGTATTGGCAATAATTCGCGAACAGGGATCAGCAAAAATACTCACGCTCTCCCCATCATGCGCTGGCAAAATCAACTGATCATCACTGCGCCCTTCGATACGTTCTATCGCCAGTGCCGGATTACCACAAGCACACGGGGTTTTCTTCACCACCAAAATATCATCAAGCTGATAACGCACAATCGGCTGAGATTCCCGCGTAAAATCCGTGATGATCGGGTTAAAGCGCGATTCATCGATCCATTTGGGTTCAATATGGAGGAATTCTTCATTAAGATGCAGCGTCCCATGCGGGCAGGTACACGCCAAGAAACCTTCCGTTGCCTGATAGATTTCTCCCACTTCCTTGAATACGCTCTCCAACAGTTGACGATCTTGCGGTTCCAGCACTTCTGCCACTGAAATCACCTTAACCGGCGATAATGACACTTCACCTTGCTGGATTTTCAATGCCAGCCCCCGTAGCACTTGAGCAGGAGCAACAACGATAGTTGGCTGGTATTCCACCAGCGCTTGTACCTGCTGATTAAAATCCGCAAACAAATCAAAAAAATGGAAGGATATCCAACGATTTTGGACACTATCGTAGAGATTATTTCCCGCGCGTAAAAACAGCGCGACCCGCTCACCGTGAAATAAGCCGTTTGGCAGCATTTTGGCAAGCATGGTTCCTGCCCAAATGCTCCGCTCTTTAGGACTGATTACGAAAATACCGCGCTGCCCTGACGTGCCCGACGACATTCCGACGCTAAATTTGCCGACTGTCAGCTTAAAATCACGCGACTGCTCACTCAACCGCGCGCACTCCAAGAGTTCATCACGCTTAAGCCCTGCTGTATTCATCTGGTCGAAGTTTTCCATCATGATGGCTTTGTTCATCAGCGGATATTCCGCCAACGGTAAATCGCCATATGAGGAAAAATAAGGACTTTTCGTCAGAACATTACGTCGAAATGCCGCTAACTCTCTTGATTGATGTTGTTCAAGCTGCTGTCGGCTGGAAAATTTCCACTGTTTCTTGGTGCGCCAATAGTACCAAAGAGTGTTGAGTATCATTCCAAATCTCCCTCATGACATAGCTGGATAGGAACCTGCTTTTGATCAATCTGGTGCAGCTTATTCAACGTTTCGTAATAGGCTCGGCTGTCATCCATAATGATATTTGCCAACCGCGCGGGCCCACGCAGTTCACGATAATTGCTCGGAGACCATGCGGCATCTCCTGCCAGCAATATCCACCCCTGCTCAGTGAATATACAAAGGCCAAGATGCCCCGCCGCATGACCGGGCAATGGAACAATAAACATCTGTTTCTGGCTCTCTGGCACTTCATACCCTTCACCCAATACCGCCAATTCTTCTGGCAACGGGGAAGTTTCAAAACCTTCGTAAAAGCTGGCTCTGGATTCGAAATCCTCTGGGATTAATCCCCGCACAAATGCCCGTTTCAACGCCGCAATGCCACGCAAATTTCGCGTTTGTTGCCAGCCTTCTCCCGAACAGATAAATTTGGACTGCGGGAAATCCCGCAATCCAGCAATATGATCACCATGAAAGTGAGAAATAATGATGCCATCAATATCACGCGGCTGGATGCCTTCTTCTTTCAGTTGCATCACCAAGGAATCTTTGGTGTCAAAGTAGACGGGCGTAACAGTGCGGTACAGCCGAATGATCCCACTGCGGGTATGATCGTAAAAATGGCTGGCATATCCCGTATCAAGTAGCCAGCGCTTGTCGTTGCACTCCAGCAGCCACGCACGGGCTGGAAAATTGCACACGCGAAAACGGGCACCTTTCAATGCCACGCAGCCGGGGTGAGTGCAATATCCCACTTCAAAAACACGCATTTTAACCATGTGAACCAGCCTGTTCATCCGTCTGTTTTAACCAATTGGCCGTCAAATGAATGCCCTCTTCCATGGTATAAATCGGCGAATAACCCAGCTCCTCTCGTGCCTTTGAGTTATCCAGCGTCATGGAATAATAGGCCGCGCCAATCCCATAACGGGTGAGTAACGGCTCTTTTTGGGTGATCATAGCAATCCCCTCCAACACCGCCGCAATCCCATACAAAAGCGGATAAGGCAATGATTTAACCCGATAATCAAACTGCATCTCGTCAAATAGCTGCCCCAAGGTCTTCGCCAATGGCTGTGGCTGCTGATTGGTGATGTTATATATCGCCCCACTTTGTAACCTTTCACGATGCGTCGCCAATGACATGGCATGGACAACATTCATTACATAGGTGAGATCCAGTGCATTCTTCCCGCCCGCAGGCAAGGCCATTGCCCCTTTACTGGCCTTAACCTGTGCCATCAGACGCGGCAACAATACTCTGTCATGCGGGCCAAATAGCCCACGGGGGCGCAGGATAATATAAGTTGTCTCAGGATACCGGCGGATAAGCTGGAGTATGCGCTCCTCTGCCAAGAATTTCGTTCGGGCGTAATCATTGGCAAAACGCTGGCTACGCTGATCTTCGGTAATGTGCTGTTGGTGTGAAAAATTAAAATACACGGCCGGAGTCGAGATATGAACAAACCGCTGGATACCGCATATTCCCGCCGCTTGTGCCAGCACGCACGTCGCGGTCAAATTGATACGTTCAAATTCATCAGGATCGCCCCAGGGGGAAGATTTGGCAGCACAATGCCAGATCGCAGCACAATCTGACATCAGCTCGATTGCCTCATCCACCGTTAACGTTTCCAATTCAGCACGGCGAAACTCCGCTCCTAATTGAGTCAATACCTCTCCCGCCTGCTGATCGCGTCCGGTTGCCACAACCGTCTCCCCACGCGATAACAGGTAATCGACGGCATTTCGTCCTAAGCCACTTGTTGCGCCAGTTACAAGAATTTTCATGGTTTCAAAATCATCTCACTTAATGAAAGGCCAGCCGCCGTACCAAGCAACATCACATAATCACGGCCATAATAGCGATCGGTTATAATCGCTTCATGCAGCGCACTTGGAATCGATGCTGCCACTTGATTGCCGCGATAACGGTAGATATTCACAAATCGCTCATCCCTGATATTCAGCCGTTTGCGGATATGTTCCAACCCTAAATGACTGGCTTGATGAGGTATCACTGTATCAATCTCAGACATTTGAAGATTGGCACTGGCAAGTAAGCGCTCTGTAAAATCTTCAATCAATGAAGCGGTGAGCTTAAACAGTGGCTTACCCTGCATCTGGAACAAGAAATCGCTATTTTCCATTCCCGCACGGAGATTCTTACGGGTTCCGCCAGCGCGGATTTCACATAACTCAAGACCTTCTGGATAGGTTTCATGCTTATGGGTAACAATCCCGCTCTGCCCATCCCCTCTTTCAACGATCATACAAGCCGCCCCATCACCAAAAATCAGTGAGGATTCTTGATGTGACCAATCGATACCACGGGAAGCCATCTCCGCAGAGACAATCGCAATACGTCGATACTGCTTCGTCGCTAACAATCCACCTGCAACATGCAAAGCTGAGACAAAACTGACGCAGCTTGCATTAATATCAAAACAAGCGATTCCTGCCTTTAATTGGCTCTCTTTTAAGATATGCGCAGCAGAATAAGGTAAGGCCTGAATAGGTATTGCAGAAGCTGAAATCAAAAGGTCAATAGAGCCCGGCGAGATCTGATGTGTCTGTAAAGTATTATGCAATGCCTCTGCAGCCAATTTAGCCGGAGACGCTTCATAGTCAGAATGATAGCGATATTCAATACCCGAACGCTTTTGTACAAAACCATTCGGTTTATTTAATTTCAGATCTAAGTCGGATGAATATACCTTATGCGCTGGCAAAGCAGTGCCAGAGGCAATGATCTTTAATGGGATCAATTCGTTTGAGCTTTTCATTTTTTTATTACTTCCGAATGTTAATTTTTTGTTGAAATATATTTCAGAATATGAAGTGAGTTCTGAATATAGGGTTTATAACAAGTTAGTATTTATCAGATAGTCTATTAAACAGGAAGTAGACATTTATGATACATCATATTACTAAATTGAAATATCCAATACAGCTATATGAAAAATAAAAGTTTTTATCAATTTACTATTTCAGTGTCATAAATTTTTTTTAATGAAGGAAACGCTTCATGAGATTTCATCATGGAGTTTGTTGTGTTTATGTAAAATAAAAATAAATATTAACTTACAAATTAAATAACTTGATTTAATTATTTAAAATAGTTAATTTTAGTTTTTATTTCATAAGTAAATCATTAAAATGACAAAAATCAATAAAATATCACTTAAGCATTAATCCAATATTTTCAGTTCTTTTTATGATTAAATAAAAGCAAATCCTCAATTTATCAAAACATATATCTTTTAAAAATAAAAATACTGAGATTATTCTTCTGAAGAAGCAGATTTTATTTAGACAAATAGCTCCACTAAACAAAATACTATTTTTCCCTTTGTTTCATTTTTTCCTTTGCCCCGTTTCCATAAGGAAGCGGAGCATGAATTTAGAACCTATCGATAATGTTCAGTGCGTTCATGAAACTCTGCGTTTATAGGCTTGCTTGCGATCAGAACGGGCTGCCATGACCTGTAGAATTATCTGGCTCAAAATGCCAATAACAATCGCCGTTAATATCCCAGCCACAAGATCGATGAATAAATGCCGCCGCAACTGAATGATGGAAAAGCCGATCAACACGCCCCACGTTAACCACAATAGCCGACAAACCTTTTTCTTCCCTTGCCAAAGTGCATACACGGATAATGCAGTTAACGAAGCATGCAGTGAAGGCAGGCAATTTTGTGCCGAATCTATCGCGACCAAATGATGGAGCAAACGATCTGCGATCTTATCACCCATAATAGGTGGGTAATCGAGTGTGGTAGGATAAAGCAAATAGATCAGGCCAGAAAACAGAGCGCAACCCTGCATTGCCAGCATAAACCAGCGAACTCTGGACAACGGACAGAACAGATAAGCCAACGGTATTAACAAAAAGAAAGAGAGATAGAGCCAGATACCATTGGAAGAAAACGCTATCCATTCATCAATGGCAGAAAGTGGCAATACAGTCACTTGAGCGTGATAGGTTGTTGTAAGGTAATAGTTCGTTGTGAACTGGTAAACAATACCAACCAACCCCCATCCCAATAAACAACATAATAGGCGGTATCCTAACCGTTCAATACGCCAGCTCATTCTGACCTCCTAATCATTCACAGAATATTTCCGTTTTATTATATTTGACTTAAATTCGTTTTTTTCAGAAAAAGAATAATCTATAAGAATCTAATGGAATAGGCTCTAAGTATAGACTCATAGTAAACTACTATTTATCAGGAAATTGAGAGAATCGAAAGAAGATATCTCTTAAATAGAAGAAAATTACATTCCAATTACATTAACTTAAGAATCTTTTTAAGAAATACCTCCACATTTAATTTCATTTCGAAAAATATTTTTTAAATCACTCAATATCATTTTGTGGGTAATGTATTCAAGGTGTTGTTCTTTGTGTATGGTCTTCACTTTTTCGGAGAGAGCATAGATGGCAACGGTAGAAGTCAAATGTTGATTTTACAATCCGTGAAAAAACATGGCATAGGGAGAGGGGAACATCAGCGTTACCGTTTGGTTAAGTAGTTATAGCTGTACTTACAACTATTGTAAATACAGTTAGTTATTCATCTGGATCTCATGACATTTTATGATGATAGATAAAAATATATTAATTTCATACGTAATTATAACTTTTTATTATTTTATTTTTTATTCTTGAAGGGAGTAAGTTTAATTACTCTAGTCCTACAAAGTTATATAGGAGATCGTTTTGTGTAAGCAGAAAAAAGAGGGAAATAATCGAGTAACCTCCAAAAGCGATATCAATAGTAAAACGATAGAAATCATCCTGCATCAGGAGATAAACTTTTTAGATTATTATGGTGATAACAAATTTATCTTATTCGATAGTTATATTTGTGGCATTAACCTTAAAGTCTTTGGCAAGAATGAAGAACATTCTGATGACATTAAAATGAAGTTTCTTCTCCCTGTTTATTACGCTATTAATAAGGTTTATGCAAGAGTGGATGATTTATCTAAGATAGTGAGAAATATTAACATTTATATAGAAGAGAAAATGGGGCTAACTGAAGTTAGGTGGCCAGGAAAAGAAGACAAAATGGCAGATAATATATCGAGAACAAAAGCAGTAGGTATTGATGACCCCTATCTTCATATAAATGCTCAAAACATTAAAAAAGTAAATGAAATTAAATCTCGTCAACATTCCTTCTGGAGAAGGAATAGGGGTATAAATAAAAATAGCTCGGTCCAAATTGAATGTGGTGTGCCAGATCAACTTTATCACGAAGCCATATCAGGAAGTAGGAAGTCATTGGAATTAAACCCCGAAAGTTCAACGAAGGTCATTGCTTCCATCGTACATGAAATCGGACATATCATTCATGCACAACGGATTGAATCAAAAGAAAAATTTTGGCTTGCCAGAAAGACTAGTCAGCAAGAGAAATATACTCTCCCAGCAAAAATTGCTGAACAAGTGAGCGGTTATGTTATACAGAAAAATAATTCTAATGAGTTTGTTGCAGAAGTTTTTACTGGTTTAGTGTATGGAAAGAAATACAGTAAAGAGGTATTAGAATATTACCAATATTATTTGGGGCCTGAGCTCACTGGAATAGAACTTCCCAAATTATCACATAATTGGAATCCCTAAAGATCATGGCGATTATCTTTCTTCAGGAAAAATTATTTTACTACATTGCAAGTTGAAATCTATTGCTAGCGAACCGAATAGGGTTCTTGATCCACATAAATCTCATTTACATGTTATTCTAAATAAAAGGTGTATGGCGTACATTTTACTGCCTATACACCTTCTTCAACAAGTCATATATAACCCGCCATAAACCTCTTCCAAACCAACACCTTGCCCTCTCCAACTTTTGCGAGCATGATCGCAATACCTTGTCCCATTAATTAAACAAATTACATGCCTACAATCAAAGAACTACAAACCGCAATTTCAAACCTTTCTATATGGCGCAAGGGTGATCAACGTGCGCCACATAAGCCGTTATTGTTGCTGTATGTGCTCTCTCAATATCAGAAAGGCCATGAACGACTGTTTGATTACGGGGAAGAGATCCACCAGCCGTTGCTGAATCTACTCAACCATTTTGGCCCAAAACGCAAAAATCACGATCCTTCTTTACCGTTCTGGCGGTTACGTGGCGACGGTTTTTGGGCGTTGCAGAATACTGAACTATGCACACCACAAAAAGGCAGCAGGCAACCGCCAAAGCGTGAATTGATTGAATTTGGTGTTAAAGCGGGTTTCGACCAACAAAGTTATCAGTTATTACGCAAAAATCCCGCTGTGATCGATAAATTGGCGCAGCAGATCCTCAGTGAGCATTTCCCTGACAGCGTACAGGAGCTGCTTGCCAATCAACTGGACTTTTCTTTAAGTGATATCCGCAAAATACGTGATCCGCGTTTTCGCCAACAAATATTGCGGGCCTATAACTACGAATGTGCAATTTGTGGCTACAATCTTCGACATGACGATACTCCCGTTGGTCTGGAAGCAGCACACATCAAATGGAAACAATACGGTGGTCCCTGTACCGTAAATAACGGACTCGCCCTGTGTTCACTGCATCATTCTGCATTCGATATGGGATCAATCGGCATTGACAATAATATGAATTTACTGATTTCAGAAAGTATTAATGGCGGCCCGATGGTTAAGCATCTTTTTTGGAATTTCGCGAAAAAACAAATATTACTTCCCCAAAACAGAGACTATTACCCTTTGGAAGGTTTTATTACCTGGCATCGTGATCAAGTGTTTAAGCAATAATCCACAAGCGTCTCTGCTGCTTCTAACCAAAAACGGTATATCAGATGAATTTGTTTAAACACATAGCCATTTGTAAGGGAGAAGGTTATGGTTAATTGCGAAGTAACCGGCTCTAAAAGATGGATTTTAGAGCCTTTATAACGCATTGGTAGGAACGTTCAACCGATCATTTTTTGCTTAACTGATCGGCATTACCCACAAAGCAGCCTGTTTTGTCTCAGTCGGAAAGATTCAGTTCATGTGTGATACCACAATTTTCAACGAATGCCTCATCATGGGAAACCAGCAGTAATGTCCCCTGATATTCACAAAGTAAGTTCTCTAACAATTGCTTTGAATCCAGATCAAGGTGGTTATCCGGCTCATCCAGCAAGAGCACGGCCGGAGGTGAGGGGCTGTGTGTCAGGGCAAGCAGCGTGGCTTTCAATTGTTCACCCCCGCTGAGCTGATTTAAAGGCTGTAGCGATTTATCCCCTCTTATCCGTAACATACCAAGCTGAGTCCGCCATTGTTCGACAGAAAATGCAGGTTGGTAGTGATGTAATGCTTCAGCAACTGGCAGGGTTTTATCCAGTAGGTTCAGGTGCTGGTCGAGGTAACAAAAAGTATCATTTATCCGATATTCTCCTGATACAGGCAGAATTTCTCCACTCAGAACTTTCAAGAGTGTTGATTTGCCGCTGCCGTTACTGCCTTTGATGTGCCAGTGTTCTCCGCTATAAACCGTGAATGAGAGTGGCTCAGAATAGCCGTAGGGCAATCTGAGCTCTGAGACAAATAGGGTTATCTTCTGTCCGTCCGGCTGGTAGTTCAGAACCATTTTTTGTTGTCGGGTATGTGTCTTTTTCTCATTGAGCTCCTGTGATTGTGTTTGCAGGTTTCCCAGCACCCGTTGATGACGTTGGGCTGCATTAGACTGCCGCTGTTCCGCACGATTTTTCTGCATATCCAGTAACAGGAGTGACTGAGAGCCACTGCGGCGGATAGCTTCTCCTTGTCTGCGCCGTTGAGCTGCTTTCTGAAGGCTGGTCTGTTGTTGACGCTTTTCGTTACGGATACGGGTATCCAGACGCTCAGAGGCCGCTTCAAGTGATGCTATGGAGGAAGCCTTCTGCTCTTCATAAAGTGTATAGTTGCCGCCATATTCGCAGAGTCCCTTGTCGGTTAACTCAAGAATCGTCTGCATATGAGCAAGTAGCGCACGGTTATGAGTGACCACCAGTGAACCTGCTTTGTGTTGTTCCAGCCGGTCGGTAAGCCACTGCCGCCCCTCATGGTCAAGATGGTTATCCGGTTCATCCAGCAGGAGAAAGTGGTCGCTATGCAGAAAAGCGCGGCATAGGGCAAGTCGGGTTTGTTGCCCTCCACTGAGGTTTTGTACCAGAGTCTCCATCGATACAGGTAAACGGGCGGAGTCCAGCAGGTTCTGCCACATAGCCGGTTGCTGCCACTTACCATCAAGTCTTTCGAAGTCATCCATTGTCGCTGTCCCGGCTTCTACCCGTTGAAAAGAGTGATAGAGAGCTGTGACACCCAAGGCACCGGCAATGGTTTCTCCTGCCAGTCGGGTCAGTTGGTCAACATAGGTAAAGGGCATATTCCAGACTATATGTCCTGAGGTAGATAATAGTCTCTGTGCCAGCAGCCGTAACAGTACTGATTTACCTTTTCCGTTACTGCCGATCAGTGCAGTTTGCTGGCAAAACAGTGTACCGTTCAGCGGCGGAAAAAGATCCTTTTGATTAAATTCGATACTAAGTTGTGAAAAATGACAGGCTATCGTCATGCGTACCTCCTGAATACAGGTGGCAGACAACGCAGGGATCTCTTTTCAGGAGAGAAACGGATGATAACTATTGCCTGCCAGGAACAGAAAAAAGAATACCATTGGGTATCTGTATACATTTTCTGGCAGTACTTAGTTCATCGTAGGGAAACGCCTTCTTAGTTAGGTTTGTCAGAGAAATAACGGCTGTATTATAATTAGAGATTATAGCATTAGACAATATGGTCTAAAAAATAATAAGAAATATAATAAATGAAGTCATTAATATGGCTTTCTTATCGTCAGAAAAAAGCCAGCCGTTATGGTTTAACGCCAATCAGTTAAGCAAAAAATGATCGGTTAAACGTTCCTACCAATGCGTTATAAAAGCTCTAAAATCCTTATTTTAGAGCCGGTTACTTTGCAATTGACAATTGCTATGTCTCTTTACCGACAAGAGCCTTTATGGAGTATTGTTTCCAAAAGTATTGCTTCCAAGGCTCAACTGATGTTATCCGATAAAAAAAAGCATAATTGCTCCCTTTCATTCAAACTCAATGCCGGTTCACTGACCCGCTTTCAGTTTTTGGAAATACTCTTCGTACAGAATATTGGCATTGCCAACATCACTCTGCCATTCCCCTTTTTGGATCACGGCTTCATCAGGATACAGAGATTTATCTTCTGTCATCTCTTTAGGCAGCAATTTTTTCGCAGCCAGATTCGGAGTCGGATAACCAATTTTCTTAGCCACTTGTGCTGCAATCTCTGGACGCAACAGGAAGTTAATCAGCTTTATCGCACCATCGACATTCTTGGCATTGGCAGGGATCGCCAGACTATCCATCCAGAAAATTCCGCCTTCTTTCGGCCAGATAATATCAACGGGTGTTCCCGACTGACGTGCAACATAGGCAGAACCCGGCCACATCATACCAATATCCACTTCACCTTCCATGAATGGATTGGCGGGGTTGTCAGAGTTGAATGCCAACACGTTTGGCATCAGCGTTTGTAATTCCTGATAAGCGGCTTCAATCTCTTTTGGGTTGGTGGTATTGCCGGAATAACCAAGCTTCAACAACGCCATTTGAAAGACTTCACGGGCGTCGTCAGTCAATACCAAGCTGTTTTTATACTCTGGCTTCCAAAAATCAGCCCAAGCAGTAATGGTCTTGGGATCAACGCTATCACTGTTAACGCCAATCGCCGTTGCCCCCCAAATATAAGGGATAGAGTAATCGTTATTCGGGTCAAAAGACTTATGGAGCAAGTTCGGATCAAGATTATGGAAATTGCTTAGTTTGCTTGTATCGATTTTTTGCAGCATCCCTTCTTTACTCATCTTTGAGACAAAGTAAGTGGATGGAACCACTAAATCATAAGCGCCGTCTTTATAGGTTTTCAGCTTGGTGTACATGCTCTCATTGGATTCGTAGGTGGAATAAATCACCTTGATCCCAGTTTCTTTAGTGAACTGGTTGAGCAAACCAGGCGGAACGTATTCAGTCCAGTTGTAGAAATACAGCGTTTTGCCGTCATTTGCAGCCGCCGCATTCACCGAACCAATGCTTAATGCCATCATCCCAGCGGCTAACAGATAGAACCACTTTTTCATGTTGTTTTTCATGTAAGTGCTCCCCCTCGCAGTTGGTGCGTTAATATCATATATAGGTTCGACGTGAACCTATCCCCGGAAAAACGGCTATTATAAGAGCCGCATTTTGTAGGGTAAAGCCACTTGTTATGTTGTAGGATGATGAGTTGTATAGTTCATCTATTTTAATGACAAGACGCCATTTTTATGTGTAAAAAAAACACAAATAGAGGAAAGTATCGTGAACATATTCACCATTTCACACACCCGCAAAAACCTAACTGCGATTATTATCAACGAAGAAGAATATAAAACACGACAGAAAGCGAAACAGGATGCTGAATTTGCTGAGATCATCGACCTATTCGATTCATCAAACAGAGAGCTAACAAATAAATGATCAGGCACATCCCCATCAATGGAGTGATGACTGGAATAGTTTACCTATGGAACGCTGTTACAAATAAGAAAAGCGTAGCCAACCTGCAACCACGCTTAAAAGAAGATTAAGACTTACCCGTGCGATCACGCATCACAAATTGGCTAATCAGCACTAAAACCAGCGACATAAGCAGCAAAATCGTTGCCAATGCGTTTACTTCCGGCGAAACGCCTACTTTTACCATTGAATAGATCTTCAGTGGCAGGATTTCATAGCTTGGCCCCGTCACGAATGAAGAAACAACCACATCATCCATCGACAGGGTAAAGCTCAGCAACCAACCCGCCATGACAGCCGGCATCGCCAGCGGCAGGATTATTTTGCGCAGGATGGTTAATTCGCCAGCCCCCAGATCGCGCGCCGCTTCCAGCATCTTGACGTCAAAATCTTTCAGGCGGGAGTAAACCGTCACAACCACAAACGGCAGACAGAAGGTGATATGCGAGAACAGCAGTGACCAGAATCCAAGCGAAACGCCGAGCAGCATAAACAGCACCAGCAATGAAATCGCCATCACGATATCCGGCGACATCATCACCACGAACAGCATCCCGCCAACGAACTTTTTGCCACGGAACGAATAACGATACAGAGCAACCGCAGTCAGGGAGCCGATCAACGTGGCAAACGTGGCGGATGTCACCGCCATCGTCAGAGAATGACCTGCCGCTTGCAGCAGGCTATCATTGGAGAACAACAGACTGTACCACTCGGTGGTAAAACCCTGCCAGCGAATGCCAAAGCGTGACTGGTTAAACGAGCTCACCAGCAGAATAATAATCGGGATATACAGGTAAGCATAAACGATGGTCATGAAGCCACCGCGCAACAGGCGTCCTATCATTCCAGCTCCACCTTTTTGTTCAGCAGTTTAGCCGCACGATAATAGACGAACAACATCAGCCCCATCACCAGCGTCAGACAGATGCTGGTCGCCGCGCCAAACGGCCAGTCACGGATGTTAAGGAACTGGCTCTTGATCACATTCCCAATCAGCAGGTTTTTCGCCCCGCCCATCAGATCAGCCACGTAGAACAGCCCCATTGCTGGCAGCAATACCAGCAAACAACCCGCAATAATGCCCGGCATGGTCAGTGGTACGATGATACGGATAAAAGTCTGCAATTTTCCGGCACCCAAATCGCGCGCCGCTTCCAGACAGGCGTTATCCAGCTTTTCAATGCTGGAATAGAGCGGCATCACCATAAACGGTAGCAGGATGTAAACCAGCCCCAACACGACGGCCTCAGGGGTATACATGATGCGCAGCGGTTTATCGATAATTCCCACCCACAGCAGAAAATCATTCATGTAACCGCGAGTGCTGAGAAACATCTTCAAGCCATAAATGCGGATTAATGAGTTCGTCCAGAACGGGACGATCAGCAGAAATAGCATGAGCGGACGCAGTTTCTTCGGCATACGCGCCAAGAAAAAAGCGAACGGATAGCCAATCACCAGACAGCACAGCGTCGCCACAATCGCCATATTCAGCGAGTGCAGCAATACCTCGGCATACAGCGGATCGAACAATCGGGTGTAGTTATCCAGCGAAAATACCATCTGCACCAGATTGGCATCATCACGGGTCAGGAAGCTGGTTCCGATGATCATCAAATTCGGCAGAAAAACGAACAGCATCAACCACGAGACCATACCCGTAATGACGATATTCTGGAATAGTTTACGCGTCTTCTTCATCGACCAGCACAACCTCCCAGCTTTCTACCCAAGTGACGGCGATCTTCTGGTTCAGGGAATGGTCAACATCAGGATCATCTTCGTTGAAGAATTCGCTGACCATGACCATTTTGCCATTTTCCATTTCGACCACAGAATCCAGCGTCATCCCTTTATAGTTACGTTCACGAACATAACCAATCAGGCCAGAGACTTGCTCACCGTTATTGATCTCTTCCACGCGCAAGTCTTCCGGGCGCAGGAGCACTTTCAGCGTTTGCCCAACAATCACGGGCAGCGCGGTGAAAATATCACACTCGTGGCCTTCAACATTGGCGCGTATCCGCTGCTCATCAATGCGATGCAGCACGCTGGCATCAAAGATATTGATTTCGCCGATAAAGCGGGCAACGAACAGGTTTTTCGGCTCTTCATAAATCTCACGCGGAGAACCATCCTGCTCGATACGTCCGTCACGCATAACCACGATACGGTCTGACATGACCAGAGCCTCTTCCTGATCATGGGTCACGAAGATAAAGGTGATGCCGAGCTTGCGCTGAAGCGCCTTCAGCTCATTTTGCATCTGCTTGCGCAATTTGTAATCGAGCGCGGACAGCGATTCATCCAGCAACAGAACTTTGGGCTTATTTACAACCGCACGGGCAATCGCCACGCGCTGCTGTTGACCACCGGAAAGCTGTGCAGGTTTACGCTGGGCAAACTCTTCAAGCTGCACCATGCGCAATGCGTCCTCAACACGCGGAGCAATCTCTTTTTCCGGTGTTTTCTGCATTCGAAGTCCAAAAGCGACGTTTTCAAATACTGTCATGTGGGGGAACAGGGCATAACTTTGGAAGACCGTATTGACATGACGGTGCTCGGCGGGAATATCAGTAATATCCTGCCCTTCCAGTAAAATTTTGCCGCAATCCACATCTTCTAACCCGGCAATCAGACGGAGTACTGTGGTTTTGCCACAACCGGATGGCCCAAGAATGGTCAGGAACTCGCCATCATTGATTGTCAGATCGAGCTGTGAAATAACTTGTTTGCCGTCGAAACCCTTACTCAAGGCTTTCAGTTCAACAAGTGGTGTCAGAGAGGTATGCTCAGTCATTTATGCTATCATCTATCCCTTGGAAGAATGCAGATAGAACCGCCACGGGAAAAGACTGTGTCAGCTAGCAGGAGGCATCATTTCTCCGCTAAAGCTCAAAGCCAGTGGCGCCGGTTGAAATTACGAAGCGCGCATAATAAACGCAGTAAGCCCAAATTGAAAGCTGAAACACCGACAATATGTCATTTTTTATTATCATTTCATAAATGATAACGATGCGCACCATTTTGCGCCTCGTTTTCCCGGTTAGAAATAATTTCCTATTGATTATTTTGCAATCAAAAAGAGTATCTTTTTTCAATAAATTCCAGCAACCAGCAAAAGCAGGCTCCATCGCCATCAATGTCCTACTCGCCGGTGTTTCCAAGAAACTTCAATATTATTTCTCCAGTTATGGCATTCTGACTCCCTTTTCATCCCCACAACTCCCCACAATCATCATTCCGATGACGATTTCTTTTTTGGCATTGGGATCCTTTAATTCATTAGTATTATTTTTTATTGTTTTAATAATGAATTTTATAATCCATTGTTTTTACTGGAATGCAAATAACTAAGACCGCTATCACTATTTAAGAAAATAATCCAAAATCTCACTTTACACCCTAACTCTTTGGCGAATAATAAATAAAATTATTTGGCTTATTCGATAATAAAAATAACATGAGTTTATTCAGCATCATTTTTTTGCCCAAAAAGCTGAATCGTTTCAACTTATTATAGGAAGGTAAAATTCAATGTTTCATCTATCGTTACAAGATATTCATCTGGCAGCGCATGCTGATAATAAAGAAAGCGCCATTCGCCAAGTTGCCGACGCCCTGACCGCTGCGGGATATGTCAGTAAAGGATACGTTGAAGGGATGCTGGATCGTGAAATACAGTCTTCAACCTATCTGGGCAATGGCATTGCCATCCCACACGGCACCCCCACAACCCGCAACAACGTGCTAAACACTGGTGTACAGGTGATGCAATTTCCGAATGGCGTCACATGGGGCGATCACCAGCCCGTCTACATCGTTATCGGCATCGCCGCAAAATCTGGCGAACACCTTAACCTGCTGCATCAACTGATCCCCATCATCAGTGATGAAAACCGTGCCAGCCAGATGGCAAAAACCACCTTGGTTGATGAACTATACCGTTTATTGATGAACTCACAACCGTCCTATCTGCTGGATGCCTCCACGATCACATTGGATATCGATACGTGTGATCTGACAACCTTGCAGGCTATAAACATCGCCCGTCTGCAACAAGCTAACGCAGTGAATGCGGACTTTATTGCCGATGTCCTCGCCAGACCACCGATAAACCTCGGGCAAGGGATCTGGTTAAGTGACAGTTCGCTGGGCAACCTGCACAATGCGGTCGCCATCGCCAGACCCAAAACCCCCTTTACCCTTGATAAACAACCTGTCGGCCTGCTGCTAACCATCAACTGCGCAGACGATCAACTGCATACCCTGCTGAACCAACTCAGCACCCTGCTACAACAAGGTGAAGGAGAACGCCTGTTACATGCCAAAGATAACGCAGACATCATCACGCTGCTGACAATGGATATGCCGCAGGAAACCGACGCCCTGACCGCAGATTTCATCCTGCCCAATGAACACGGGCTACATACCCGCCCCAGCGCGCTGCTGGTCAACACCATCAAACAATTCAACAGCCACATCACCCTCACTCGCCTTGATGGAAGCAGCGTTCCTGTCGATGGCCGTAAACTAATGCAAGTCGCGGGTCTGGGTATCAAACAAGGCGAGCGGATTCGTTTTACCGCTATCGGCTCCGATGCCAAAGACGCGCTAACCGCCATTGAAGCCCTTATCAACAAGAATCTGGGTGAGGAAGTGGCATGAGCAGGAATGGCATGAACAAAAGAGTCGCCACCATCACCCTAAACCCCGCTTATGATTTAGTCGGGCTAACCGGAGATATTAAAACCGGCGAAGTCAATCGTATCCAGACCGCCGGATTATATCCGGCGGGCAAAGGCATCAACGTAGGCAAGATCCTCACAACCCTAGGCATCGACGTCACCGTGGGTGGCTTTCTGGGCAAAGATAACCAGAGCGGCTTTCAAAAAACCTTCGCAGAACTGGGCATCACCAACCGATTCCAGATTGTGGAAGGACAGACACGCATCAACGTCAAACTCACTGAGCAGAACGGCCTCGTCACGGATTTCAACTTCTCAGGATTCAGTGTCAGCAAAGAAGAGTGGCAGCGTTTCGCCGAAGACTCCCTCAAATGGCTCAGTGAATTCAGCATGGTGTGCGTGAGCGGCAGCCTGCCAGCGGGCGTCGAGCTGGATGACTTCACCGACTGGATGAAACGCCTGCGCGAAGTCTGCATGTGCGTAGTGTTCGACAGCAGCCGAGAAGCCTTAGTCGCCGGACTCAAAGCCCTGCCGTGGATGGTCAAACCGAACCGCCACGAGCTGGAGATCTGGGCAGGCAAATCCTTGCCGACACAAGAAGATATCATCACCGCCGCCCATGAACTGCGCGCTGCGGGGATTTCGCACGTCATCGTCTCACTGGGCGAAGAAGGCGCTATTTTGGTCAACGCAGCGGGCACATGGCTCACCAAACCACCGCATTGTGAAATCGTCAGCACCGTCGGCGCGGGCGATGCCATGGTCGGCGGCCTGATTTACGGCCTGATAATGGGACAGCCCTGCGAGCACACATTACGCCTTGCTACCGCCATCTCCGCTATGACCGTCAGCCAAAGCAACGTTGGCAACATCGACCGCCAACAACTCGCCCGATTGATGGCGAAAACAACAATAAGAAGAGAATTGCATGAAAACACTCATTATTAGCAACGATAAACAGGGACAGGCGCGCGCTTACCTCGCCCGACATACACTGGAGAACGCCGCCGCCAAATATGGCCTTCCTCTTGTTACCGACATGAACGATGCCGAACTGGTGATCATCATCGGTGAATCTGCACCCATTACCCTGAACCTGCACGGCAAAAAAGTCTTCACAGGTTTCGCAGAACAAGCGATCCGCGAACCCGGAAAGTTTCTCCAAAATGCCAAAACACAGGCCAGCATTTATCAACAGCAAGATACCGCCAACGCGACGGATAACGCAGTTCAACATAAACCCGTAAATATCGTCGCCATCACCGCCTGCCCGACCGGCGTCGCCCATACCTTTATGGCCGCCAAAGCGCTGGAGACGGAAGCTCAAAAACGCGGTTGGCAGATTAAAGTAGAAACTCGTGGCTCCGTGGGAACTGGCAACTCCATCAACGAAGGAGAAATCGCGGCAGCGGATCTGGTGGTTGTGGCGGCAGATATCGACGTAGACCTCACCCAATTCTCCGGCAAACGCCTCTATCGCACCTCCACAGGCGCAGCCTTGAAAAAAACCGCCCAAGAGCTGGATAAGGCACTGACCGAAGCCGAGACTTATACCGCCAAAGGCAACGTTTCCTCATCCAACTATTCCAATAATTCAAACAATAAAAAACAGGAAAGCACCAGCGCCTATCAGCATCTCATGACCGGCGTTTCCTACATGCTCCCGATGGTTGTCGCGGGCGGCCTGTGCATTGCATTGTCATTTGTGTTCGGCATCGAAGCATTCAAAGAATCCAGCACGTTGGCGGCAGCACTGATGCAAATCGGCGGTGGCTCCGCACTTGCCCTGATGGTTCCGGTACTCGCCGGTTACATCGCCTACTCCATAGCAGGACGCACCGGACTAGCTCCCGGCCTTGTCGGTGGCATGCTCGCCGTTAGCACCGGAGCTGGGTTCCTCGGTGGGATCATCGCGGGCTTCCTCGCAGGTTACGTTGCCAAATTCCTGACAACCAAACTGCATCTACCGCAAAGCATGGAGGCGTTGAAACCGATTTTAATCATTCCACTGGTAGCAACATTAGCAACCGGATTAATCATGATTTACGTTGTAGGCAAACCCGTTGCGGCAATTATGGAATGGCTGACACATTGGCTGAAATCCATGGGAACAACGAATGCAGTGATTCTCGGTGCCATTCTGGGCGGCATGATGTGTACCGACATGGGTGGGCCAGTGAATAAAGCGGCATATGCGTTTGGGGTGGGATTGTTGAGTGCCCAAACGTATGGCCCGATGGCAGCGATTATGGCTGCGGGGATGGTCCCCCCCTTGGCAATGTGGCTGGCAACAGTCATTGCGCGGAATAAGTTTGACCAGAGTGAACGCGAAGGAGGAAAAGCGGCGCTGGTGTTGGGGCTGTGTTTTATCTCCGAGGGAGCGATTCCATTTGCGGCGAAAGATCCGGTAAGGGTGCTGCCGAGTTGTATTCTGGGCGGTGCGGTTACGGGGGCGCTTTCGATGTACTTTGGCGTGCAACTGATGGCTCCGCATGGCGGGCTGTTTGTGTTGTTGATACCGGGAGCGATTACGCCGGTGTTGATTTATTTGGGGGCTATTTTGGTTGGCACGATACTTACCGCTGGGGTTTATGGGGTGGTAAAGAGGAAAGATGTTGAGGTCGTTGGTTGAGATTTATTGTGTAGGAGGAGTTGCGAATAACCGCAACTCCAGAAATTTATCTAATCACCAGTTCGGTATAGCTCTTCGTGACACTGATAACAGTAATGAATTCTCTTGTCAGAGATTTTCTGCCATAAATAACTGCTAATGCGATTTAAGCCACAGTAATAACAGCGGATTCCTTTATATTCTACTATTATGCAATTTAATTCACACTACGCCATGCCAATAGGTAATTAGTAAGCCCTTCATTCTTATGACTAAGGGAGACTATTTATGATATTCAGGTCAAAATCGTTCAGTACTAATAGACCAGATTATTTCAGTTCGTTAAATCGTTCTAAATCTAGCCCTGATCTGATTTCAATGTCTTTTGATGCTAAAGCATCTTTAGTCCCAGAGAAAGTTTCTTTATCAAAAGCATATGAGATTGCAAAACACATACAACTTCAAATAGAAAATGATAAATGGAAACTTAAACTGAATAAAAAAGAAAGAAGGGATGTAGAATTGAGAAATTGGAATGATAGATGCATATACTCTTGTGGTGTTTTTCAATCTATAAAGGAAAGAGTATGTGAAGTATTAAAGGAAGATATTAGCCAACAAGAAAAATACCAGTGTTTTGTAACAAATTTTAGAGGATTCCCCGTAGGGGTTTTGATAATGACCATTACAGATAAGAAATTACTTAATGCACCTAAACTTCTACCTGACATACCTCTAATTTCGGTCATGTATTAAATGGT
>NZ_JACOII010000037.1 GCF_016306625.1 Xenorhabdus lircayensis | reverse complement strand
GAGCGCATTAAACCGTATTCAGCCCAATTCGTCAAATACTTTCTGCGAAAAGTCCATGAAAATTGATTGATTGCTGTGTTTCTATACCAATTTAGTGTGGTTATTCGGCTAGGGCCGATTTTTATTAACTTAACGCACCATTTTTTCGGCATTTTGCGATGGTTAGAATATCCTGTACCAGCAGTTTTGCTGTGATCACATCTTCAAGCTCTCTTTTCACTAATAACTTACTAAGACATCCCTCAAGGATCAGTTCCATCTGTTTGGCAACTTGTTCATTGTCGTCAATATCGAGTTGTTGTAATAACTCTACCGTGTAATGGAAAGAATTTTGTTTTTGCAATTCTGCTAATTGGTGGATCGGATGGTCAGCATCGGGGAAAGTGCTGCAAGCAGCAATGAATAGGCAACCCGGATAACGCTGTTCCTGCACTTTTTCCTTGAGGGCATCAAAGCGTGCCAATAATTTTTGTTCAGGACTCACATTTTCGTCCAGCAGGATTTGACGCTGCCAGATTTCAATCTGTTGGCTGTGATGGCGAAGGCAATCGTAGAGCAGGGCTTCACGATCAGGCCAAAAATGTTTTATGTGGTTAATATCAATATCAAGGGGAGTTAAAAGCGTCTCCAATGATGCAGACAAGCCATGCTGCTCCAGTAAGTTCAGGACATGACTAAGCACATATTCACGTTGCACAGTAGCTCTCCTTCCAGATTATTGCTGTTGTAAATGCTGTATTTGCTGGCTAAAACGTTCCGCATCTATGAATCCATTGATTCGTGAATCGGTTAACTCTTTTCCTTGAGTGTCAAAAAACAAGATAGTGGGAAGCCCCAGCACTTTTAATTTTTGCAGTAATTCTTTCTGTTTTGGTCCGTTATCCGTGACATTTGCCTGTAACAAGAGGAATTGGCCCAATTGTGCCTGTACTTGTGGATCACTGAAAGTATATTTTTCAAACTCCTTGCAGGCTACGCACCAGTCAGCATACAGATCCAACATAATCGGTTGATGGCGATTTTCAGCTAAAAGTTGGCTTAATTCTTGCCAATCACTGACTTGTTGGAATTTTATTGCAGTTTTTTTCTGCTCTGCCGTAGGGTTTCCCCACACCCAATCCTGTAAGGGGCCTGAAGCGATAAGTGCTAGAACTAGCAAGACGATCTGTAAGGTACGCAGCCAGCCCTTCTTGCTGTTTAGTGTTAGTGCGAAAGCCCAGACAAGGAAGGCAACAGCCAGTATGCTCCACAACCTGATGCCCCATGTATCACCAAGTACCCGCTCCAGCAGAAATACTGGCAGCGCCAGGATAATGAATCCAAAGGCTTCTTTAACGTATTGCATCCACGAGCCGCTGCGAGGCAGAAGTTTATGACCGAATAATGTGACGGCGATAAGCGGCAAACCTATACCAAGCGCATAGAGATAAAGGGTCACGCCACCAAGTAGTGTGTTACCGCTTTGGGCGATATAGAGCAAAATGGCACTGAGTGGTGCGGTGGTGCAGGGAGACGCGATCAGCCCCGCTAAGGCTCCCATAACGAATACGCCAATGTAAGAGCCACTTTGCTGTTTGTTGCTCCAATTCACCAAACGAGTCTGGACAGAAGAAGGAAGTTGCAATGTGTATAGCCCAAACATTGATAAGGCGAGCAAAATAAATAGCACTGACAACCCTACCAGAATGTAAGGATTTTGCAGGGCAGCTTGGAATTGTAAGCCAGCAGCGGCGATGATTAATCCAAGAATAGTATAAGTGAGGGCCATCCCTTGAACGTAACTTATGGCGAGCCAAAAGATGCGTTTCAGACTTTCAGGCCGTTTCTGGCCCAGAATGATGCTGGAAATTAGAGGGTACATGGGCAATATGCAAGGAGTAAAAGCGATGCCAATACCAATCAACAGCGCCCATAAAGGCGAAAATGGAACGTCATGGACTTTGGTCTGAACATCTTCCTGTTGTAATGGTTCTTGTGAGGATAATGTTTCTTGCGGTGTTGTTATTTGAGGTACAGCTATTTGAGGTACAGCTATTTGAGGTACTGCTATATCGGGTGTTGTTGTTTCATTATTGGGTAATGGTGCAGCAGCAACCGCTTGTAATGGTACGTTCAGGGTTTCAGGAGGATAACAATAACCCGCTTCTGCACATCCCTGATAAGTCACTTGAAGAGAGGAATCATTGGTGGCAGACAGAATAGGGACATCGATACGTGCGGATTGAAAATAAACTTCAGTCTTACCAAAAAATTCATCTTCATGATCCACTCCTTTGGCGTACACGATTTTATCTAGCGACGCTTGCTCAGGGGTGATGCTGAATTGTTTTCGGTAGAGGTAATAACCCGGTTTGATATCCCAGTTTAGTGTGAGTTTATTTCCTTGTTGTTGAAAATCAAACATAAATGCCTGATCAGCCGGAAGGTAGAGATTTTGCCCTGGCGGTTCAAACAGTGCGCTGGCCTTGATGGGAGAAAGCGCGATACCGCTGAACAGCAGAAACAGAATGAGAATACGTTTCATCATAAGTAATCTTTGACCTGCCTGTATCGTGGGTTTGATTTGTGAAATTTATCAGAGCCTGCACTATAACCGATGAGGCTGATGGCAGAAAGTCACTTGCCTAATATTAAGACAATGCTGTGTTTTTAACAGAAAAAGATTTTAAGAAGAAGGAATATTTCAGGGGCTAACACGCCCCTGAAATAACGTTGTCAAATAATAGATATTATCCAATTACAAAATGATGCCACCAAGCAGGAAGCCGAATGTGACGGCCAATACAACGGCAATAGTGCCCGGAATAAAGAATGGATGATTGAATACAAAACGCCCAATACGGGTGGTTCCGGTATCGTCCATCTGTACGGCTGCAACCAGTGTCGGATAAGTTGGCAGGATAAACAGACCAGAAACCGCAGGGAAAGAAGCAATCGCAGTTAATGGCGTGACATGTAGCGCCAGTACCATTGGCATCAGGGCCTTAGCTGTTGCTGCCTGCGAATAGAGCAAGGCTGAGCAGAAGAAGAAAATTACTGCTAACAACCACGGTTGAGCATGAATTAAGCTACCCGCAGTTTCTTTAATCCAATCCATATTAGCCTGGACAAATGTATCTCCTAGCCATGCGACACCCATAATACAGATGCATGCACTCATTCCAGCTTTAAAGGTGCTCGAATTTAAAATAGCATCGGTATTAACAGAACAAACAATAGTTGTGAGAGTGGCGACACTTAACATGATGATAAGGATTGCACTAGTAGTATTCATAAGTGGCTTTTCGATTAAGCCAATACTTGGGCTGTTAATAATCGCGTAAATAACAATCCCAATTACCCCTAACAGAAACAGCAATACAGAGAGTTTAGATTTTGGTTTGATATCAATTTTATGACTGCCGCGTAGTTCAACTAGACCATCTGCAAGGCGTTTTTGGTAAATAGGATCGTTAGACAATCTGGAGTTGAAAAACCATGAGATGATGAATGACATCAAAATAATCGCAGCAAATGATGAGGGGATTATTATCATCAACATCTGAATGTAACTAACACCTTGCCCTTCCATAATAGAAGACATATAGACTACTGCGGCGGAGATTGGCGAAGAGGTAAGCCCAATTTGTGCGGCTACGACTGCTGTTGATAGTGGTCGGCATGGTTTAATGCCTTGTTCTTTTGCTACTTCGGCGATCACTGGTTGTGTGGCCAGAGAGATATTTCCTGTTCCAGCTAACAGAGTTAAACAATAAGTAACGATTGGTGCGAGGATAGTGATATATTTGGGATTCCTTCGCAGTAATTTTTCTGTTTGTTGAACCAAATAATCTAGCCCGCCAGAGACTTGCATGACAGAAATAGCCGCGATAACTCCCATAATGATTGAAATAACGTCAAATGGAATACTTCCCGGTTTGACTCCGATAGTAGATAGAGCTAAGACACCAAGTCCTCCAGCAAAGCCAATACCTATTCCCCCTAATCGCGCTCCCAAAAAAATGGCCAGCAGAACGATAACTAATTCTACGGCTAACATATTACATACCCCTTAAATTTTTAATGTTGTGAAATATTTTTGTTAAATGTTTGTGTTATTGATAAAACATAAAAGCTATGTTATCTAAATAACTGTTCTAAATAGTAGAGTGTTTTTAATTTATTGATATTCAATGTTTTTATCCGGTTATGGGTAAGAGCTAGAACTATCGCTGGTTATGTGGTCGGTGTAGAATAGTGGTTAAAAATCTCCTGGCTGTAGCGGTATTAGAATCAGTTAATTATCTGAGGTAGTCGATTTTTTACTAAAAATCTTTGTATTACATTTAGTCATCATAAAAACACTTTACTTTATATATTGGATATTTTTATTTATTCAGTAATTTAATATAGATTACATCATTATATGTTGTTTTAACACAAACTTTTTGTATTTTTATGAGTTTAAATTACATCTTATTTTTGATATAAAGGTCAGTTATGGTTAAAAAAATAGAATTTGGCATTAATTTTTGTATGAGTGATTTTAATGTAAATTTTATGTTGCAGTTACTATATAAAAACGAGAAAGATTCAATATTGTTGTGGTTGTTATAATATGAGCTATATTATAGCTCATATTATACATTTGGTTTCTATTCAAATGGGGTAAATGTAATTATTGATTTCAATTGATGGGGGTGGAAAAAATAAGCATGGAAATTGGTACAGTAATAACAGCAAGTATTGTACTTAACATTACTGAAAAAGCAGCTTTTTCAGGATGTAAATTAAGATTGCTGGCAATAACAACTACATTACCAGCCATAGGTGTGGCTAACATTAAAGCTATTACAGTTAGTAAATCATTAGGGACATTAATTATATAATAGAAGAATAATATTCCAACAACAGGATATATTAGATGTTTCCATAGCAATGAAAAAAAAGAAAATTTCCAATCAATCTCTATCTTATAAAAAGAAGATAGAGTAATTCCAATAACCATCATACCAAGAACGCTATAAGCGCCTTTGAAATTTTCTAGTGTGGAAATTAGTGTTGAATTTAATGTGATTTCACTACTTTTAAAAAGTATTCCTAATATAGCAGAATAAATAATTGGGAGTTTGCTGATTTTTATTAGGCATTCTCTCGTGGTTAAATTACCCTTGGCTGTAATGAAATAGCCTACTGTGAATTCATATAGATTTATACCTATTATAATAAAAATGGTAATGGCTAATTGGTTAGGACTGAAAATGGCAAAGGCTATAGGTAATGCAAAATAGCCAGTGTTACCTGTTCCCCCTGCGAATCCGAATAGATTGGCTTTATTGCAGTTCCATAAGGTTTTTCCTATTAAGTAAGCTATGGATGCAAAAAATGATGCTGTTAAAAAACTTGTTATTGAATATGAGAAATAAGTTAAATTTGAAGGTGATTGTATTATTTAAATAAAAATAACAACAGGGGATATAATATATATTAATAATGATGAGATATCTTTTTTTTTAAATTCAACCTTATTCCTAATAAAAAACTATTAATGTGATAAGTATTAATAAAAATACTCTAAACGTAACATCAAAAAACATAAATCACCTAATTTATATAAAAAATTTAAGCTTACATAATTAGCAGGCTTATAACTTTAGTAAGTTAATTCTAGCACACGATTTTATCCTTGATGTTAATATATATTATGCGTATTTTATTTTTTGATAATACATTGTTTTTTATGCGTGTAAATAAATAATAAATATCATGATGTAATAATATTTATTATAATATGGTGAAAATAAATACATAAATATTAATTTCATAATGAAATTTTACTTTATGTTGATTGTTAATTAATGATAGTGTTATGTAGCATGATTTTTTTAATCTCTTTGTTTTTTTGGATATAAATTAAAAAGGCACGCTTCTGGTTGGAATAGCGTGCCTTAATAATTAAGACTAACTCGTTATTATAATCATTTAATTAGTCATCAAAACGTTTTGCTTTATAAGTTGGATGTTTTAGGTTCTCAACGGAGAAAATATCATCTAATTCAGCTTCGGTCAGCAAACCGCGCTCCAGCACGACTTCACGGACGTTCTTGCCAGTTTCAGCACAGATCTTGCCCACGATATCGCCATTATGGTGACCAATGAATGGATTCAGGTAAGTTACGATACCGATGGAGTTGAATACGAAGCTTTCGCACACTTCTTTGTTGGCAGTGATGCCGTTGACACATTTTTCAACCAGATTGCGGCATGCGTTGCTCAGTATAGACATAGATTCAAACATGGCCTGACCAATCGCTGGTTCCATTACGTTAAGCTGCAACTGTCCTGCTTCTGCTGCCATTGTGATACAGATATCGTTACCAATCACTTTGAAACAAACTTGGTTAACGACTTCTGGCACAACTGGGTTCACTTTAGCTGGCATGATGGAAGAGCCTGCCTGCAATTCTGGTAGGTTGATTTCATTCAGGCCAGTACGAGGGCCGGAAGAGAGCAGACGCAAGTCGTTACAAATCTTGGACATCTTAACTGCCAAGCGTTTCAACGTACTGTGGACCATAACATAAGCGCCACAGTCAGAAGTCGCTTCGATCAAGTCTTCTGCCGGCAGGCAAGGTAATCCTGTGACTTCAGCCAATTTTTCAACTACCAGCTTTTGGTAACCTGGCGCAGTGTTTAAGCCAGTACCGATCGCAGTAGCGCCGAGGTTCACTTCCAGCAGCAGTTCTGCCGTACGGGTGATGTTTTTGATCTCTTCTTTCAACAACATGGAGAAAGCACGGAATTCTTGACCCAGCGTCATTGGAACAGCATCTTGCAGCTGGGTACGCCCCATCTTCAGGATGTCATCGAATTCAACGCCTTTTTTGTCGAAGCCTGCTTTCAGTAACCCAATAGAATCAATTAATTGCATCAGTGAGTTATAGACAGCAATACGGAAGCCAGTAGGATAAGCATCGTTGGTTGACTGGCTTCTGTTCAGGTGATCATTTGGGTTCAGGTACTCATATTCACCTTTTGAATACCCCATCAATTCCAGGCCGATATTTGCCAGCACCTCGTTAGTATTCATGTTCAGAGAGGTACCTGCACCACCCTGAAAGACATCAACAGGGAATTGATCCATACATTTACCTGTGTTGAGAACTTCATCACACGCTTTGACAATAATGTCTGCAACTTTCCCTGGAATAGTATGGAGTTCTTTGTTTGCCAGTGCCGCGGCTTTCTTCACCATCACCATGCCACGGATGAATTCAGGGACATCGTTGATGGTGCGATCACTGATATAAAAATTTTCAATCGCACGTAGAGTGTGAATACCGTAGTAGGCTTCAGCAGGGACTTCTCGTTTACCTAACAGGTCTTCTTCGATACGAATGTTGTTTGACATGAGAACCTTCTTAAATTGGATACGTTTTTTTACTGTTCTATTACGTGTTTGTTGAGAATAATGTTGCCAACAACAACTGGCGTGATATTAATCACTTATCACGAGATTGTCGGCGCGATCATATGTGGATTTACTAGAAATGCCTTGAACCTGGATCACTTTATAGTGCTATTTTATTAATGAAATAACATATGTGTGACTGAGGTCACGATTACAGAGATGGAAAGTCAAGTATCTGAAGTATTGAAAACCGTCACTGTTACCCCCACATTACGTGATCTAACCTCACATTATGTGATCTAACATAATGTGAACGATAAATAGTGTGGACGACAAATAATGAAAGGAGACCCACGTGCGCTGGCTCCCACTTATTCTTATATGCCTGCTGGTTTACATCGAGTCTGTCCTGTTTGTTCGGATTGCCTCTGAAATTGGGGTTTTGCTGACTCTGCTGCTGGTTATTCTTACCTCTTGTCTTGGAATTTCTCTTGTGCGTAACCAGGGCATCAAGAATTTTATGTCTATGCAGCAAAAACTCACAGCGGGTGAAAGCCCTGCGGAAGAAGCTATTAAAAGCGTTTCTCTGGTAATAGCGGGATTTTTGCTGATATTGCCCGGTTTTTTCACCGATTTTCTCGGATTGTTGTTGTTACTGTCTCCCGTACAGAAACTCCTGACAGCAAAATTATTGTCCCATATCACTTTTTACCGCCCGAATATTTTTAATGGTTCAAATAATCATGGTTCAAGTAGTGGTGGTAGTCATGGTCAGAATGGGCAAACTTTTGAGGGAGAGTATGAGCGCAGGCAAGATAACGCTTCCCATACATTGGATAGTCAACAACCCGATGAACAGAAAAATCATGACGAACATGGCAGTGGACACAATAAAAGATAGTTGTTCCTGCTGTGGTTGAAATTTCAGTGGGTATGAAAAAAGTAAAATATTTTTTGCTGCTTACCCTTGAAGTACTGACCTTAAGCCCCAATTTGTAGCTTCATGGTACTGGTTCTGTTGGGTTCTGGTATCAATCCTCTTACCTGATATGGACTTTATTTATAGGAGATCTATCAATGAAAATTCGTCCATTACATGACCGCGTTATCGTCAAGCGTAAAGAAGTTGAATCAAAATCTGCTGGCGGAATTGTTCTGACGGGCTCTGCTGCGGGCAAATCTACCCGTGGAGAAATTCTGGCAGTCGGCAATGGTCGCATCCTTGAAAATGGGGAAGTGAAAGCGCTGGATGTAAAAGTGGGTGATACTGTCATCTTTAATGAAGGCTACGGTGTTAAAACAGAAAAGATCGATAATGAAGAAGTGTTGATCATGTCTGAAAGTGACATTCTGGCAATTGTTGAAGTGTAATTGAATATCTTACGCTTAGATCTTCTTAATTGAATGAATTTAAAGGAAAGACACAATGGCAGCTAAAGACGTAAAATTTGGTAATGATGCTCGCAGCAAAATGCTACGCGGTGTGAATGTATTGGCTGACGCAGTTAAAGTAACCTTGGGTCCTAAAGGCCGTAACGTAGTTTTGGATAAATCTTTCGGTTCGCCTGTCATCACTAAAGACGGCGTATCTGTAGCACGTGAAATCGAATTGGAAGACAGATTCGAGAACATGGGTGCGCAGATGGTTAAAGAAGTTGCCTCTAAAGCCAACGATGCAGCTGGTGATGGTACTACTACAGCAACCGTGCTGGCTCAATCCATCGTCACCGAAGGTCTGAAAGCTGTTGCCGCTGGCATGAACCCAATGGATCTGAAACGCGGTATCGATAAAGCTGTTATTTCTGCTGTTGAAGAGTTGAAAAAACTGTCTGTACCTTGCTCTGATTCCACTGCCATTGCGCAGGTTGGTACAATCTCCGCAAACTCCGACGAAACTGTAGGTAAACTGATCGCAGAAGCGATGGACAAAGTCGGTAAAGAAGGTGTAATCACCGTTGAAGAAGGTACTGGTCTGGAAGACGAGCTGGATGTTGTTGAAGGTATGCAGTTCGACCGTGGTTACCTGTCTCCTTATTTCATCAACAAACCAGAATCCGGTTCTGTTGAGCTGGAAAACCCATACATCCTGCTGGTTGACAAGAAAATTTCCAACATCCGTGAACTGCTGCCAGTTCTGGAAGGCGTAGCTAAAGCAAGCAAGCCTTTGGTTATTATCGCTGAAGACGTTGAAGGCGAAGCGCTGGCAACTCTGGTTGTCAACAACATGCGTGGTATCGTGAAAGTTGCTGCGGTTAAAGCGCCTGGCTTCGGTGATCGCCGTAAAGCAATGCTGCAAGATATCGCTACTCTGACCAACGGTACTGTTATCTCTGAAGAGATCGGTCTGGAGCTGGAAAAAGCAGCTCTGGAAGATTTGGGTCAGGCAAAACGCATTGTCATCAACAAAGACACGACAATCATCATTGATGGTGTAGGTGAAGAAGGCACAATCGCTGCACGTGTTACTCAAATCCGTCAGCAAATCGAAGAATCTACTTCTGACTATGACCGTGAAAAACTGCAAGAGCGTGTAGCTAAACTGGCAGGCGGTGTTGCTGTAATCAAAGTTGGTGCAGCAACTGAAGTTGAAATGAAAGAAAAACGCGCCCGCGTTGACGATGCTTTGCACGCAACTCGCGCAGCAGTAGAAGAAGGTGTTGTTGCGGGTGGTGGTGTTGCACTGGTTCGCGTTGCTAGTGCTATCTCTAACCTGACTGGCGACAACGAAGATCAGAACGTAGGTATCCGAGTTGCAATGCGTGCGATGGAAGCGCCAATGCGTCAGATCGTAGACAACGCAGGTGAAGAACCATCTGTTGTTGTAAACAACGTGAAAGCAGGTAAAGACAATTACGGTTATAACGCTGCAACTGAACAGTACGGCGACATGATCGACATGGGTATTTTGGATCCAACTAAAGTAACTCGTTCTGCACTGCAATTCGCTGCTTCTATCGCTGGCCTGATGATCACCACCGAAGCGATGGTGACAGACCTGCCTAAAGATGACAAAGCTGACTTAGGTGGAGCTGGTGGCATGGGCGGTATGGGTGGAATGGGCGGCATGATGTAGTGCTGTTCATCCTGCTGATGGAATTGCCCATCCGATAGGATAAAAACTTTGAAGGCGAGCAGTTTTTTCTGCTCGCCTTTTTATTTTTTTGTCTTAATTCAATCCCAAAGGGTATATTTATCATCATGGTAGAAGTTCCTATAACCAATGAGGGAAGTTATGCGAATCAAAATTTTGCTTGGTGTGTCAGTATTATTATTGGCAGGGTGTACAACGAATCATCAATTAACCTCCGCTGGCGTTAATGTACGTTTTGTGGATACTCAGCCAGGCAGTGAATGCCAACGGTTAGGTGAGATTGCAGGTACTCAAAGCAACTGGCTCAATGGTGTGAGCAATGAGAGCAGTTCTATGCGTAGTGCGGCTAATGACTTACGCAATAAAGCGGCTGAAATAGGTGGAAACGTCATTTATGGCGTAAACAGTCCATCGGAGAACCTGCTGGGTAGCTTTGTTCCCCTTGATAGCAAGATGATTGGTCAGGTCTATAAGTGCCCTTAGGCATCAAAATCGATTTGGGCAATGCTCAGAAAAAACGTTTCGAAACATCAAGAGTTGCGTATCCGTTTGGTTTCTGTGCGCTGCCCATTCCAGAAGATCTTCAATGATGAGATTAACCAAATCAGTGACTGGCGGGTATGATAACAATCACTGGTTTTGTCCCAACCCTAAATCTAGAGGTGTTTTGCTTGGTTCTCCACCAATTTCCCTTGTCAGGCACGGAACCAGATAACCGGAGACTTTAGTCAATAATTCTCGCATGATGGCTTTCGCTTCTTCATCGTCCACGAGGAAGTGTGCGGCACCTTGAACTTTATCCAGAACGTGGATGTAGTAAGGCAGAATACCCGCGTCGAATAATGCATTACTTAAATCTGCCAGAGTATCGGCATTATCATTGATATCACGTAGCATCACGCTTTGATTTAGAAGTGTTACGCCAGCCTGTTTTAGCCGCATCATACTACCCCGGAATACATCATCAATTTCATTTGCATGGTTGATATGGGTTACCATGATTACCTGCAAATTAGACTGTGCTAAACGATTACATAGCGAAAGTGTGATTCGATCAGGGATCACAATCGGCAAACGCGTGTGGATCCGTAACCGCTTAATGTGTGGAATAGATTCAATGCGACTAATTAACCAGTCCAGCTCATGATCTTTTGCCATCAATGGATCACCACCGGAGAAGATAATTTCATCAAGCTCAGGATGTTGCTCGATATAATCCAGTGCGAGCTGCCAGTTATTTTTGTTGCCTTTGTTATCCTCATAAGGGAAATGACGGCGGAAACAATAACGACAATTGACCGCGCATCCCCCTTTGACCAATAGCAAGGCCCGATTGCGATATTTGTGCAACAGACCAGGAACGGCACTGCGTTGTTCATCCAACGGATCGGTGGAAAAACCAGAAGGCGTAGCAAATTCTTCCCGCGCTGTCAGGACTTGCAATAACAGGGGATCACGGGGATCGCCTCTTTTCATTCGTGTTACAAACGCTCTTGGCACACGCAGAGGAAATAAACGCTTTGCCTCATTGCCTTCTTTCAGCATGGCATGTGTGTTTAAGGACAATAGTTGCAACAACTCATTGGGATCAGTAATAACATCCGCAAGTTGTTGTAGCCAGACTTCTCTGACAGGGTGAATATGGGTTATAATGTGTGCCATTTTTTGGCTAAGCCATTTTGTTAAAAATTAGAGGATCTCCATGGCTACTTATAGTACCAATGAATTCCGTTCAGGTCTTAAAATCATGTTAGATGGCGAGCCGTGCGCTATTCTTGACAGTGAATTTGTTAAACCAGGTAAAGGGCAGGCATTTGCCCGTGTTCGTCTTCGTAAGCTGATTTCTGGTAAACTGCTAGAAAAAACTTTTAAATCAACAGATTCTGTTGAAAGTGCAGATGTCATGGATGCCAACTTGACTTATTTGTACAACGACGGTGAATTCTGGCATTTCATGAACAACGAAACTTTCGAGCAGCTGGCTGCGGATGAGAAAGCCGTTGGTGACAATGCAAAATGGCTGATAGATCAGGCAGAATGTATTCTGACTCTGTGGGATGGCCGTCCTATCGCTGTAACTCCACCAAACTTCGTTGAACTGGAAATCGTTGAGACTGACCCAGGCCTGAAAGGTGATACCGCGGGTACCGGTGGTAAACCAGCAACTCTGAGCACGGGTGCGGTAGTTAAAGTACCTCTGTTTGTACAGATCGGTGAAGTCATTAAAGTTGATACCCGTTCTAACGAATACGTTTCTCGCGTGAAATAATCGAGTTTGTGATTCTAGAAAAACCGCAGCTTCTTCGTCCAGAGGTTGCGGTTTTTTGTTTTGACCTATTGGCCGTTGTCATTGCAGCTATCAGGTCGGATAGTTATAATTTAGTTTCATTTCTTATCGTTATCCGGGACGACTCGGATAAACGTCATCTCACTGGGGACGACCTCACTTGTCATCAAATAAAGGGAAAGGCATGTCTTGGTTGATCCTTTTTATTGCAGGTTTGTTGGAAGTGGTGTGGGCGGTGGGTTTGAAATATACCCAAGGTTTTTCACGTTTGGTACCGAGCTTAGTGACAATCAGCGCGATGGTTGTCAGTATAGGGTTGCTGGCCTATGCTATGAAAAATTTACCGACAGGAACTGCATACGCGGTGTGGACAGGTATTGGTGCAGTGGGAACGGCGATTTTCGGCATAATGGTGCTGGGGGAATCGGCAAACTTTGCTAGAGTGTTGAGCCTCGGCTTGATTGTCGTTGGCATTATAGGCTTAAAGCTAGCGAGTTGATTGCTTATAAATAACCCAGCACTGAGCTGGGTTCTATTTCTGGTCATTTTCTTTCATACCGCGAAGGCCAGATGTCTTCTGGTGTTAGTTCCAGTGCCGCCGCGATAAGACGCTCGCCTTTTGGCCAGTGTCGTTGCAATGCGTTGGCAAGAGTCGATGATGCCAGTCCTGCAGCTCGCGATACTTCTGACAAGGTTGTTCCGCGTTTTTTCAATTCGGCGATGATATCGGCGGAATGCCAGTCTTTTTTTTCCATCCTTAAGATCTCCAATTATCTATTATTTTTTCAATTAAAAAGTTAGTAATTAATAAGTAGACTATAAGTCACACATCATAGCATAACTCAGATTGAAATGTGACTCATAGTCCGTGGTCGGATAAGTAACATGAATCGATACTTATCGGATGAAAACATCGAACAATATCAGGTCCCTTTTTGGGCAAAGAATTAGATATCTCAGGAAAGAAGCAGGGATGTCACAAGAGGCTTTTGCCGATAAATGCGGATTGGATCGAACTTATGTCAGCGGTATTGAACGCGGCGTCAGAAACCCTACCTTAGAAATTATCTATGTGATTGCCAATGGATTACAGATTGAACTAAATGAATTGTTCAATTTTGAGACAATATTTCCTCCTCATTAAGGCTAATTATCAAGAAGATGGTTCAGGTAATTGGCTGTACAGCTCAAGTTCAGTTGAAGCTCATTCCACAGATATACCCAATAGATTTCAAGTTGCAGCCAACAAAGCTGTGGCTTGAAAGATGAAGGGAATACACGATATTTCTATTGAAGATTTGTTGGTAACTTGATATTGAAACATATATTCGTTTTTTAAATATGATATTTATTTTCGTCATATTATGCGGGAATGTTTGGTGAAATTTGGTAAGCGAATAAGCTTTGATTAGATATCAGCTGGAAATGAGATAATGTTATTGATCCCTGAGCTTGCTATTGGGGCGGTTGTTGGTTTGATTATCAGTACCACCGGTGTTGGTGGTGGAGTAATAGTCTTGCCGATCCTGACCTATCTTTTTGGATTGGATGCACTGGCTGCCGTAGCGACGGCCAATTTTCTATCGATGCTGATGAAAATATCATCTTCTTATATGCACTTTCGTATGGGAAATATTCCCCTGCGCCAATCCTGGTTGATTTTGCTGATCATGATACCCAGTACGGTGCTGGCGAGTTATGGGGTAACGATGTTGAGTCATTTAAGTCATAACCAAGTGCGGGTTGAATGGGCAATCAATCTGTTGGTTGTATTGGCTATCTTGCTTTCCCTTTGTCTTTTTTATCATCGAATACGTCATCCGCAGTTACAAATGAGTCAAACACAGCCACAATCGGGACTGATTAAACCTCTTTTACTGCCCGGCACAGGAGCCGGATTGGTGTTGGGGGCGACGGGAGTTGGCGGCGGTGTAGTGGTGCTGCCATTGCTGCTACGTTATACGCAGATGAATATTAAACAGGCGATTGGCGTGTCCCTTTTTGTCACGATGATGCTATCCGGTTCATCTGCTTTTGCGTATGCACATGGCGGTCATACTAATTGGGAATTAGCGCTGGTACTGTTTATTGGCTCTTTGCTGGCTATCCCCTTTGCAAGATATCTGATGAAGCGCTTACCTGACAAAGCATTTCAATACGCCACACTGTTCCTGATCTTATGCAGTGCCGTGCTGATGGGGATTCGATTAGTTGGATAGGCGCTCCTTTGACCACTGAATCAGGGAGGAACCTCAATAGCCAAAGGATATATTGGAGATGTTTATTGAGGTTAGTTAGTTGTTTCACCAATGTTTTTCAGGGCATCAATCACTAGCTGCCAAAATTTGGCGTGATCCAATTTGACGGCAACTTGCGTATGGCAATCTTCAGGTGGCGGAAAACGGAAATCTGCGACTGTCATTCCGGTTGTTAAGGCTCCTGTTAGCTCGATATTAACGGGGACTTTTTGGGTAGTCATGACGGTAGGATCGATAACATAGGCCACTGCACAGGGATCATGCACCGGAGGATAGCCAAATCCTTGATGCTCACGATATCTATCTCCATAAAACTTCAATGCATCCAAGACGAATTGTGCAGGACGCGTTTTAATTTGGGTAATTGCCTCGATAATATCAGGTGTCGCTTGAGCTTGGTGAGTGAGATCCAAGCCGACCATCGTCAGCGGCCATTTCTCATTAAAAACAATGTGTGCAGCTTCTGGATCGATCACGATATTGAATTCCGCAACAGCACTCCTGTTACCCTTGTGGCAGCCACCGCCCATCAATACTACTTCCTTTACTCGCTCAACAATATGCGGTGCTTTGCGTGCGGCCATGGCGATATTTGTCAAACCCGCAGTCGGAACCAGAGTGACGGTTTTGGGGGGATTTTCCATAATCACATCAATGATTAAATCAACTGCGTGACGTGCATCTAGCCTCGTTATTGGCTCAGGCAGAATAGGGCCATCCAGGCCAGTTACACCATGAATGTCTGGCGCTGTTTTGATCTCCCGAACAAGTGGCCGGCAGCATCCTGCTGCGAAGGGGATATTGTGAATATTGGCGATGCGGGCAATGCAAAGGGCATTGTGGGTGACTTTATTCAGGGTTTGGTTACCAACCACTGTCGTCACCGCCAACAGTTCAATATTAGGGTCTCCGTGGGCAAGCAGGAGAGCAATGGCGTCATCATGTCCAGGATCGCAATCAAGGATAATTTTCTTGGGTAGCATATTTGTTCCTTTAACTCGAAATCTATTGAGTACACATGTAAATATTTATTCCCAGAATAGTTCACCCCCAGAAAAAATTCTTCTCCAACCTATCACAAAACGAAAACATAAAGATCATAATTTGTTAATAAATATTTTAATAATTGTGATTTGATTAACATGAAAACAACAAATGATTTGAGCATTTTAAGTACATATGATTCATATATATACCAGATAAGAAATGCATGGATGGCTGTTTTACGTATTTTTATTAATTTATTAATGTTTTTAAATCTTTATTGCTTTGTTAATACACCTGAATAACCAATGTTCAATAAATGTGATAAACACCCCTGAAAAAACAGAGTAGTGAGGTGATTGGCTGTACATCGTCAGGGGATAGGCAGATGCTCACGGGGTATAACATGAATAATAAACTTGATTCATTAACATACTATGCGGCAACTAAGAAATATGATCTTCGCTTTCCAATGCTGACAGAAGACTTAGATGTTGATGTCGTTATCATTGGCGGAGGTTTCTCCGGTATTAATACGGCATTGGAGCTGGCCGAAAAAGGCATCACCAATATTGCTATTTTGGAAGGTCGGACTTTGGGATATGGAGGTACAGGCCGCAATGGTGGTCAAGTGATGGCGGGTATTGGTCATGACTTGGATAAGATCAAGCGTCATATTGGTAAAAAAGGTCTGGAGACTATTTTTAAGATTAGTAGCTTGGGAGCGGGAATTATTCGTGACCGAATTGCCAAGTATGATATTCAGGCAGATTTTTGTCGAGGTTATGCTTATCTCGGCTGGAATTCACGGCAGGATAAAACCTTGCATGGCTGGTTGAAAGAATTTCGGTCGGCTTCCCCCAATGACGACATTGAGCTTTATACCGGCGCTGATGTTAAAAAAGTCATTGGCTCAGACCGCTATACCAGTGCATTGAAACATATGGGAAGTGGACACGTTCATTCACTCAACTTGCTGTTGGGAGAAGCCAAGGCGGCCACAGAATATGGTGTCAAAATTTTTGAAAACAGTCAGGTTGTGAACGTAGAGTATGGCCCGAGGGTCACAGTGCGCACAGCGACGGGTTCGGTTCGAGCCAGCAAGATGCTGTGGGCATGCAATGGCTTTTTGGATGGGCTTGAACCTTCTATCTACAGAAAAACTATCAATACTTATGCCTTCCAACTGATGACGGAAGAAATGCCAGACGATTTGATCGAAAGGATCAGCCCGATTCGTGGGGCATACAGTGATATTAGCCCTGTTATTGATTACTACCGTGTTACCAAAGAAAATCGCCTGTTATACGGCGGTGCGACACACTTTATTGAGTACATACCTTCCGATTTAAAAGCGTGGAACCGCAATCTTATGCTGAAAACTTTCCCTTATCTGAAAGATGTGAAAGTAGAACTGGCATGGGGTGGGCCATTATGTTGCAGCGCTAATTTATTCCCGCAAATTGGCTCTCTGCCTAATCATAAAAATGTGTTCTATGTTCAAGGTTATTCGGGTTTTGGTGTGACTCCGAGTCACATTATTTGCAAGGTTCTGGCTGAAGGAATGAGCGAAGGTTCTGACCGCTATTCGCTGCTGAGTTCGATTCCACATCTCAACATTATCGGGAAAGACAAACTGAGGAATGTACTCCTCTCTGCCGGCAAGATCTGGCACCAAACTTCAGGTTATTGGAAAGGTCGTCGTTAGTTTTATCTCTGCCTAACGTTTTTTCTCTTCGCTATTTTTTTGAACGGTAAATGTTAAAAGGTAAAAGTCATGGTAAAGCCATTATTGTTAGATAAAGCACTTCCTGAATTAATGCCAATTGGCAGTGTCACCCATCTTGGTTCTATTGTCGTGGAGGGCGATCCACAGGCGAGTGGCGCAATGATCCACGGAGAACTATCGGATAATCTGACTTGCGGTATTTTTGCCTGCACTAAGGGTAAATTTAGAATGACCTATCCCTTTGATGAAATGGCAACGGTTCATGAGGGTTCAGTGAAAATGACTGATGTCAAAACAGGGGTTATGGTTGAATATCATAAAGGCGACTCGTGGTTTGTGGTGAAAGGGACTGAAGTGTTGTGGGATATCACCAGTGAGCGTTTTGTCAAACATTACATGGCTTGTATAAACGCAAAAACATCGGGCTAGACGGGGAAAGATGATGAGTGAAATTAATTTGCTGGAGTCCGTTACAGCGTTTCTGCAACGTCCTCATGGTCACTATATTAATGGAGTCTCTGTTCTTGGTCAGGAGAATGAAATTTTTTCTATTGTTAACCCTGCTTCTGGTGAAACGATAGCCACGGTCAATCAAGGAGGAGAGACCGAAGTTAATCAGGCAATGCAGGCGGCATCGGACGCTTTTCACGGTGCGTGGGCACAAACATCTCCGATAGAACGGGGAAATTGCCTGAATCGGCTGGCTGATTTATTGCAAAAAAATGGAGAGGAACTGGCGCAACTAGAAAGTCTATGTTCCGGTAAACCCATTCAATTATCCCGCATGCTGGAAGTGGCGGCATCTGCCGATTATTTGCGTTATTTTGCCGGGTGGTCGAGCAAAATCAGTGGAGAAACACTGGATGTTTCATTGCCATCGCTTAAGGGAGAACAATATACCGCGTTTACCCGCCGTGAACCTATTGGTGTAGTGGTTGGTATTATTCCGTGGAATTTCTCCATTATGATTGCTATCTGGAAATTGGGAGCAGCACTGGCCAGCGGCTGTACGATTGTGCTTAAACCCAGTGAGTATACCCCCTTAACCATACTTCGTGTGGCAGAGCTGGCAAAAGAAGCAGGGGTTCCAGAGGGAGTGATCAATATCGTCAATGGTTCAGGGGCCCGTATTGGATCGTCTCTGATCAGCCATCCTCAATGTGATAAAGTCACTTTTACAGGTTCCGTTCCAACTGGCATGATCGTGGGGAAATCGGCTCTGGAGAAGGGATTGAAGCGTACGACGCTGGAACTTGGGGGCAAAAATGCGGCGGCTTTCCTGTCAGATATGACAGTTGAAAAAATTGTCGATGGCATATTGGAAGCGGGATATGTGTATCAAGGGCAAATCTGTGCGGCTGCGGAACGTTTCTATATTCCATCGATTCATATGGAAGCGGTCTTAGAATTGCTGTCTGAACGTTTATCCGCAATGAAAATGGGTTATCCCCTTGATGAATTAACGGAAATTGGGCCATTGGCAAATCGGGAACATTACGAAAAAATTCTCTCTTTGTTTGAGCAAGCGCGTCAGGATGGCTGCGAAATTATTTACGGAGGCCATGCGCTAGATGGGCCGGGATTTTTTGTTGCGCCAACGATTATTAGGGCCAATAGTGCTGAAGACTCGTTAATGAAAGAAGAGACGTTCGGGCCGATTGGCACTTTCCTCAGTTACGATGATGAGGACGAGTTAATTGCCATGATGAATGCGACGCCATTTGGCTTGTCTGCCAGTTTATGGACGAATGATCTGGGCAAGGCGATGCGTATGATCCCTCGCATTGAAGCGGGAATTCTATGGATTAATATGCATACTTTCCTCGATCCCGCAGTCCCATTTGGAGGCATAAAATCTTCAGGGATTGGTCGCGAATTTGGCAGTGCATTCATTGAACACTATACGGAATTGAAGTCGGTCATAATGCGTTACTGATAAGTTTGATTAGATTGGTAGAGCGCTGCTCGGTCTTTGACTGCTGAAGCGCTCAGTTTTATTTTTTCTTTTAAGAAAATTTCTTGTCATAAGAATGTCGTCATAGATTCAAATAACTGTCATGTGGCAGATCTATTATCCGAGCAACTCAACCTGATGATTTTGATCCAATTTATCTGATTGCAAGGAAAACCTTATGTCGCGTAATTATGAAAGAAATCTGCTTGCTACTGTCGTTGCCATACTGATGTCAGGAGCCACTGTGCCTGCCTGGGCTGTCAGCGATGCAAATCACATTATGGTGGAACAGCGTTCAGCGCGAGGCAATATTACCGAATTTGGCGGTGCTCGCCGTTTTACTCAAGATCAAACTGAGGCTCTTAAGGCTGCGCTGAGTAACACCAAAGCCAAGAATGTGATTTTGTTTATCGGTGATGGTATGGGGGACTCTGAAATTACCATTGCTCGTAATTATGCGGAGGGGGCTGGTGGCTTCTTTAAAGGGATCGATGCCTTGCCATTTACGGGGCAATATACGCACTACTCGCTGGATCAGAAAACTCAAAAACCTAACTATGTCACCGACTCTGCGGCTTCGGCCACGGCTTGGGCTACGGGAGTAAAAACCTATAATGGTGCGTTGGGCATTGATGTTTTTGGCAAAAAGCACCAATCTCTTCTGGAACTGGCCAAAAAGAATGGTAAAGCGACAGGAAATGTCACCACGGCTGAAATTCAGGATGCAACCCCAGCGGCTTTGTATGCCCATGTTACGGGACGTAAGTGTTATGGACCAGAAGAAACGTTGAAGAAATGTTCCAGCGATGCTTTAGAAAATGGGGGTAAAGGCTCCATTACAGAGCAATTGCTGGTAGCACGGGCTGATGTAACGTTGGGAGGCGGAGCAAAGTCGTTTACCCAGCAATCGATATCGGGTACCAATCAAGGAAAAACACTACAACAACAAGCGGTAGAGCAAGGATATCAATGGGTAACAGATGCGAAGTCGTTAGCGGCTGTTAAAGATGCCAATCAGAAAAAGCCCCTGTTAGGTTTGTTCCATGATGGAAACATGGATGTTGCGTGGGAAGGGCCAAAAGCGGTTTATCACGGTAATCTCAATGAAAAACCCGTGAAGTGCGAAGTTAATTCTAAATTAGATCCTAACGCACCGACTTTGGAACAAATGACAGAAAAGGCGATTGATTTGCTGAAAGAGAACAAAAATGGCTTTTTCCTGCAAGTCGAAAGCGCTTCAATTGATAAACAGGATCATAATGCTAACCCTTGTGCACAGATTGGTGAAACAGTGGCTTTGGATAAGGCCGTACAAGTTGGTCTTAAATTTGCGAAAGAGCATGGCGATACTTTAGTGATTGTGACTGCTGATCATGCGCAAGCCAGCCAGATCATTGAGCCTGATGTCAAATCACCCGGTTTGACCCGTTCACTGATTACTAAAGACGGCGCAGTCATGACGGTAAACTATGGCAATTCGGAAGAGGATAGTCAGGAACATACCGGTACACAGTTACGTGTTGCGGCTTATGGCCCACATGCTGCCAATGTTGTCGGTTTGACTGATCAGACTAATCTGTTCTTTACCATACGTGATGCGATGGACTTGAAATAATAATGGTACAAATGGGGAAAGTAGTGACTTACTTCAATTGTCTTTTCTACATATTAGCAAGGCATCTCGCGGCTCAGGGCTGGGAAAGCAGCTATTTCATTGTTGCACTGGTTTTGCCAAGGCAGAAGGAGCGAAAGGGTTATATATTTCATCGATACCTTCAGAAAATGCCGTAAATTTCTATCAGTATATGGGATGTGTGCTGATTGATCGGTCTGATACTGAACTTTATCAGCGAGAACCTGACGATATTCACCTGATTTATATCATCAATACCTAATTAACGATGCGGGAATTATTATCCCGCATTTTTTCCTTAGAATAATTGCTGTGAATCTCTGTCATTTATTTCCAGCCTGTGATTTAATCGTCACCAATATATGATATTGGGAATCATTATCATTTGAATTGGGCAGCTTAAGTTGGATGGTTTATCATGATTAG
Organism: Xenorhabdus lircayensis; assembly: GCF_016306625.1. GTDB lineage: Bacteria > Pseudomonadota > Gammaproteobacteria > Enterobacterales > Enterobacteriaceae > Xenorhabdus > Xenorhabdus lircayensis. Next base: position 142,697 of record NZ_JACOII010000037.1, on the reverse strand, counting down.
CGCAAAGCGGAATTTAAAGCTGGTTTTTTGGCAAAGCATTACAGGATTCTGGGGAATGCTGTTATCTAGCCTGATTATATCAGCATTAGTTGTGTCAGCATTGGTAATAGCGGGAGCAGGAATAGAGCAATTTAAGATCAGTATTCAGGGTGCCATGCTTCTGACGCTTATTTTGTTATTACATCGTAATGCGCGTCACTTCCTGTTAATTCCTGCTGGCATTGCCGTTATGTGCAGTTTGTTTGGTAGCTTTCGCTATCTGGGATATTTTTGAGACAAGCTAATACTCAGGTAAGAAGATTAAACAAGTAAGACGGGGAAAATAGAACAAAAAAAGAAAGGAAAATGAAACATTGGTGCGAAGGGGGGGACTTGAACCCCCACGTCCGTAAGGACACTAACACCTGAAGCTAGCGCGTCTACCAATTCCGCCACCCTCGCAGGTACTGCCATTTATCCAGTTTGTTTAACCGATAGTTATCTGATTTGGTGCGAAGGGGGGGACTTGAACCCCCACGTCCGTAAGAACACTAACACCTGAAGCTAGCGCGTCTACCAATTCCGCCACCCTCGCATACCCAGACACTATCACTTAAAAAAATGCACTTAAACGAATGCACTTAAACGAACAGTATGGACGCGCATTCTAGAGATTTTATGGCTGGCGTCAATCATTATTTAGTGAGAAAAAATGTGATTGGTGTAAAAATCGGCATGTTGTTGTTCTGGAATAATTGTTCTGGAATAATTGCCTGCCCGTTAAACTGGAGCAGGCAAAATAGGGATATCGTGCTGAATGCCTGAATTACTTCTTCGTCGCTTGATATACTTTAAATTTACCGGTCTGCGCAATCACTTCATGGTTACCAAAGGCTTTATCCAGCAAATTAGGATAAGGCAGGAAAGAGTTTGCCACGATCCGCAATTTACCACCGGATTTTAGATAGCTTGGTGCCATGCGGATCATATCGTCAGCCGCAGACAAGTTAGTTTTCAAGCCATCATGGAATGGTGGATTGGAAATGATCCAGTTGAATTTCTCTTCGATGGCAGAATACACATTGCTGGTGATGACATTGCCTTCCAACTTATTGGCTTTCAGCGTTGCTTTACTGGATGTGATGGCGGCGGCATTGACATCGCTCAATGTCAGAGCCAAATCAGGGTTCTTCTTACCCAGCACGGTTGCCAGTACTCCTGAGCCACAAGCAATATCCAGCAGGCTGCCAGAAATGGGAGCATCAAAAGTCGAAAGCAGCAAGCGGCTGCCGACATCCAAATCATCTTGGCTGAACACGCCAGGCAAAGTGTTGACGATGACATCATCCACTTGGTAGCTGTTCCACCAATTGTTTTGATCAAACTGAACCTGGTTTTTCAGTTGTCCATAAAACAGGCTGCAACGGCGAGCAGTGTCAATTTTATGGAAAGTTGCAATGCCTTCCATTAACTTATCAACACTGCGTACACCACTACGATTCTCTCCGACAATAAAGATATCTGTACCGGGAGGTAGAATGGAAAACAGATTACGTAGCTGGAAACGCGCTTCTTGCTTGTTTTTTGGCCAATAATAAATCAGCGTATCACATTCTTTAATAAATGTGCTGTCCGCCACAAGGCCAAACCAGACATTGTCACCCAGCTGACGAATCAGAGATTGCCAGTGGTGATATTGGTTAGTATGCACTCGCACACTTGCAGCTTCGATTTCTGTTGCTAGATTGTCCTGAAGATCACCGGCAAATAGCAGATGATGAGAGGTGAATTGTTCGTGATGGCGCAGGATAACTTCGCTGGCAGGGGTTAATACTGACATCTATGTATAGCTCCTTATAAATCTTTATCCAAGTATAAATACCTGTGGGCAGAACTGATATGCCATGCTGATTGGCGCAAAGATAAGCCCTCTGATAATATATTACCTGTTATTTTTTATGGCAGATGGAATAAAACACGATGACGAAGCGTGACAGATTACTCTCCCAGTTGGGAATTACCCAATGGGTTTTGCGTAGCCCGATGGCCTTGCAAGGTGAATTGTCTGTCCTCATCCCCGATTCAACCCGTCTATTGATCATTACTCATGATCATATTGACTTAAGTCATTCATTGTTTGCTGATATTTTCACCGCCATGGGGATTGACGCCTCATCGGTATATTGCATCACGACAAAAGATGTTGAGCTACTTTCGGAATCAATCCACTGCCCATGCTGGCTATTGGGGGTTGATATTACCTTATCAATACAAGGGATTTCTTTGAGAAGCTCGGCATTAAATGACTTATCTCTTGATGGGAATGCAAAACGCGCTCTTTGGCAACAAATTTACCATTATGAAGAATATTTCTCTATTAACTCACGTTGATCTTCCCGTAGCATTTCGAATAGAACAGTCCAGCCATGCGTTTCCGTGGAGTGAAAAAACGTTTTACTCCAACCAAGGAGAACGTTATCTCAACTATAAAATTACGCTGAATGACCAGATTATCGGTTTTGCGATAATGCAATATGTTATGGATGAAGCGACGCTATTTAATATCGCCATTCATCCTGAACATCAATCACGAGGATATGGCAAAGCATTGCTGAACCATCTCATCACTATATTACCTGAAAAACAGATAAACACGCTGTGGCTTGAGGTGCGACGTTCCAATCAATCTGCTATTCGTTTATATGAAGATCTAGGCTTCAATGAAGTTTCTATCCGCAAGAATTATTATCCGACAGCGGCGGGAAAGGAAGATGCCATTATTATGGCGTTGCCGTTGTTTGGTGAGGGCTGATAGGTATTTATTAATTTATTTCGGTTGATTTATGCTCTGTTTTTGTTCAAAATTTGATTTCTAATGTCAGAAAATCGATGACTTTTTCTGTAGCATAGGGGAAATCATGACCATTTCACAATCGATAAGGCAACGTATTCACAGCTATGAGTCAGGGGGAGTTATTCACGAGTGAGTCTTTTCTGACTCTTGGCTCACGTACGGCAGTTGATAAAACGCTTTCACGTTTGGTTGAAAAGAAAGAAGAAGAATTTGGTTTACTGAAAACTTGCAACTTACCTGCGTAGATGTCATCAGCCATTCAACATGTTGATTATGAGGCTGTCCATGGCTGATTCTTATTTTGCGATTATGCCTGATGAGTAGCGGGCTATTCTGGGATATGCGGCGGATCGGTTAGGGCGTTCTGAAAATGTTTTAGAAAAGGATATTTGGGTTTGTTGGGTATTAAAAACACTATTTAGCCTAACAGAAGTACCTCCTATGGCTTTTAAAGGTGGAACTTCGTTATCAAAAGTTATGTGTATCAGTATGCAAATGAGGTTGTGGTTCCCCATATTCAATCCCTCTTTTGACGAGTTGATAGAGGCCATTAAACAAATTGAAAATGAAATTAACTCATGGGATTGACACAATTTTTATTGTGTTTGACTTTGCTGAAAATCGATTTATGACAATGAGTTTGACATTCATGGATTGTTTATAAATCCAAGTTCAGCGAAAATAAGCGCCAATCACGATTAACATGACGGATTTGAAGGCGAAGAGCCAGCAGGGCACGTTTCCCAAATGGTATCAATCCGTGTACAGACTAGAAGATTCCAATTGATGTCAAATTCACCATTTCTGCAAGAAGTCGCGAAACGGCGTACTTTTGCAATAATTTCCCACCCTGATGCGGGTAAAACGACCATTACCGAAAAAGTTTTACTGTTCGGACAGGCGATCCAGAAAGCGGGTACGGTAAAAGGCCGGGGCTCTAACCAACATGCTAAATCAGACTGGATGGAGATGGAAAAACAGCGTGGTATTTCCATTACCACTTCTGTGATGCAGTTTCCTTATGATGACTGTTTGGTTAATTTACTGGATACTCCAGGGCACGAAGACTTTTCTGAAGATACCTACCGTACCTTGACCGCTGTTGACTGCTGTTTGATGGTCATTGACGCTGCGAAAGGGGTTGAGGATCGTACCCGTAAGCTGATGGAAGTCACTCGTCTGCGTGACACGCCTATCCTGACATTCATGAACAAGCTCGACCGTGATATTCGTGATCCGATGGAGTTGATGGATGAAGTGGAAAATGAGCTGAACATCGCCTGTAGTCCAATTACATGGCCTATCGGCTGTGGTAAGTCCTTCAAAGGCGTTTATCATCTCTACCTTGATGAAATTTACCTGTATCAATCTGGTCAAGGACATACCATTCAGGAAGTCCGCGCTATTAAAGGGCTGGATAATCCTGAATTGGATACGGCAGTGGGGGAAGATCTGGCGAAACAATTACGTGAAGAGCTGGAACTGGTCAAAGGTGCATCTCATGAATTTGATCAGGAAGCGTTTTTACAGGGTGAATTGACGCCAGTATTTTTCGGTACTGCATTGGGTAACTTTGGTGTTGATCATATGCTGGATGGCCTTGTTAAATGGGCTCCAACCCCAATGCCCCGTCGGACAGACGCGCGTGAAGTGATCGCCAATGAAGAGAAGTTCACAGGCTTTGTTTTCAAAATCCAAGCCAATATGGATCCGAAACACCGTGACCGCGTGGCATTCCTGCGAGTTGTTTCCGGTAAATATGAAAAGGGCATGAAACTGCGTCAAGTCCGCATTAAGAAAGACGTCGTTATTTCTGATGCACTGACCTTTATGGCAGGAGATCGCTCTCATGTTGAACACGCTTATCCGGGGGATATTATCGGCCTGCACAATCATGGCACAATCCAGATTGGTGATACCTTTACCCAAGGGGAAGAGCTGAAATTTACCGGTATCCCTAACTTTGCACCTGAATTGTTCCGCCGTATCCGTCTGCGTGATCCGTTGAAACAGAAGCAACTGCTGAAAGGTCTGGTTCAGTTATCAGAAGAAGGGGCTGTACAGGTCTTCCGCCCGCTGGCCAATAACGATCTGATTGTAGGGGCGGTAGGTGTGCTCCAGTTTGATGTTGTTGTTGCTCGCTTGAAGAGTGAATACAACGTTGAAGCACTGTATGAACCTGTTAACGTTTCTACGGCTCGCTGGGTAGAGTGTAGCGATGTGAAGAAACTGGAAGAGTTCAAGCGCAAGAATGAACTGAACTTGGCACTCGATGGCGGTGATAACTTAACTTACATTGCACCGACAATGGTTAACTTAAACCTGACCAGTGAACGTTATCCTGATGTCGCTTTCCGTAAGACACGGGAACACTGATGTTTTTCTGGGCCAACTATCCTGTTGGCTCTTATTATTTAATTCATATCTTCTATTTTCTTCTTAAAATGAAGAATAATTCTCTGGTTTAATGAAAATTTACGTTATTTTTTGTAAAGCCGATTTTATCGCCACCTCCTAGTTGACATACTGTTCTGGTAACGATTCTCGCTTATGTTAAAGAAGGTGGTAGGATGAAGAATATCAAGTTTACACATTCACTACTGGCCGTTGTTCTAGGCGTGGTACTGATCAGTGGTAATGCTCTGGCTACGGAAATCTTTTCAGGAAAAAGCGTGGAGAGTACGGGGCATAAAATCGATAAATCTATAGACAATGTAGGGAAAAAAATTGATAACTCCTTGCAGAATGCAGATACCTATTTGGACGATAGTACCATTACTGCACAAGTGAAAGGGAAATTGCTGGAATATAAGGGCATAAATAGCAATGACATTTCAGTGAAAACGGAAAAAGGCGTTGTTTATCTTTCAGGTTTTGTCAAAAACAAACTTCAGGCGGCGCAAATAGCTGAAATTGTCCATGGAGTGAAAGGCGTCAGAGCAGTGAAGAGTACTATAGAGATTAAAAAATAACTGATATTGTGAATAGAGTGGCAGGTAATAAGCCACTCTTCTTGCTTCTTTTCCTCGAATAATATTCTGTTAAATGACGAGATTATTTCATAGGGAATGTTATTTGCTGGCTGTATTCGGATAACTGGCTACGTTAATATCTATTGGTGCTCTATTTTTCATGATTTAACGAAAATTTTACAAATAGATTGTTTGAGCAACAATATACTGATAGATATTCAGCATGTGTGTTATATCTTGATGCTGCCATTGATTTTTAGAGGAGGAAAAGTGTGGGGAAACATATTCCAATAACGTTAGGCAATATAGAACCTTTAGCTTATAAGTCACAGATCAAACCAGGAAAAATTGCACTCGTTTGTGAAGGTGGTGGTCAGAGGGGGATTTTTACCGCTGGTGTTTTGGATGAGTTCCTCCGTCTTGGTTTTAATCCGTTTGACCTGTTCCTTGGCACGTCGGCGGGAGCACAGAACCTCTCGGCCTATATTTGCGGTCAGCGGGGTTATGCCCGCAGAGTAATTAATCGTTATACCACTGATCCCGCCTTTTTTAATCCATTTCGCTTTGTTCGCGGTGGGCATTTGATCGATTTAGATTGGTATATTGATACCATATCTGAGCAGTTACCACTTAATATTCCTGCTGCGTTGCGTCAGTTTGATGCAGGACGCGAATTCTACATGTGTGCCTGTCGCGCTGATAACTTTGAGCCTGATTATTTGCATCCTGATGACAAAAATTGGATGGAAATTATAAAAGCCTCCAGCGCCATTCCTGGTTTTTATCGTAATGGCGTTACCCTTGGCGATGTGATTTATCAAGATGGTGGCATTTGCGATGCAATTCCAGTGCAAGAAGCGTATCGTCGTGGTGCAGATACGATTGTCGTGATCCGGACCGTTCCTTCACAGCTTTACTATACGCCTCAGTGGTTCAAACGCATGGAGCGCTGGTTAGAGACTAGTAGTTTGCAAAAAATGGTCAAGATGCTCAATCTCCATGCCCAGAGTTACGGCCGAACGCAAAAATTTATCGAAAATCCACCGGATGATGTACAAATCTTCGAAATCTACCCGCCTGCGCCATTATCTGCGATGGCGTTGGCAAGCCGAGTCAGTGCATTAAATGATGATTATCATTTGGGACGGCGTTGTGGGCGATATTTTTTGGCGACTATTGGGCATACTTTTGTGGGCGGAAAATTTGGGCAAGTAGAACGTAAGAGCTATGGTGTCTGCCGCAGTGGCCTAAGTTCTGATGGCATCAATCGTAGTGGCTTCCGTAGAAACCATTTCTTGGACAGTATCGATTACCCGCTAGTAGAACCACCTGTGTCTGATGTGGTTGACAATGCTCAGGCAACAGGGCCGATCATGATGGATGACTTGGATTAATTAGATGTTTATTGATACCCATTGCCATTTTGATTTTCCTCCCTTTGTCGGTGATGAAACAACAAGCCTGAAACAAGCCAGACAAATGGGCGTGGAAAAACTTGTCGTGCCCACGATCGGTCAAATGAATTTCAAGCGAGTTGCGGCGTTGGCAGAGGTTTATTCTCCAATCTATGCTGCATTTGGTTTGCACCCGCTCTATATTAGCGAACATCAAAACGCGCATATGGATGAGTTGGATCAGAAGCTACAGGAAAAAAATACCAAATGTGTGGCGGTAGGCGAAATTGGTCTTGACCTTTATATGCCAGAGCCGCAGTTTGAAAAGCAGAAAAACATGTTGGAAGCACAGTTAACGCTGGCCAAACAACATGATTTACCCGTGATACTTCACTCCAGAAAAAGCCATGATCAATTGGCGGCAATCTTGCGAAAGCATAAATTACCACGTACAGGGGTGATTCATGGTTTTGCGGGCAGTTTGTCCCAAGCTCAGGCCTTTATTCGTCTGGGATATTACATTGGTGTAGGAGGAACGATTACATACGACAGGGCGCAAAAGACACGCAGCACAATTTCACAACTGCCTCTGTCATCTTTGTTATTAGAAACGGACGCACCCGATATGCCATTATCTGGGTTTCAGGGGCAGCCAAACCGGCCGGAAAGAATTGCACCGATTTTTTCAGTATTATGTGCATTACGCCAAGAGTCGTCAGATGAAATTGCCGAGCAAATTTATCAAAATAGTGTGACACTATTTACATTGAGTTGATCTTAACAAGTAAAAACCATAAAAGTTTTTTCAGTAGTGGAAGTACATAATTGGCCTTCAATAAACATTAATAATGCTTAACTTATATTCCCTGCCCATTTATTCTTTTTTTTACCTTTTTCTCCGTGAAATTATCTAATCCCCCTGAAATTAAGTGGTTTTATGTGATGAATGTCTCATTTTAAGTTTTTATATTACTTTTTGCTGTATTAATTTGTGATGTTAGTTGCTTGTTCCTTTTTGGTACTAGGTATAATCGGCTCACACACAATGTCAGTAGGAACTTATAAAATAACTGACATATCTTTTTATTATTCATTCAGTGAACAGGGATTCTTCCAATGCAACTCTTTATGAGCCTGATCGGGATGGCAGTGCTGGTTTTCATCGCGGTACTCTTCTCCAGTAACTATCGAGCCATTAAAATCCGTACTGTCCTGGGCGCCTTTCTGATTCAGGTTGCTATTGGGGCATTTGTACTTTACGTACCGGCTGGCAAAGACATTCTGGGGGGGATGTCAAAAGGCGTTTCCAACGTAATTGGATATGGCCAGAAAGGAACAGATTTTATTTTTGGCGGGTTAGTTTCCGACAAAATGTTTGAATTGTTCGGTGGTGGTGGCTTTATTTTTGCTTTGCGTGTTCTGCCCGTGATAGTTTTCTTCTCCTCACTCATTGCCGTTTTGTATTACATGGGCATTATGCAGCTCGTCATCAAGGTATTGGGCGGTGGCTTGCAGAAATTGCTGGGAACATCACGGACTGAATCTCTGTCTGCAACTGCGAATATTTTCGTAGGTCAAACTGAAGCGCCTCTGGTTGTTCGCCCTTATATTTCGACCATGACCCAATCTGAGTTGTTTGCCGTTATGTGCGGTGGTTTGGCTTCTGTAGCAGGTTCAGTGCTGGCGGGTTATGCTCAAATGGGTGTTCCATTGGAATACCTGATTGCAGCTTCATTCATGGCTGCACCGGGTGGTCTGCTGTTTGCGAAACTGATGGTTCCGGAAACCGAAGAAACTCACGATACCGCTGATGCTATGTCACTGATAGCGGCGGAAGATCGTCCTGCAAATATCATTGATGCAGCCGCATCGGGTGCAGCATCCGGTATGCAACTGGCTCTGAACGTCGGCGCAATGTTGCTGGCATTCACCGCATTGATTGCTTTGCTGAATGGTATTTTAGGCGGCGTCGGCGGTTGGTTCGATTACCCTCAATTATCTATGGAACTGGTTCTGGGCTGGGTTTTTGCACCAATTGCCTATCTGATCGGTGTTCCGTGGCATGAAGCGACTATCGCAGGCTCTTTCATCGGCCAGAAGGTGGTTGTCAATGAATTTGTAGCATTCATGAATTTTGGGCAATACCTGAAGGCTGACGATATGGTTCAGGCGGCGGGTCTGCAAGTGCTTTCCGAGCATACTAAAGCAATTATCTCCTTTGCCTTGTGTGGTTTCGCTAACTTGTCTTCCGTTGCTATTCTGTTGGGTGGTTTGGGCGGTATGGCACCAAACCGTCGCGGTGATGTTGCCCGTTTCGGCATGAAAGCTGTACTGGCCGGTTCACTCTCTAACTTGATGAGTGCAACCATTGCTGGATTCTTCCTCTCATTGTAAGACGAAAGGATAGTGTATCAAATTGAATGCAGGTGAGATTTCTCACCTGCATTTGTTTTTACTGAAACTATTTAACGTGATTTAGTTCACATTAAAATGTTTGTACTTGCAAATCTCATTTGATTAGTGTGATTTTAAGCACTCATTATTGCTCACTTACATGTTCAAATAATGAGGTGTAAAGACTTTATGGCTAAGCTGCTTCTTGTGAAGTCGTGTAAGCTGAAGAAAGCCAAGTCAATCTAAGCATAGTGCAAAAAATTGCGCGGGAAGATAGTGCAGAAAAAATTAGCAAAGAATAAACAGTAGTAAAAATAAACAGTAGTAAAAAATAAATAGTGCGGAGAGAAGGAACTCTGTTGTTGCTGTGGTATAGAACCGTGGCGACATCTTCAAGGAACCAAGTCCGCTCGCCAACAAATGAACGAGCTTGTTGTTAAAAATAACTGTTAAAAATAATCGTTCGTTCAAAATCATCGTACAAAAGAATGTGTGAACTGATTCAGTCACGATAATAATACCGTTGGAGAGTTTTATGACCGATTTAACCGCCGCTGCTCAGCGTTCGCTGGGTTTGATGGATTTAACTACACTTAATGATGATGATACAGATGAAAAAGTGACAGCACTTTGTCGTCAAGCAAACAGCCCTGCTGGACATACGGCAGCCATCTGTATCTACCCACGTTTTATTCCCGTGGCACGCAAGGTATTGCGTGAACAGGGAACTCCCGATATTCGCATTGCCACGGTGACCAACTTCCCACACGGCAATGATGATATCGATATTGCACTGGCCGAAACTCGTGCTGCCATCGCCTATGGTGCTGATGAAGTGGATGTTGTTTTCCCTTATCGCGCATTGATGGCAGGCAATGAACAGATTGGTTTTAACTTGGTAAAAGCCTGCAAAACGGCCTGTGCTGAATCAGGTGTTTGGCTAAAAGTCATTATTGAAACGGGTGAATTGAAAGAAGCGGAGCTGATTCGTAAGGCATCTGAAATTTCAATTAACGCCGGTGCAGATTTCATCAAAACCTCAACCGGTAAAGTTCCTGTTAATGCGACACTGGAAAGTGCCGAAATCATGCTGAGTGTGATCCGCGACATGGGCGTTGGCGATACCGTTGGTTTTAAACCTGCGGGCGGTGTGCGCACTGCCGAAGAAGCGGCGCAGTATCTGGCGCTGGTTGAGCGCATCATGGGAAACAAATGGGCCGATTCCCGCCATTTCCGTTTTGGTGCTTCTAGTTTGTTGGGTAGTTTGCTGACCACGCTTGGACATCAGGGCCAAAAACAGAGCAGTGGTTATTGAGATCGATAATGACTTATACCCAATAGATTTCAAGTTGCAGCCAACAAAACAGCAAATTGAAAGATGAAGGGGATATTAAATGCACGCTAAGATAGTGTGCATTACTGCCATTCTTTTCAGATAATAATGATTGGGAGGTAGCTTTGTTTCTGGCACAGGAAATTATCCGTAAAAAACGAGATGGTCATCGATTGAGCGAAGAAGAGATCCGTTTCTTTATTAACGGAGTCCGTGATAATACGGTTTCTGAAGGGCAAATCGCTGCACTGGCAATGACCATCTATTTCCATGATATGACGATGGAAGAACGTGTCGCATTGACATTGGCAATGCGTGATTCCGGTACGGTTTTAGATTGGAAGACATTGAATTTACCCGGCCCGATTGTCGATAAACACTCGACGGGCGGTGTGGGGGATGTCACTTCCCTGATGCTTGGTCCAATGGTGGCAGCGTGTGGGGGATATGTACCGATGATCTCCGGGCGTGGCTTGGGACATACCGGAGGCACACTGGATAAATTGGAATCCATCCCCGGTTTTGACATTTTTCCTGATGAACATCGTTTCCGTGACATTATTCGGGATGTGGGAGTTGCAATTATCGGGCAGACCAGTTCACTGGCACCTGCGGATAAACGTTTTTATGCGACACGTGATATCACGGCGACCGTTGATTCCATCCCTTTGATTACTGCGTCGATTTTGGGTAAAAAATTGGCCGAAGGATTGGATGCACTGGTCATGGATGTAAAAGTCGGTTCCGGCGCATTTATGCCGACTTACGAACAATCGGAGCGACTGGCAGAATCCATCGTCGGGGTAGCGAATGGTGCGGGTTGCAAAACAACAGCGCTATTGACGGATATGAATCAAGTCCTGGCATCCAGTGCCGGTAATGCGCTGGAAGTGCGTGAAGCTGTCCAATTCCTGACAGGCGAGTACCGTAATCCCCGGTTATTTGAAGTGACTATGGCACTGTCTGCTGAAATGCTGGTTTCAGGCAATCTGGCAACCGATCGTGATGATGCACGTCGTCAGTTACAGGTGGCGCTGGACAGTGGCAAAGCGGCTGAAATATTTGGTCGCATGGTGGCAGCACAGAAAGGGCCAGTTGATTTTGTTGAAAATTACGCCCGTTATCTACCGACGGCGGAATTCAGCAAGCCAGTATTGGCAGGGCAAAATGGCATCGTTGCAGAAATGGATACCCGAGCGTTGGGAATGTCTGTTGTTGCATTGGGTGGAGGCCGTCGTAAGGCGACCGACCCTATTAATTACAGTGTGGGGCTGAGTGATATCGTTGCGCTAGGTACAAAAGTAAAGGCAGATACCCCTCTGGTGATGATTCATGCCAATAGTGAAAAGGATTGGCATGAAGCCGCAGAAGCAGTGTGTAACGCTTTTGTTTTTGAGGAAAAGGTTTTTGAAGAAAATGCAACAAAAGCTGCCACACCGATGGTTTATCGTCATATCAGTGAATAAACCATACAAGCATTAACAATAGATTTTAATAGCTGGCAGTTTCCGCATTGATAGCGTGAATTGGCGCAGGAGAAAATTATGAAACGTACATTCATCATGGTATTGGATTCCTTTGGCATCGGTGCAAGTGCAGATGCTGAAAAGTTTGGTGATCAGGGATCTAACACTTTAGGGCATATCGCAGAACAATGTGCCCGTGGTGAGGCTGATATCGGCCGTAAAGGGCCATTGCACCTGCCAAATTTGAGCCGTTTGGGATTGGGCAAGGCGACGGAAGAGTCCTGTGGAGCCTTCCCTATTGGTTTGGACAAAGATGCTGAAATTATTGGTGCTTATGGTTATGCGAGTGAACTTTCTTCTGGTAAAGACACACCATCAGGCCACTGGGAAATTGCGGGGGTTCCGGTTCTGTTCGACTGGGGATATTTCCGAGACGAAGAAAACAGCTTTCCACAGGAATTGCTGGATAAGCTCGTTGAGCGTGCCAACTTGCCGGGTTATCTGGGTAACTGCCACTCTTCCGGTACGGTTATTCTGGATAAACTGGGTGAAGAGCACATGAAAACCGGCAAGCCGATTTTCTATACCTCTGCGGATTCTGTTTTTCAGATTGCCTGCCATGAAGAGACATTCGGCTTGGATCGTCTGTATGAGCTGTGTGAAATAGCTCGTGAAGAGCTGACTATTGGCGACTATAACATTGGCCGTGTTATTGCCCGCCCATTTGTAGGTGATAAAACGGGTAATTTCCAGCGTACTGGCAACCGTCATGACTTGGCAGTTGAACCGCCAGCTCCAACTATCCTGAAAAAACTGGTTGATGAAAAACAGGGTGAAGTGGTTTCCATTGGCAAAATTGCGGATATCTACGCGAATGTGGGTATCACTAAAAAGGTTAAAGCGACGGGAATTGATGCCTTGTTTGATGCTTCACTGATTGAAATGGAGCAGGCAGGAAATGACACCATCGTATTTACCAACTTTGTTGATTTCGATTCCTCTTACGGCCATCGCCGTGATGTTGCAGGTTATGCAGCAGCGCTGGAGTTGTTTGACCGTCGTCTGCCAGAAATGTTGAAATTGGTTAAAGGAGATGACGTTCTGATCTTCACCGCTGATCACGGTTGTGACCCAACTTGGGCGGGATCTGATCATACTCGTGAGCACATCCCCGTTTTGGTTTACGGGCCTAAAGTTAAACCCGGTTCATTAGGGCATCGTGAAACATTTGCCGACATTGGTCAGACAGTAGCGAAATATTTCGCTCTGACACCAATGGATTACGGTAAAGCAATGTTTTAATTTTGGGGAAGCCAATTGGCTTCCCCGATTTTTACCTATACCCAATAGATTTCAAATTGCAGCACGACCAACAAAGCAGCACCTTGAAAGATGAAGGGTATATTTTGATACGTAATAAGAACAAGGAAATAAACTTATGGCCACCCCACATATTAATGCTGAGATGGGCGATTTTGCAGATGTTATTTTGATGCCAGGTGACCCACTGCGTGCGCAATATATTGCGGAAACTTTTTTGGAAGATGCCCGTCAGGTTAACAACGTTCGCGGTATGCTGGGTTTCACCGGTACTTACAAAGGCCGCCGCATCTCTGTGATGGGTCATGGTATGGGTATCCCATCCTGCTCTATCTATGCCAAAGAACTGATCACTGAATTTGGTGTTAAAAAAATCATCCGTATCGGCTCCTGTGGAGCTGTCAGTGAAGACGTTAAAATCCGTGATATTGTCATTGGCATGGGGGCATGTACCGATTCAAAAGTAAACCGTATACGTTTTAAAGATCACGATTTCGCTGCGATTGCTGATTTTGAGCTGGTTCGTAATGCTGTTGATGCCGCCAAGGCGAAGAATATCGACACTCGTGTTGGTAATATCTTCTCTGTCGATCTGTTCTATACGCCAGACGTACAAATGTTCGACGTAATGGAAAAATACGGCATTCTGGGTGTTGAAATGGAAGCAGCGGGTATTTACGGTGTTGCTGCTGAGTTTGGGGCAAAAGCACTGGCGATCTGCACTGTTTCTGACCATATTCGTACTGGCGAACAAACGACTGCTGAAGAGCGTCAAAACACATTTAATGACATGATCGAGATTGCGCTTGAGTCTATTTTGTTAGGTGACAATTAAAAAAGCATAAATAGTTTTAGCATTTCATTAAAAAATCATAAGCCCTTTCCATTATTGGAAAGGGCTTTTTATTTATAAATTGTATATTAATTTTATGTGTTTTATTAAGAATAGTTTTCATCTATCTATTTAATAGCTCTTTTCTTTGGTGTTAATTTGATTGAAAAATGAATGAAAATAATAAATTTAACAGAATTAAAACTGTTTTTTTAAGCAATGTTTGTGATTAATAATTAGCCTGTTAATTATGATAAATGAATAGATATTTTGGTTTTATTTTGACTTAATCCATAGAATCAACAATAAAATCTAAATGTTATGATTATATCGAGATAATAAAATGTTTTCTTCTTTCATGAGGATGGAATAGAGCAATAAAGCAACGCCAATTAAGATCCTAAATTACTGAACATTGCTCGATATAACTCAGGGGAATAATCTAAATTTAATAATTTAGCAGTAAAATATACTACTCATTACGCGTACTTTTTTGCGAAAACTCATATTTCATATGATGTTAAAGCACATAACTAGTTTTATCGGCTGAAATTTGACTTAGGTTCTATTCTGTAGAATGATATTGCCAGTTTAGTTTATTTTGACTGTTTATGAATTCTGTCAAAAAACTAAATAATTATTAGCCTAAGTGTCAGAAATTAATTTCTGTGCTTCGGCTTCCTTTTGGCTATCAGTATCTATTTTACAATTAAAGGCATAAGTTAAATTATGAAACTTAACAAATTGGCGATGGTTTTAGGTTTTGGTGTGGCTTTAACTGCTGGCGCAGCAAATGCAGTTAACCAAGGTAGCGGCACAGTTAAATTCACGGGTTCTATTATTGATGCACCTTGCTCAATCAAAAACACCAATGTTGAAGTTGATATGGGTGCAGTTTCTAGTCATAAACTGAAAGATGGCGGCCGTTCAGAATCTAAGCTTTTCAAAATTGAATTGGAAGGTTGTACCGCTGACGTTAAAAACGGCCTAAAAACCACTTTTACTGGTCAGAACAATTATGGCGTAGCTTCTCAGGGGCTTCTGGGTATTGAAGGCACTGCAAAAGGTGCAGCAATCGCTATCACTAACTCTGGTGGCAAAATCATTCCTATAGGGGCGGCATCAGATGTAATGTCTTTGACCGAAGGCAATAACGATCTGAACTTCGCTGCTTACCTGCAAGGTATTAATGCAACTGGTGACGATGGCAAGAACTTGGTTATTCCTGGTAACTTCACCGCCATTGCTAACTTCTCTTTAAACTACCTGTAATATTGTAAGTTAACAGGTAATTTTTAGCGGTTGAATATCAGGAAGCTCTCTTTCATTCTTGCCTTGGGTTTCCTGATAACATATTTAGGGTATTTCTGGGATATAACGCGTTAGCAGAACGTGATTACAATATTCTGTAATGGGAACTGTTTTATTGATGTAAGTCAATATTATTTGCAATTAAATAAATAGAGTGTGCTATTAACAGAATTATTCCTATAGAGGTAGGTAAATTGAAATACCCTTTTTTTATTTAATCTACGGTGTTCTCTATTGGCTGTATTAGGAAAATAAAGATTTTTTGCCATTCTGAGGTGTTTTTTAATGGCATACCGATGGTGACATGTTTCCTCTACTTCCCACAGTATGGTAAAAACCAGTGAAGCACAAACAGAGAACGTAAGATATTATGGATAAGCAGGACATGTGGCTATTTCTGCAACCTCAGTATCGGTCAGGGTCCTCAATTTAGATCGATGAACTTTAATGATGCCATGTATTAGGTGAGCAATCCTACACGTATAGGCTTGGCAGTATCAGACAACGGCTAAATTCAAATTGGATTATTAACGATTCATTGTTCAGAGGATGTTATGGCTTTGTTTTTAGATTATATTAATCATGATTTTTCATCTGTTAATAAAAAAAACAACGGTAATAAAAAAGAAGTCTTTAAAAAAAAGAAAGTGATTAATAAAAAGAAGATAGCTAATAAAATAAAAGCAAAACACTTAATATACAGAATTAAACCTCTTTCTGTCCTTGTACTGTTTGCATTATCTGGTATTCAAGCAGCCTATTCTAAACCATCAATTGAATTCAATATTGGTGCACTGGATACCAGTGAACGGGCCAATATTGATTTAGATAAATTCACTCGTGCAGGTTATATCATGCCGGGTAACTATATGATGGGTGCTCGGATGAATAAGACCGAATTTTCAGATATGTATGCCGTCGATTTCATTGCGCCACCTGATGATCCAAAAGGCAGTGAAGCCTGTATATCACCCGAATTAGTGAAACAAATAGCATTGAAACCGGACTGGGTAGAAAAATTGGCTTGGCAGAATGATGGGAAATGTCTTGATCTCAATACCTTGCCCGGTATGTCGGCCAGAGGCGATCTGGCCACTTACACGCTGTATTTAATCGTCCCTAAAATCTATCTGGAATATGACTTGCCGGACTGGGATCCACCTTCCCGTTGGGATAACGGGATCCCCGGATTGCTGTTTGACTATAACTTCAATGCACAAACAAGCAAACCCGCTCATGGCAGCAACAACCAACAGTTCAGTGCCAACGGAACTGCGGGTATGAATGCGGGGGCGTGGCGTTTTCGTGCTGATTGGCAGGCCAGATATAATCGTTTTAAAACCAAAGATGATAAATCGAATAACTCTGGTGGAAGGGAACGTGAGTGGGATTGGAGCCGTTACTACATGTATCGTGCGCTCCCTCGTTTGGAAGCGAAATTGACATTGGGAGAGGATTACCTCAATTCCAACATTTTTGATAGTTTCCGTTATACGGGCGTCAGTTTGGTGACTGATGAAAATATGTTGCCACCGAACTTGCGTGGCTATGCGCCTGAAGTAACAGGCGTTGCGAGAACTAATGCCAAAGTCACTGTTCGTCAGCAAGGACGAGTGCTGTATGAAACTCAGGTCGCTTCTGGCCCATTCCGTCTTCAGGATCTCAGTGATGCCGTGGCAGGAACACTGGATGTCAGGGTTGAAGAGCAGGACGGTGGTGTACAGGAATTTCAGGTCAATACCGCCACCATTCCTTACCTGACACGCCCCGGTCGTGTGCAGTACAAGTTGGTTGGTGGACAATCCACCAATGACAAACATCGTCGTGAAGGGCCGGCGTTTGGTCTGGGGGAATTTTCCTGGGGGATTAACAACGGTTGGTCATTGTATGGCGGGCTTTTGGGGGCAGGGAATTACAACGCCTTGTCACTGGGAATCGGTCGTGACTTGATGATGTTTGGTGCGCTGTCGTTTGACGTGACGGAATCAAGAGCAAGATTGCCGCGAGAGAACAAAACTTTTACAGGCGGATCTTATCGTCTCAGTTATTCGAAACGTTTTGATCAATACAACAGTCAGGTGACATTTGCCGGATACCGCTTCTCTGAGCGCGATTTTATGAATATGGGGCAGTATATCGATCGTCGCTATAGCAACGTTTCTTCGGATAGCGGAAAAGAACTGTATACCATTATTTTCAATAAACAATTTATGGATATTGGTCTTAACGCCCATATCAACTATAGCCATCAAACCTATTGGAATCGACCAACAAACAATCGCTATAACATCTCCCTGTCAAAATACTTTGACGCAGGGCGTTATAAAAATATCAACGTCAATTTATCGGCCTACCGCAACAATTTTGACAATAAAAAAGATGACGGCATGTACCTGAATCTTTCTATTCCGTGGGGAGAAAGCGCCACCCTCAGCTATAACGGAATAGCCAATCGTCAGGGTAATGCGCATACAGTGGGTTATTTTGACCGCATTGATGATCGCAATAACTATCGTATCTCAGCAGGCACCAGCATTGGCGGTAAGGCGTCAGCCGATGGTTATTACACCCATTATGGCGACAAGGCACTGTTGACCGCCAGCGCCAGCTATCAGGATGGCGGCAATACTACTGCTGCACTTAGCCTGCAAGGTGGAATGACTGTGACAGCAAATGGAGCAGCATTGCACCGTATCAATATGCCTGGTGCGACTCGCCTGATGGTAGATACAGAAGGTGTCAGTAATGTACCTATCCGGGGGTTCGGTTCAGCAGTGCATACCAACTACTTTGGTAAAGCCGTGCTGGCGGATGTGAACAGCTACTATCGCAATACGGCGAATATTGACTTAGACAGCTTGCCGGATGATGTAGAAGCACTGCGTTCTGTGCAGCAGGCAACCTTGACGGAAGGTGCGATTGGTTATCGTAAATTCCAGGTCATGTCAGGGCTCAAGGCGATGACGATTATCCGTCTGCCTGACGGTTCATTCCCACCCTTTGGCGCATCCGTCGTGAATGCAGCTCAACGCGAAATCGGGATTGTGAGTGATGATGGTTATGCTTACCTGAGCGGGATGAACAAAGGTGAAAAACTGAAAGTACATTGGGATGGACGTGCTCAGTGTGAGATTACAGTACCAGATGAAATTGCAGAAGAATCTTTCACTTCACTTTTGCTGCCTTGTCAGTTTTTAAAAGGCGAAGGTAAGTAAATTGCAATAAGATGAGCCAAAAAACCGTTTTAAAATAACGTATTATATTGTTTTGTTTTACATGGAACGTGCTGCGATTAGCGAGCACAGCAATATAAATATAAGTCTCTTTTGAGCATGGGCAAATGACACTATGAAACTGAAAAAAATTCTAATGATAACTGCCATGACGGTAACCAGCCTGATGTCAGCCCATCAGGCAATGGCAGCGATAGCCTTGGATCGTACCCGAGTGATTTTTAATGGAAATACAAAATCCGTCAGTTTGAACATTGAAAATCAGCATCTGGATTTGCCTTATTTGGCTCAGGCATGGATTGAAGATGACAAAGGAAATAAGATTAATGGCCCACTTGTGGTTGTTCCGCCAGTACAGCGTGTTGAAGCCGGAGCGAAGAGCCAGGTCAAAATTCAAACACTGCCTGCGATAGCTCAATTACCACAAGATCAAGAGAGCCTGTTTTATTTTAACCTTCGCGAAATTCCACCACGCAGTGAAAAGCCAAATGTGCTGCAAATTGCCTTACAGACGCGGGTGAAATTGTTCTATCGGCCAGAAGCCGTTATTGCACGCCGTATTGATATTGATAATCCGTGGCAGGAAAAACTCACCTTAACCCGTCAAGGAAATCAATATTTGGTGAATAACCCAACACCTTATTACGTCACTATTTCAGAAGCATCGAACAAGGTAAACGGTAAGAGTGTAGATGGTTTTCAGCCTTTGATGTTGGCACCTAGAAGCAGCGAAAAGCTTGGCGGAACAGTCGATTCATTGGGTAATACACCAGTACTGACCTACGTCAATGATTATGGTGGGCGTCCACAGTTAACATTCAACTGTAGTGGCACTACTTGCGCGGTGACAAAAGTCGTGACTGAAGAAAACTGATTGGCTTGAGTCGTGTGGATGACGTCCCACCAATAGTGATGTTGATGGGGCATCAATGCGGAAATAACCTGATCATGATGGCTTTCTTTGGGTAAATGATTGGATAAATGTTGGGTAAATGATAATGAGTCCGTTAAGCATCAAACTATCCAGATATGCATTGTCGGCGCTGTTTCTTTTTAGCATTGGCAGTCAGCAAAGTGCATATGCAAAAGATAACCTGCGCCAAAATGTCAGGATTACGCTCACTGTACTTGCTCCTACTTGCTCGATTAAGACAGAAGATCAAAAAATGGAAGTGTATTTGGGGAATATTCTTAACAGTGATCTTTACCTGAAACATCGTACAGAAGGTCAGCAATTTTATCTGAATTTAGAGGATTGTGATCCTCGGATCACAAAGCGCCTAAAAATCAAGTTCTCGGGACAAACGAGTCAAGAGCTACCGGGGTTATTGGCATTTAGCTCTGGCAGTCGTGCTTATGGTGCTGCTATTGGCATGGAAAAGGTCGATGGTACACCGATGCCATTTAATAAAACCGCTGAATTCCCGTTATTAGCCAATAGCAGAAATAATGTCATTCCGTTTCGGGCTTATGTACAAGCTGAACCCCGAGCTCTTCAAAGAAAGAGGATTGGTGCTGGTGAATTCAGTGCGATTGCGACTTTTGAAGTTAACTATGATTAGTCATGCTGACTGGTTTTTCATCCACGATCTTTAGCCAGAGTTTGATGCCATTTGGAAAATAAGTTATGCGCCATATTAAGAAATCGTTGTTGAAACTAGCGGCCTTGTTATTTTTATTGAGTGCCACACATGCTTATGGTGGGGCTTATGTTATGCCGGTTAATACTGAGGTAAGCGGTAACCAGACTAGGACGACCATGGAAATTATTGCCTGGACAGAGGAAGAGGGGATCCCTAATCCTTGCTATAGCGCGAGAAAATGCTACGTTGGCCCCGATGTTCAATATAAGAATGGTCAAAGGCCAGGCATGTACGGCTCCTGTGTGGATGCAAAGGCATGTCTGGAAGATGCACATAAATATCGGACAACCGCCGATGTGATGAGAGCGTATAAAAGACAGCTTGGGGTTCCTAAGCGGGTTACATTTCCTATTATAAGCGCAGAGGCGGACTGCGTAGGTTTGTTTTATGGTACTTATGTAGCAATGCAATATGGTGATGGGCAGAAATTCCCTAACTCCACTTGTAATAAAATGCCACCCGCGAATCAGTACTGTGAAATCACCATACCGTCTGAAATTGCATATGGGGAATTAACCGCCTCAGAAGTGAATAATGCGACTCGCTCAATTAATGGTCAATTCAAATGTGCTATTTATAGCAACAAAATCATGTTGCAGGCCAAATCAATCAATGATGAACCAAAAGTTTATTTCGATGCTAATAAGCAAATGTATTCGACATTGCAAATTAATGGGAAAAATGCGGCAGATGGGGTGAATGTCACCGCTCAAGGGAGGAATATTCCCACAAATTTCACATTGACATCAGTATTGCACACGATAGCCCCACCAAAAGCCGGTAAATATGAAGGTACCGCAATAGTTTATTTAACTTATTTATAAATCGAGAGTAAAGATATTATGCGAGTCAGTATGCTGGTAGGAAAAAGAATCCAAATGAAAAGGAAAGAAATTGGAGTGACAGCAGCAGAGCTGGCAGACAGAATTGGAGTTAGCCATCAGCAATTGTCACGTTATGAACGAGGAACTAATAAAATCAGCCTGGAACATTTGGTCGATATTTCTATGGCCTTGAATACACCAGTAGACTGGTTTCTGGAGGACTGTTTTATCCCCCCTAAAGTTCATATGAATAATCAATATGACTGTGTAGCGGAAACAATATTGGGCTTGTAGTCTTGGGCCTATAGTATCGGGTATATATTGATATCAAATACAAAAAAATTAAGGTATATCAGAAATCCAAGCCATTCCTGAACAGGAATGGCTTTTTTTCATCAATTTTCCATCAAACAACGTAAGGTAATAGCACACCAAATGGTTAACATTTAGTACCAAACTGTTAACCCAGGATGATTAGTCTTAGTTTGAGTATTATCTTGGTTTATTATTCCAATATGATTGATGGTTTTAATTTATGCAGCTTTCGATGTCGAGCAATCTAAATTTTTGTTCAACAGGATAGTAAAAGAGGAAAATTCTTATGAGGAGAAAACAGGATATGATATTCAGATAGGAGGAGAATTTTTTAGGGTTGAATCAAATAGTTGTTTTGATTTCTGTGAGTAAAATGAAGATAAATGGAGTTGAAAAAGTGGGATAATTTATGGGTTAACAGTTTGGTACTAATTGTCGACAATTTTCGTTTTCCTCTTTCTTGCCATATCGTCTCAAAGCGACCTGCATTACTCGCGGTATAGCGGACGGTATGACGAATATTTCGATGGCCTAAATAGTCTTGAATCAAGCGGGTATCCACGCCATTATCCGCCAGAGCGTAGCCACAAGAATGTCGCAACATGTGCGGATTCGCGCAAACCGCTAATTTGGCTTTTAAACTAGTCTGTCGAATGATTTTATAAAACTGCTGGCGTGACATGCGTGCTCCTGTTCTTGATAAGAATAACCAGTCACTTTGATCACTGTTTTTGTAGCGCTGGCGCAGGGAAAGCCATTTCCGTATTAGTTGAATTTCTCGCGCTACCATTGGGTGAATTGTGGAGAAACCATTTTTCAGGCGTTGCACTTGCAGCTTTTTCCCGTCCAAATCTACATCGGACAGTTTCAAACCAAGCAACTCAGACACACGAAAACCATGAATAAACCCCATAAATATCATGCAAATATTGCGATCAGCATGAGAGTGTTTTTCCAACTCTTTGAGTAAGACTTCAATTTCCGAGTGGGTTAAATATTTACGCTTTAACATGATGTTTGACACAGTATTCGACTCCCTATGATTATCAAAGATGCCTACTATGATTGTTGCTGATTATTCACAGACTTCAATATTAAGCATCATTAATAAACAAAATACTAAATAAAACGGCTTCCTTACTCGTTGGATTTCCAACTTTGGGGAAGCCGTTTTTTCAGGAAAATACCGTCAAAATTGAGGGTATCTTACTCAGCCGATTTATTTGACAATCTTTGCGTGCATTTCTTGTACAGAAATGACCTGCTCAGTAGGATCTGCATTGAGTGCCATGGTCGTTGCAAAGCCGCCATTCAGGGTTGTGTCATAGTGCACTTTATATTGCAGTGCACTGCGACGCAGCAGTTTTGAATCTTCAATGGCTTGACGGCCTGCGGTGGTATTGACGATATAGTCATATTCACCGTTTTTGATCCTATCTTGAATGTGCGGACGTCCTTCGTGAACTTTATTTACCAAGCGTGGATTGATTCCCGCTTCACCCAATACAATCGCTGTACCGTGAGTCGCATCCAATTCAAAGCCTTGCTTAAGCAGCTTAGCAGCCAAATCAACGACACGTTCTTTATCTTCCTCGCGTACAGAGAGCAGTGCCCGGCCTTGTTTTTTCATGGTGGAGTTGCTGCCCAGCATCGCTTTTGAGAAGGCTTCGGCAAAGGTACGACCAACGCCCATCACTTCACCTGTAGAGCGCATTTCTGGCCCCAGAATTGGGTCAACACCCGGGAATTTATTGAATGGCAGTACCACTTCTTTCACTGAGTAGTAAGGTGGAATGATTTCTTTAATTGCACCTTGCTTAAGCAGAGATTGACCTGCCATCACGCGTGCAGCTACTTTTGCCAGCGGCAGACCCGTTGCTTTGGAAACGAATGGCACAGTACGCGCCGCGCGTGGATTCACTTCAATCAGGTAGACTTCGTTATTTTTCACCGCAAATTGGACGTTCATCAGACCACGGACACGCAGTTCAAAGGCCAGTTTTTCAACTTGCTGGCGCATAACATCCTGAATTTCTTTGCTTAAGGTGTAAGCAGGCAAAGAACAGGCTGAGTCACCGGAGTGAACTCCCGCTTGTTCGATATGCTCCATGATGCCGCCGATCAAAACGCGCTCACCATCACAGATGGCATCAACATCGACTTCCACCGCATCATCAAGGAAGCGATCCAGCAGGACTGGCGCATCGTTGGATACGCTAATCGCAGTTTGGAAGTAGCGGCGCAGGTCAGATTCGTCATACACGATTTCCATTGCGCGTCCACCCAGTACATAAGATGGGCGAACTACCAGCGGATAGCCAATCGCATTACCTTTTTCAACTGCTTGTTCGATAGTGGAAACAGTGGCGTTTGCAGGCTGTTTCAGGCCAAGACGATTAACAGCTTGTTGAAAACGTTCACGGTCTTCTGCGCGGTCAATGGCGTCAGGGCTAGTACCGATAATGGGTACTCCTGCGGCTTCCAGCTCACGCGCCAGTTTCAGTGGAGTCTGGCCGCCATACTGAACAATAACGCCTTTTGGCTGCTCAACACGCACGATTTCCAGCACGTCTTCCAGTGTGACCGGTTCAAAGTAAAGACGGTCGGAAGTGTCGTAATCTGTTGAAACGGTTTCTGGGTTACAGTTCACCATGATGGTTTCGTAACCATCTTCACGCAGGGCCAATGAAGCATGTACGCAGCAGTAATCGAATTCAATGCCTTGCCCGATACGGTTCGGGCCACCGCCCAATACCATGATTTTCGGCTTGTCATTGTTCGGATTGGCTTCACATTCGTCTTCGTATGTGGAGTACATGTAAGCGGTATCGGTGGAGAACTCTGCTGCACAGGTATCAACACGCTTATAAACCGGATACAGTTTATAATCATGGCGCAGTTTGCGAATCTCTTTACCAGAGATTCCAGCCAGCTTAGCCAGATGTGCGTCGGCAAAACCTTTGCGCTTGAGATGACGCAGGAAATCAAAGGACAGGCCATTAACGCCTTGTTCTGCCATTTGTTCTTCTAAACGAACCAGTTCTTCAATTTGCACCAAAAACCAGCGGTCGATGTTGGTCAGATTAAAGATACCATCAACGGACATACCCGCGCGGAAAGCATCGGCGACATACCAAATACGTTCAGCACCCGCACTCTTCAGCTCACTACGGATTTTGGTCAGTGACTGTGGGTCATCCAGATTGACTTTAGGATCGAATCCGGTCGCACCGACTTCCAGACCGCGCAGGGCTTTTTGCAAGGACTCCTGGAAGGTACGGCCAATTGCCATCACTTCACCGACAGATTTCATCTGAGTAGTCAGACGATCATTGCTACCTGCAAACTTCTCGAAGTTGAAGCGGGGAATTTTCGTCACAACATAATCGATGGAAGGTTCGAAAGAAGCCGGAGTGCGTCCGCGCGTGATGTCATTCATCAATTCATCAAGGGTATAGCCGACTGCCAGTTTTGCCGCGATTTTTGCAATTGGAAAACCTGTTGCCTTGGAAGCCAGCGCCGATGAGCGGGATACCCGTGGGTTCATTTCAATGACAATCAGACGACCATTTTTCGGATTCACTGCAAACTGAACGTTTGAACCACCGGTTTCTACACCGATTTCACGCAATACCGCCATCGAAGCGTTACGCATGATTTGGTATTCTTTGTCGGTCAGCGTTTGTGCAGGTGCGACGGTGATGGAATCACCGGTATGAATGCCCATTGGGTCGAAGTTTTCAATGGAACAGACGATGATGCAGTTATCGTTTTTATCCCGCACCACTTCCATTTCATACTCTTTCCAGCCAATCAGGGATTCATCGATCAGCAATTCATTGGTTGGGGAGAGATCTAAACCGCGTTCACAGATTTCTTCGAATTCTTCACGGTTGTAAGCGATACCGCCACCTGTTCCGCCCATGGTAAAAGAAGGGCGAATAATGCAAGGGAAGCCGACGTCTTCAGCGACCGCCAGCGCTTCTTCCATCGTGTGAGCGAAGCCAGAACGGGCGGTATCCAGACCAATTTTTTTCATGGCCTTGTCAAAACGCTGGCGGTCTTCTGCTTTATCAATCGCATCAGCGGTAGCACCAATCATGGTGACGCCAAATTCGCTCAGTACGCCCTGACGTTCCAGCTCCAATGCGCAGTTCAGAGCAGTTTGTCCGCCCATGGTTGGCAGGACTGCATCTGGGCGCTCTTTTTCAATGATTTTGCGTACGACTTCCCAGTGGATTGGCTCGATGTAGGTTGCATCCGCCATTTCAGGGTCGGTCATGATAGTTGCCGGATTCGAGTTCACCAGAATGACGCGATAGCCTTCTTCCCGCAGGGCCTTACAAGCCTGTGCACCGGAGTAGTCAAATTCACAAGCCTGACCGATCACAATCGGGCCAGCACCTAAAATCAGGATACTTTTAATATCAGTACGTTTTGCCATTTTTCTTCCTCTCCTGATTATTTGGTATTCTGAACGTTTTTCTGGCGATGCTGCTTAATTAACTCGATAAAATGATCGAACAGCAAAGCGGCTTCATGTGGGCCTGGGCTGGCTTCAGGGTGTCCCTGAAAACTGAATGCAGGTTTATCAGTGCGATGAATGCCTTGCAATGTGCCATCAAAGAGTGATTTATGCGTTACGCGCAGATTGGTTGGCAGTGAGTTTTCATCAACAGCGAAACCGTGGTTCTGTGCGGTGATCATGACAACATTGCGATCCAGATCTTTAACGGGATGGTTACCACCGTGATGTCCAAATTTCATTTTCACGGTTTTTGCACCACTGGCCAGTGCCAACAACTGGTGTCCCAAACAGATACCAAATACCGGTATTTCGGTATTCAGGAAGATTTTGATTGCTTTGATAGCATAGTCACATGGCTCTGGGTCGCCAGGGCCGTTGGACAGGAAAATGCCATCTGGTGCCATTTTCAGCACTTCATCTGCGGAGGTTTTTGCAGGTACAACGGTAACACGGCAACCGCGATCCACCAGCATACGTAGGATATTGCGCTTAACACCAAAATCATAGGCCACAATATGGTAAGGCAATTCTTGCTCTTTGCGAGCTTCCGGCAGCCCATCAGCTAGCGTCCAGCTTCCTTGCACCCATTGATAAGATTGCGCAGTTGTTACTTCTTTCGCGAGATCCATGCCTTTCAAGCCAGGGAATGCTTTTGCTTTTTCCTGTGCAACTTGGGCATCTGCCTCATTACCCGCGATGATACAGCCGTTCTGTGCCCCTTTTTCCCTTAATAGGCGGGTTAGCTTGCGTGTATCGATATCAGCGATAGCAACAATATTGTGACGTTTCAGGTAATCAGACAGATTTTCTTCGCTGCGGTAGTTGCTAGTCACTAAGGGTAAATCACGAATGACTAGGCCTTGGGCTTGAATGGCGGGGGATTCTTCATCAGCGGCATTGATGCCGACATTACCAATATGGGGATAAGTAAGAGTAACAATTTGGCGGGAATAGGAAGGGTCGGTAAGTATTTCTTGATATCCGGTCATTGAGGTATTGAAGACCACTTCTCCAACAGCCACTCCTTCTGCACCGATGGCGCGACCGTGAAATTGAGTTCCATCTTCCAGGACCAATATAGCTGATTTAATCAAAACGCCCTCCAGAATGAATAATCAGTCGAATCTATTGCATATTAATTCATATTTTGTGCTTAAAATCAATGCCAATCACGATTTCTGACAAAATTTTGGCAAATTGCGCGCATTCTAATGATGAGAGGGAAGGTTGTCTACAAAAAATGGCATTTTTATTGGTTTTTTTACAACTCTTGGTCTTATATTGAGTAAATATGGCAGAAAAAATAAGGAAAGTAGGTATAGGTAATCGATTAATGTGAGGGAAAACTTTAAAACAGAAAAAAAATGTGGTTTTTTTCATGTTTATGGCAAAAAGGTGACAAAAAGGCTAACTATTACCAACAAAAAATAAAATATCTTAGTATATTAATATAATGTTTTCTATGTTGTGTAATTACGCAATTAATATAAAATAATTGCGTAATTACAATAAGTTGAAAATTTTTAAAAATTAAATTTTATCCAAATTAAGCACGTCTTTCATGTTATAAAGACCAGTTTTTTTATATTTTAACCAAATTGCAGCCTTAATGGCTCCATTGGCAAAGGTCATGCGACTTGAAGCCTTGTGGCTTATCTCTACACGCTCACCGATATCTGCAAAAATCGCAGTATGTTCACCAACGATATCGCCTGCTCGTATGGTGGCAAATCCAATGCTTTTCGGATCACGTTCTCCAGTATGGCCTTCACGGGCATACACTGCACAAGTTTTGAGGTCACGGCCTAACGTATTGGCGATGGATTCACCCATTGCCAGCGCTGTTCCTGACGGAGCATCCACTTTATGGCGATGGTGGGCTTCAATAATTTCGATATCCGTATATTCCCCCATAACTGTGGCAGCTTTTTCCAGCAATTTCAGTACCAGATTGACACCAACACTAAAATTCGCTGCAAAAACAATAGGGATCTCACGGGAAGTTTCTTCAATGGCCTGTTTACCTGCATCATCAAAGCCTGTTGTGCCAATGACCATCGATTTGCGGTATTGCCGGCAAATGGCGAGGTAAGTTAATGTGCCTTCTGGACGGGTAAAATCGACCAACACATCAAAATGTTCAATGACATGATGCAGATCATCACTGATGATAATCCCGTTTTTACCGATACCCGCTACTTCTCCAGAATCAGTTCCCACTAATGAAGAACCGAGGCGCTCCAATGCGGCACCCAGTGTAACGCCATCCAATTGCTGGACAGCCTGAATAAGATTGCGTCCCATGCGTCCGCTAGCGCCTACGATAGCTACGCGAATATCTGTATCAGCCATAAGGCCCTCGCTATAAGTGGTTTTTAATTGAGGTGATAATGCAAATTGTTTAACAGCTTAACTGGCAATAGCTGGCTACGCCAGACTTAGGGAAATACCATTAGAAAAACAGGGATCAGGAGGGTAGTTATAAAAAATACTAAACAGCGGATATCATGCTATATGTGGCTATTCTTCTTCAGGCGGTTCGTAATGGTTGGTAGTATGGTTCTTAGGACTAAGGTCGTTATCAATTTGGAGGTTGTTAATTTAATGTATTTCAGGGAGTTGGTTGGTGTCACGAAAACGTTTTTTGATAGGACACTCAAGATACCGTTGTATGCTCGGCTTTTTGTGAGAGATCGTGTCGGGATTAATTGCTTACATTTCTCATCTCTCAACCCGAAAAAGCCGAGCTTGAATTTACGTGATTTTGAAACTACTGCTTTAAGCTAATCTGAGGTTAATTAATTTCTTTGACTTCAACCCGCAACTCTTTCGGTACTTCAAAAACAATATTCTCTTCTCGGCCATGCAGTTCGTTAACCGTCTCTGCACCAAAATTTTTCAGGCGTTCGATAACTCTCTGTACCAAAATATCCGGAGCTGATGCTCCTGCTGTTACACCTACTGCACTCACATTTTTCACCCACTCTTCTTGAATATCATCCGCGGAATCAATCAAATAAGCGGGTTTTCCTACGCGCTGCACCAATTCAGCCAAGCGATTTGAGTTTGATGAATTTTTGGAGCCAACGACTAAAACCACATCGGCTCCTGAAGCTAAATCGCGAACAGCTTCCTGACGGTTGGTAGTGGCATAGCAAATATCATCTTTGCGTGGGCCAACAATATTCGGAAAACGAGCATTAAGCGCATCAATCACTTCTGATGTGTCATCGACAGAAAGTGTTGTTTGCGTCATAAAGCAGAGGTTGTTTTCATTCTTAACTTGTAGTTTCCACACATCTTTCGGCGATTCCACCAGATACATGCCACCTACGGGGTTATTGTATTGCCCCATTGTGCCTTCCACTTCAGGATGGCCGGCATGTCCGATCAAAATCGCTTCTTTACCTTTGCGACTTGCCCTTGCCACTTCCATATGTACTTTGGTGACCAGCGGACAGGTCGCATCAAACAACATGGTCAAATCACGGGAGCGGGCTTCTGCACGAATGGCCTGAGAAACACCATGTGCAGAGAAGATCAGAATGGCGCCATCGGGCACTTCTGAAATTTCTTCAATGAAAATAGCGCCACGTTCCCTGAGGTTGTCAACCACATAGCGGTTATGTACTACTTCATGGCGAACATAAATGGGGGAGCCGTATAATTCCAGTGCACGTTCTACGATGCTGATGGCACGATCAACACCAGCACAGAAACCACGAGGGTTAGCCAGCAATATTTGCATGGGTTTCCTCCAACTGAGGGTCAATTTCCAACACTTCAATATCAAAAGTGATGTTTTGTTCAGCCAGTGGATGGTTAAAATCAACAGTGATGGAGCCTTCAGCGACTTCTTTGACAAACCCGGGCATTTCACTGCCGTTCATGGCCGTAAATAACATGATGGTGCCGACTTCTGGGGTACCGGCGTCGGCAAAATCACGGGGAGTAAAGTATTGCACCAAATCAGGATTGTGTTTGCCAAAGATGGTTTCTCCAGCCAGTGTGAATTGATGTTTATCACCCATTTTTAAGCCAAGAAGCTGCTGTTCCAGCTGAGCAGAGAGGCTACCATCACCGAGGCGGAATAATGCGGGCTTACCCTGACTGTAAGTCGAGTCTGCCGTTGAGCCATCATCCAGCTTTAATGTGAAGTGTAATAAAACTGCACTGTGCGCTTGCACCTGCATTAACATGTTGCTCAACCCTTTTACTTAAAATGATTGCAAGTATACCGTTATTGGGTATAGATGAAATTACCAGCCCTGGTTTTGTTAACTGTGGCTGGTTTTTTATCATTCTTTCAGTGACTATGTTTTCGATGCTGCTTTCTTATCATCCGGGCTGATGAAGCTCTCTATAATAATGAGAGCCGCCCCGATGCAGATCGCAGAATCTGCAATATTAAAGGTAGGCCAGTGCCATTCCCCGACGTAAAAATCGATGAAATCGACAACAAAACCATGTACCAGCCGATCGAACAAATTCCCCAATGCCCCACCAATCACTAAAGCGTAGGCGATATTGCTTAGTTTTTGCTTGGCGCTGGAGCGATACATCATCACCAGCAATACAACTATGATGGTTATTGCCACTAATGCAAAGAACCAGCGCTGCCAACCGCCTTTATCAGCCAGAAAGCTGAAAGCAGCTCCCAAATTCTGGGCGTAAGTCAGGTTGAAATAAGGTATCAATGGGATGGATTCATACAGTGTGAAATGCTGCAACACAAAGTGTTTGCTTCCCAAATCCAAGATTAATACCATGACAACCAGCCAAAGCCAGCGAAGTCCAGTGGAACAAATGGGTTTATTCATCAGGCAAACTTACGCTCTTCACCGTTCCCGGCAACGTTAGTCACACAGCGGCCGCAAAGTTCTGCATGTTCCGCTACCAGGCCCACATTTTTAGCATAGTGCCAGCAACGTGGACATTTCTCTCCATCCGCCTTACGGAAGGCTACTTTCAGACCTGAAAGCTCGCTTTGCTGCGCATCGTCACCGGCTGTTGCATAAGCAGCAACTTCAGTCTGAGAGGTCAGCAGAACAAAACGTAATTCGTCAGACAGTTTGTTGAGTCTTTCTGCCAGTGCTTCATCTGCATAGAGCGTGACAGCGGCTTCCAGTGAACTGCGGATATGTTTATCTGCACGGGCCTGTTCTAGAACTTTGTTCACTTCACCCCGTACTGCCAGCAGGTCAGCCCAGAAAGTATCGTTCATATCTTCGCCATCTGCCAGACCAAACAGCCCGTCATACCACTCTTCGGTAAAGACGTATTGAGCACGTTCACCCGGCAGTTCATTCCAGACTTCATCAGCAGTGAAGGACATGATTGGTGCCATCCAGCGAACCAGCGCTTCTGCGATATGGAACAACGCAGTCTGGCAGCTACGGCGTGCAAGGCTGTCACCTTTTGCGGTGTACTGGCGATCTTTGATGATATCCAGATAGAATGAACCCATTTCCACGGAGCAGAACTGCATCAAACGTTGAACCACGGAGTGGAAATCATATTCGTCATAGTATTTGAGGATATCCGCCTGTGCTGCTTGAGCACGGCCTACCGCCCAGCGATCCAGAACAACCATATCTTCTGTTTTCACCATGTGCTGTTCTGGGTTAAAACCATTCAGGTTTGCCAGCAGGAAGCGTGCGGTGTTGCGAATACGGCGGTAAGCATCAGCAGAACGTTTCAGGATCTCGTCAGAAACGGCGATTTCACCGCTATAGTCAGTGGATGCTACCCACAAACGCAGAATATCCGCGCCCAGTTTGTTCATTACATCTTGTGGGCTGACGGTATTGCCGATGGATTTGGACATTTTACGTCCTTGCTCATCAACAGTGAAACCATGAGTCAGGACTTGACGATAAGGGGCTTTACCTTTGATCGCGGTAGACAGCATCAGCGAGGACATGAACCAACCACGGTGCTGGTCAGAGCCTTCCAGATAGATATCAGCTGAATTGCCGTGGAATTCTGGACGGGCGTCTACAACGGAAGAGTGGGTACTTCCTGAATCAAACCAGACATCCAGCGTATCCTGAGCCTTGACGTAATCAGCGGCTTCATGACCCAGCAGTTCTGCTGTTTCCAGATCCCACCATGCCTGAATACCCTCTGCTTCGACGCGCTTGGCGACTTCTTCGATCAATTCGACGGTGCGTGGATGCGGCTCTTGGGTCTCTTTATGAATAAACAGAGACATTGGTACGCCCCATGTCCGCTGGCGGGAGATACACCAGTCCGGGCGGTTTTCTACCATTGATTCGATACGCGCCTGCCCCCAGCCTGGGATCCACTGAACGTCTTTGATCTCTTTCAGAGACTGTTCACGCAGGCCATTTTTATCCATGCTGATGAACCACTGTGGTGTTGCACGGAAAATGATGGGTTTTTTGTGACGCCAGCAGCAAGGGTAGCTGTGCTGGATTTTTGCCAGACTCAGCAGCGCGCCTTTTTCTTTCAGCAGTTCAACGATGATATCGTTCGCCTTGAAGACAAATACGCCATCCAGTGAAGGACAAGTACCAGAGATATAGCAGCCATTCGGGCCAACTGGATTGGCGATTTCAAGGCCATATTTTAAGCTGATAGCGTAATCGTCTGGGCCGTGCCCCCCTGCGGTATGTACTGCGCCCGTACCTGCTTCCAGTGTCACGTGATCACCGAGAATGGCAGGAACGTCGAAGCCCATGAATGGGTGATTAAAGCGCATCAGTTCCAGATCGGCACCTGTGCAATCGCTCAATACCATCCACGAGGTGATTCCTGCACGTTGCATAACTTGTTCGACTAATTCAGCCGCCAGAATTAGGCACTCGTTGTCAACTTTGACCAATTGGTAGGTGATTTCTGTATTCAGTGCGATCGCGCGGTTAGCCGGTAGTGTCCACGGAGTGGTTGTCCAGATGATCAGAGAAACCGGCAGCCCTTGCGGTTGTACATCAAATTTGGCGTACACGGCATCTGCATCAACTGCGTTGAAGCGCACGTCAATGGAAGGGGAGGTTTTATCGTAGTATTCCACTTCCGCTTCGGCGAGGGAGGAGCCACAGTCAGTACACCAGTGAACCGGTTTCACGCCTTTCAGCAAATGCCCATTTTTGATAATGCGGCCCAGTGCACGAATGATGTCCGCTTCAGTTTTGAAGTCCATCGTCAGGTAAGGTTTATCCCAGTCACCCAGAACACCCAGACGCTTGAAGCCTGCTTTCTGTGTTTCAACCTGAGTCATGGCATATTTGCGGCACTCAGCACGGAATTCAGCGGCGGAAAATTTTTCCCCCGGCTTGCCGATAATTTGCTCGACCTTGAGCTCAATTGGTAAACCGTGGCAGTCCCAACCTGGGATATAAGGCGAATCGTAGCCTGATAATCCTTTGGACTTAATAACAATATCTTTGAGAATTTTATTAACTGAGTGACCAATATGAATATCGCCGTTTGCATAAGGAGGGCCATCATGCAAAATAAACGTTTTTTTGCCAGATTTTGCTTTTCTAATTGCCTGATACAAACCTTCTTTGTACCAACGTTTCAACATATCTGGTTCGCGCTTGGCTAAATCCCCGCGCATGGGGAACCCTGTTTCCGGTAAATTCAGGGTGTCTTTGTAGTCACTCATTATAGATTCTCAGTTCCAATTTTCCGCTATATCCTTCACCTTTCAAGTTGCCGCTTTGTTAGCGGCAACTTGAAATCTATTGGATATCAGATACATGACTCGGATCGCTGCAAGAGATAGTCTCTCGCAGCAACCACATCATTTGCGATTTGCTGTTTAAGCGCATCAAGCGAAGCAAATCGCTGCTCATCACGCAATTTTTTGCGTAATACTACATTGATATGATGCCCATACAGATCCATTTGGGTATCAATCAAATGCACTTCAAGTTGCTGGCCCTGACCAGCAACAGTGGGGCGATTACCTATATTTGCAACACCCGGTAAAGGGTTATCTCCCAATCCATGGACTTCAACAGCATAAACGCCCTTAACAGGTGTAACCAGACGTTTCAACGGTAAATTAGCTGTGGGAAACCCGATGGTGCGTCCCAATTGGTTACCGTGAACGACTCTGCCACTTATGCTGTATGGGTGCCCCAGTAATGTTTCGGCCAAGGCCAGATCATCACTTTGCAGTGCCTGCCGAATAGCTGTACTGCTGATCCGAAGACCGCTGTCACAAAAACTGTCTGTGCTGGCGACATCAAAATTGTATTGTTTACCTGCCTGCTGCAAATAATGGAAATCTCCGAGGCGATTTTTGCCAAAGCGGAAATCATCTCCTATTGCCAGGAACTTAACACCCAGTTTTTCAACGAGCAACTGTGAAACAAAGGCTTCAGGTGAGTTGGCTGCAAAATGTTTGTCAAATTTCACACACAACAGATAATCAACCCCATTTTGAGCTAGATATTTTATTTTATCTCTCAGCCTTGTCAGACGGGCTGGCGCTTTATTTGTAACAAAAACTTCCAGAGGCTGCGGTTCGAAAATCATGACCATCGTCGGTAACCCGAGACGCAACCCTTCTTGCTTCAAGTGTTTTAATAAAGCCTGATGCCCGCGATGGACACCATCAAAATTACCAATCGTCAGCACGCAACCATGGTGACGCGCCCGGATATTGTGTATACCGCGAATTAGCTCCATAGCTGGCTCAATACCGTGAAAATTGTAGGATTATACCTTGTACAACGCACAAGGTTAACCCACGATCACAAAGGGTTTTAATTAATAACCTGATTCATACAATAAAAATAGGCTAGATGCCCGAAAAATATTTAATTTATCGCATTTCTCTGTGATTCATGCAGTTTTTTATTGCGAAAGACTGTATTCCCTTTCAGTAAGCTGATAAAATCCTGCCCCATCACAACGTAAACAACAACGTAAACAGCGTCGTCGTACAGCGGCGCTTATTTGCACAAATCCATTGACAAAAGAAGGCTGAACAGGCATATTCCTCGGCCTTTGAATTGTCCTCGATAGAATATATTTGGGAGTTGGACCTTGGCTAATATCAAATCAGCTAAGAAACGCGCCGTACAGTCTGAGAAACGTCGTCAGCACAACGCAAGCCGTCGTTCTATGGTGCGTACTTTTATCAAGAAAGTATACATGGCTATCGCTTCTGGCGATAAAGAAGCTGCACAGAAAGCATTCAATGACATGCAACCAATTGTTGATCGTCACGCCTGCAAGGGTCTGATCCACAAGAACAAAGCAGCACGTCATAAATCTGCTCTGGCAGCGCAAATCAAAGCAATGTAATTATTTGTTTTGGTTATGCTGAAAAAAACCGGCTTTAAGCCGGTTTTTTTGTATCTGTCAGTTTTAACGTATAGGGAATAGGTCTAACGGAATTTTTTAGGGCTGCTTTTGGGTGGGGCACTGAATAAAGCAGAGAAATCCTTGTTGCATACTCGCTGAACTGCCGGATGCTGGATCATGCGTTCTGCAAAGATGACATAATACTCTTCCTGTACGGCATCCAATCGGCCTATCTCAACAATATCGCTATCAGCAAAAATATCATTGGCATAGAACGAAGGCGCTATGAAAATCGCATTGTGATACATACCAAATGCTTTCATCAATGCAGCATCATCAAATTCCCCCAGTACTTCTACCTGAAGGTTCTTATTGCGTATCCATGTCAGAAGCTTCCTGCCCAGCATGGAACGGCGACCCGGGATCAGCAAACGGCGTTCTTCCAAACATGCTGGAAACGGTTTTTCTGGGATGGGCTGGCGACAGTAAAAACTGATATTGCACTCACCCAACTTCACTGAGAACAACCCTTCCTGTTGAGACGAATCTACCGGACAATCTGATAGGATCATATCCAGCTTATGCTGACTGAGTTGCTCAAGCAGCATTTCATGGGTCGATTCAAAACAACGCAAGTGGATTTTTTCATGTTCCACTACGGTGGTTTCCAGCACTTTGCTGACTAAACGCTTGGATAGTGCATCAGCGACACCGACATCAAACAGCAGGTTTGATTCTCGGCTGTAAGTGACGATATCCAGCATTTCCTGACTAAGCGTAAACATTTTATCCGCATAACGGAAAATCAATTGCCCCAGCTCAGAGGGTACCAAACCTCTTCCTTGACGCTTGAATAATTTCCCGCCCAGACGTTCTTCCAACGCCTTAATTTGCCCCGTAATGGTTTGTGGTGTCAGGTATAGCGCTTCTGCTGCACCTACAACAGAGCCTTCCTTGCAAACATGCCAAAAATAATAGAGGTGGTTAAAATTTAAATGTGAAACCCGCATATATTTGTCCTTGTGTATTGCCTCACATCTGTATAACAGCCGTGATCATACATTTCAGGCCGCCAGATTATGGCGTTCTCCTATTTTTCTATTGATATGAAATATTTGCGACACCGCAGTGACAAATGTTGTGCCGCGAATATTAAGAGGATGAATTAATTCGGAAATTATTTCTGATTCTGCGCTTAAATTAGTCTATTCATTCGCTTTTGGCTACGTTTTTCTCTTCGGTAATAGTATGTTCAATAATCCATAACCAACCACAGCCGAAGTTGTAGAACCCATCAATATGCCCAAGCGGGAGTAGGTACTGAAGGCATCATTTAGACCTTCAAATGCCAGACCAGAAATAAAGATAGACATAGTAAAACCGATCCCACACAGTACCGAAACGGCGAAAATTTGTCTCATGCCAATTTTTTCCGGTAATCTGGCGACTCCCAGTTTTACTGAAATCCAGCTAAATAAGAAAATACCTAATGGTTTGCCAATAAACAGACCAAGTGCAATTCCTACGGGCAGCATGCCTGTTAAGCCATCCAATGTGACGCCCTGTAATGAAACGCCGGCATTGGCAAAAGCAAACAGTGGCAGAATTAAATACGCTACCCACGGATGCAATTCATGCTCCAGTGTTTCGGAAGGTGAATCACCTTTTTTGTTACGCAGAGGGATCAAGAATCCAACGATAACGCCAGCTAATGTGGCATGAACACCCGATTTCAAGATACAAATCCACAAAACAACACCGACAACCAGATAAGCGGATGTTTTGGCTATTCCTCTCCAGTTCATCCAGGCCAGAAGCGCGATCATGGCAGCAGCGAGCCCAAGTGCTTCCAAAGAAACGCTCTTGGTATAAAACAAAGCAATAATAATGATCACACCTAAGTCATCAATAATCGCCAACGCAAGCAAAAATACTTTTAATGCGGTGGGAACACGCCTTCCCAACAACGCCATGACCCCAAGCGCAAAGGCGATATCTGTCGCAGCGGGAATTGCCCAACCTTGCCGAGTGATATCATCGCTGCCATTAAACAGTAAATAGACCAGTGCA
The DNA here is from genome assembly GCF_016306625.1 of Xenorhabdus lircayensis. GTDB lineage: Bacteria > Pseudomonadota > Gammaproteobacteria > Enterobacterales > Enterobacteriaceae > Xenorhabdus > Xenorhabdus lircayensis. The sequence goes on along the minus strand of NZ_JACOII010000037.1, from coordinate 104,944 downwards.
GGAGCCAGCATCCCACCAAGTGCAGCAATGGCTGGAAAAACTGCTTTGTCACGGCCAGCAAGTGAACCTTCCATGAGTTCACGTTTTACTTCCAGTCCGACAATCAGGAAAAACACGGCCATTAATCCGTCATTTATCCATAGCAATAATGGCTTATTGATTTCCAACGCGGCGAACTGCACTGCAACGGGAAGATTGAGAAATTGATGATAAATACCCTGCAATGGCGTATTCGCCATAACCAGCGCAATAATAGCAGCAATGATGAGGAGAATTCCTCCTGCTGCCTCCAATTTCAAGAATTGGCGAATGATTGCAGTCATGAATAGATAACCTATGAGATTGATCGAAGTACTGATGTTATGACAATTATGATATCGGAAAAAGCAGGTTATATGTGCTATTTTTATCGTTATTTCCGAATTATTTCATTTTGAAAGAAAATATGTTGAGATATTGATAAATTGCATTGCATAACAGAAGGTTATTTTATAACCAATTCCCTGACGATATGAGTAGAATATCTTGTGACGGCCTTAATTTTCTTGTCTGTTCTTGGTGCAGCTCTGTTGCATGCGAGTTGGAATGCTTTAGTAAAAATTAGTGCTGATCGGTTCTTGGGTATTTCGATTATCGTCTTTTTTGCCGGAGTGATTTCAACTTCAGGATTATTCTGGGTTGGGTTACCAACTTTTTCCTCTCTGCCGTGGTTAATATTATCCGCTATTTTGCATACAGGTTATTGTCTGTTTTTAAGCCGCTCATACGCTACGGGAGACTTAAGTCAGGTGTATCCGATTGCCAGAGGATGTGCGCCATTAATCACTGCTTTATTAAGTTGGTTAATTTTGCAGGAAATGTTGCCGCCTTTCGCAATTCTGGGAGTGGGATTAATTATTGCTGGGATTATTTTGATTGCTTTTCTACATGGAAAAAAATCCATTCGGCTGGATCGCAAAACATTGATTATGGCAATCACAACATCGGTATTTATTGCCTGTTATACCTTGTCTGATGGTGCAGGCTCTCGTGTCAGCGATAATGCGTTAACTTATATTTTTTGGCTGTTTGCGATTAATGGATGGGTAATGGGCGTGATTATGTATTTTAAGTATCGAAATACTGCCGGAAAAAATATTCGCCAATATTGGAAACAGGGATTTTTAGACGGGCTAATGCAATTTTTAAGCTATGGCATTGTTATTTGGGCACTGAGCCATGCGCCCATCGTGCTGGTTGCTACATTGCGTGAAACCAGCGTGTTATTTGCGATGTTATTGTCAGTTGTTATTTTGCGAGAGCCTTTTAGTAAAATGCGATTATTGGCGTGTGTTGTGATTGTGTTAGGGGTTATTGGTACGAAATTAGGGTAATATTCTGTTGGGGAAATAATGTATGATACTTCAATATTACTATGTTATCTTCACCTTTCCATCTGATTGTATCACTGCCATATATTTCACTGTTTTTATACTATTGGTTATGGCATTATAGTTATTCTTTTTTAATGGTGATGGATAATGCATATTATCATCCAGCTCCTGATCCGGTTGATAGATAGATGTTGTTTTTCCTTTTTCATCCCATTTCTGCATTTTATTTTGCCATCTGGTATTATATGTTTCAGATGAACAAGCTATATTAGCCCACGGATCACATACCCAAGAATTATCGGGGAGTATTCTGTATGGCTTATTTATCGTGGGTATATGCGGAGTGTGTTCAGGATGAGTAATAACAGAAATACAATGATCGTAAGGATCATTAAACATCAGAAACAGTATATAAACGGGTTTCATTATGTTACTTCTATCCCATCTACCATACATCCTAAACCATCTTAAAATATCATTATATCGATATATAGCTAAGTAGTTGAATGCCGCTATCGTTAATTCACCACAGTTTCCAATTAATTCTTCACCAGAATTCGATTTATATAAGGAATGTCGATATTTATCAGTGGGATGCTCTATTTCACGAAATTGATCTAAAAATTCATCATGTTTATCTTCCCTTAATATAATATTGTCTGGTGTATGCATTGCTCTTTTATCTACACTTAGCTTTGTGAGATCACGATAAATTTTATTCGTTGTTTTACCACGGAAAATATTCCGTGAATGTTTTATTGCATCTTGTGAAATACTTTCAATCATAATTCTAACCTCATAATAGTTTATAATTAGAACTGTGAAATTTATGTAATGTTAGTGTGGTGTGAGAAAGGAGTCATAATATCATTATTACCATGCAAGACAGTCTGCTCTATTTTTAGCAAGACTTCAATCAGAGAATTGGGGATGTTAGTGTTACCTGAAAGGACACAAAATTGAGGGTAAAATTAATAAATCCCTCCTTATTATCCTTCTAATTAATTGATAATAAGTAGGGATTATTAAAAAAGATTTCACTAAGGTATTAAATTACTTTGTCAAATCATCAAAAAATTTCTTCACGCCATCGAGGAAGCTTTTGGAACGAGGGCTATTGGTTTCACCACTTTTTCCGCCAAAAGATTCGCCCAGTTTACGCATCAGCTCTTTCTGTTCTTCGTTCAGCTTAACTGGTGTTTCTACGACAACACGGCACAGCAAGTCACCTTGTGCGCCACCGCGGACGGATTTAACACCTTTGCCTTTCATGCGGAACAGCTTGGCAGTCTGAGTTTCAGCAGGAATTTTCAGGCTGACACGACCATCAAGGGTAGGGACTTCAATTTCGCCACCCAATGCCGCAGTCGCGAAGTTGATCGGTACTTCACAATAGAGGTTGCTACCATCGCGCTCGAAGATATGGTGAGCCTTGACCTGAACCTGTACGTACAAATCACCGGCTGGTGCGCCATGTTCACCTGCTTCACCTTCGCCACTCAAACGAATGCGATCGCCGGTATCGACGCCTGCCGGAATTTTAACAGACAGGGTTTTGTATTTTTCAATGCGACCATGTCCATGACATTTACCGCAAGGATTTTTGATGATTTTTCCGCGACCATGACACTGAGGACAAGGCTGCTGAACCGCGAAGAACCCTTGGCGCATTTGTACTTGCCCTGCGCCGTGACAGGTCGGGCAGGTTTCCGGGCTGGTGCCCGATTTCGCTCCGCTGCCATGACAGCTGTCACAGGATTCCAGTGTCGGAATGCGGATTTCTTTGGTGACACCACGGACAGCTTCTTCCAGTGTCAGTTCCATATTGTAACGCAGGTCTGAGCCACGGCTAGCGCGCTGCTGACGACGGCCACCACCGAAAATATCTCCGAAAACGTCACCAAAGATATCGCTAAACTCAGCTCCGCCACCGAAACCACCTGCACCACCGCCCATGCCACCCTGTTCAAAGGCAGCATGACCATATTGGTCATAAGCGGCGCGTTTCTGGGAGTCCGTCAGGATCTCATATGCTTCTTTAATTTCTTTGAATTTGCTTTCTGCTTCTTTATCGCCCTGATTACGGTCAGGGTGATATTTCATTGCCAGCCGCTTATAGGCCTTTTTTATCTCTTTTTCGTCTGTGGTTTTGGAGACTCCCAAAACTTCGTAATAATCTTTTTTTGCCATCGTATTGTTTACCCTTAACACGCACACACGGGCGTAGAGTTACCTCAACGCCCGTGCTAGTTAACAAGTAACAGGCGCCCTGTTACTTTGCCCGCTAAGGGCTATTATTTTTTGTCTTTAACTTCTTCGAATTCAGCGTCTACAGCGTCGTCTTCTTTTTTCGTGTTGCTTGCGCCCGCGTCAGTAGCACCAGCCTGAGCTTGTTGCTGTGCGATTTCCAGAAGTTTCTTGGAAGCTTCAACCAGAGCCTGAATCTTCGCTTCGACTTCAGCTTTGTCTTCGTTTTTCGCAGCCGTTTCCAGTTCCGCAGTCGCTTTTTCGATTGCCGCTTTTTCGTCCGCAGTCAGTTTGTCGCCAGCTTCTTCAACTTGTTTACGAGTACCGTGAATCAGTTGGTCAGCTTGGTTACGGATCTGAACCAGCTCTTCAAACTTACGGTCAGATTCTGCGTTTGCTTCTGCATCGCGTACCATCTGTTGGATTTCTTCTTCGTTCAGACCAGAAGAAGCCTTGATGGTGATGTTCTGCTCACGACCAGAGTTTTTGTCCTTCGCAGAAACGTGCAGGATACCGTCAGCATCAATGTCGAAAGTTACTTCGATCTGTGGCGTGCCGCGCATTGCTGGCTGAATGCCATCCAGGTTGAACTGACCCAGAGATTTGTTATCGTTGGAACGCTTACGCTCACCCTGTAGTACGTGGATGGTTACTGCGGACTGGTTGTCTTCCGCTGTAGAGAACACTTGGCTATGTTTGGTGGGGATAGTGGTGTTCTTAGTGATCAGGGAAGTCATCACGCCGCCCATGGTTTCGATACCCAGAGACAGTGGAGTTACGTCCAGCAGCAGAACGTCTTTCACGTCACCTGCCAGTACACCGCCCTGAACCGCAGCACCCATAGCAACTGCTTCGTCTGGGTTCACGTCTTTACGTGGTTCTTTGCCGAAGAAATCTGCAACCGCTTTCTGCACCATTGGCATACGAGTCTGACCACCAACCAGAATCACGTCCTGGACGTCAGTTACAGACAGACCAGCGTCATTCAGGGCGACTTTCAGAGGCTCGATAGAACGTTTAACCAGATCTTCAACCAGAGATTCTAGTTTCGCACGGGTAACTTTAACATTCATGTGCTTAGGACCGGTCGCATCAGCGGTGATGTATGGCAGGTTTACGTCAGTCTGCTGTGCAGAAGAAAGCTCGATTTTCGCTTTTTCTGCGGCTTCTTTCAGACGCTGCATTGCCAGTGGATCGTTACGCAGGTCGATGCCTTGTTCTTTCTTGAACTCGTCAACCAGATATTTGATCATGCGGCTGTCGAAGTCTTCACCACCTAAGTGGGTATCACCATTGGTTGCCAGAACTTCATAAGTTTTTTCGCCATCAACTTCGTCGATTTCGATGATAGAGATATCGAAAGTACCGCCACCCAAGTCATAAACAGCGATAGTGCGGTTGCCGATTTCTTTATCCAGGCCATAAGCCAGAGCCGCAGCGGTTGGTTCGTTGATGATACGCTTAACTTCCAGACCTGCGATACGGCCAGCATCTTTAGTTGCCTGACGCTGTGCATCGTTGAAGTATGCAGGAACGGTGATAACAGCTTCGGTTACTGGCTCACCCAGATAGTCTTCCGCTGTTTTCTTCATTTTTTTCAGAACTTCAGCAGAAACCTGAGGGGGTGCCATTTTCTGGCCTTTCACTTCTAACCATGCATCGCCGTTATCCGCTGCCATGATTTTGTATGGCATGATGGATTCGTCACGCTGAACTTCTTCGTCCTGAAAACGACGGCCAATCAAACGTTTGATGGCGAACAGAGTATTTTGCGGGTTAGTAACAGCCTGACGTTTAGCTGGTTGACCAACCAGAGTTTCACCATCCTGAGTATACGCGATGATAGAAGGTGTGGTACGGTCACCTTCGCTGTTTTCAAGCACGCGCGCGGTTGTGCCGTCCATAATTGCTACACAAGAGTTGGTAGTTCCCAAGTCGATACCAATGATTTTACCCATCTAAACGCCTCCACAAAGAATTCATATATTCGGTCAAGTTACTAAGCTATATGAGGACGAATATTTTCTTTTCAATGGCACTGTTTGCCAGAAATTCCTCATTTTATGTTTTCAGCTAATGCTGAAATATCAGTAGTAACTGTAGTTGAGACTTAGATGGGGTCATTCACCTCATCATCAAGGGCTTGACTGAAAAAAAGTTAAGTTTTAATAAAAAAATTTTTCTGAGGCCATTGTGTAGTTGATGCCATCACATTATGATTCGCCGCCTTTTATGGTTTCTTGGTGTAGAAAAGCACCATGAGAACTTTTTTAATATTTTGTTTTATTTATATTTTCTAGGGGAAGTATGCACTCTAATCAGTTGGCGAACCCAGGCCCATTGGGTTTGATGGGTTTTGGTATGACAACCATTTTGTTGAATTTGCACAATGCAGGTTTTTTCCCATTGGCGTCGGCTATTTTGAGCATGGGAATTTTTTATGGTGGTTTGGCTCAGGTGCTGGCTGGCATCTTTGAGTACAAAAAAGGGAATACTTTTGCTGCAACCGCATTTACCTCTTACGGTATGTTCTGGTTAAGCTTGGTCGGCTTGCTTTTCCTGCCAACGATGGGGCTGGCTGAAGCAACTAGCCATGAATTTCTCGGAGTTTATCTCGCTCTGTGGGGAATTTTTACCCTGTTCATGTTCTTTGGTACGTTGAAGGCCAACCGCGTCCTGCAATTTGTGTTTGGTAGCTTGACGCTACTGTTCGCACTGCTGGCGATTGGCAATATCACGGGCAATGCCAGCATCTTGACGTTCGCCGGTTTTGAAGGCGTCATCTGTGGTGCGAGTGCTTTCTATCTGGCAATGGCTGAAGTTCTGAATGAGCAATATGGCCGTACTATTCTGCCGATTGGTGAAGTGAAACACGCTTAACCATTTTTAGACAGGATGAGTATTTATGCTCATCCTGTTCTTTTTTGTGGGAATTAGCCTACTTTATTCTCTTCTCATACTGATCTTTTTCGCAAATAAAGCCCTAATAAGATCCCGACAGCCGATAAGGACATAATATAGTAGGCGGGTGCCAGTGAAGTATATTTCAGCAGTAGAGTAACGAGGATCGGTGTCAGTCCACCAAAAATGGCGTAGGCCACATTATATGAAAATGAAATGCCACTGAACCGGACTTCTGGGGGATAACTGTTAACCATGACAAACGGAGCTGCTCCAATCACGCCGACAGCCAGCCCAACGATGGCATAAGCACTAAATAATTTGATCGGTTCATGGCTGATATTGTGATAGAAAAACCATGTTGAGGCGGCCAATAGAATACAACCGACGATCAGCACGATACCCGCTCCCCATTTATCACATAAATACCCTACAGATATACAGCCAATCGCCAATGAGATGATCGCCAGACTGTTTGCTTTCAGGGTAAGCGATTGTTCCAGATGGAATACTGTCTGCATATAGGTGGGTGTCATCAAGATAACGACCACGATGCCAGCGGAAAGTAACCATGTCAGTAGCATGGAGATAATGATGGCGCGTTTGTGATTAAAAACCACGGATTTCAGCGGTAGCCCTTCTGCCAACGCCTTGCGTTCCTGCATTTCTTTGAAGATAGGGGTTTCATGCAGCCAACGGCGCAGGTACATGGCACATAGGCCGAAAATGCCACCTAGAAAGAATGGCAGACGCCATGCCCAATCCAATATTTCCTGGTTGGTATAAATGGAAGTAATAATGGTTGCGACGAGAGAACCAAACAAAATACCCATGGTCAATCCTGCCGTCAAAACGCCACAGGCAAAGCCGACACGTTTATGCGGAACATGCTCGGCCACAAAGACCCATGCACCGGGAACTTCTCCACCAATCGCGGCTCCCTGCATGACTCGCATGAGCAAGAGTAGTATGGGGGCGGCAATGCCAATGACATCATAGGTGGGTAGCATCCCAATGGTCAGCGTCGGTACGGCCATCAGCAATATACTGAGCGAGAACATTTTCTTGCGCCCAACCAGATCACCAAAATGAGCCATGATGATCCCACCTAAAGGCCGGGCTAGATAGCCCGCAGCAAAAATACCAAATGTTTGTAGTTGCCTAAGCCATTCAGGTATATCCGCAGGGAAAAAGAGTTCTCCAAGCGCAACGGCAAAAAAGACAAAAATAATGAAGTCGTAAAACTCCAGAGCACCGCCTAAGGCGGCTAAAGACATAGTTTTATAGTCCTGCCTGTTTAATCTTCGATTTTGATGTTGTGACATAATTTACCGATTTATAGTTATAAAATAGGATTTGAGGTGATTATTTTCAATAATTTTGCCAGACTCAAAATAGATGAAAATAAAACTTATGCTATATTAAAAGACATTTATTCTGCAATTTTTAAATGACATCTTAAAATCATAAATTAATTCCTGACTTCTCGTGGCGCGAGGGATCAGGAAATTTCATAAGTTGAGTGCATATTCGTCGTATTTCAAATATATAAGGGGAAAAAAGGATCTTCCGCCGATAAATAATATAAATTTATCGACGGTGATTTAAGCTTATTGGGACATGAAATCAAGAAAATAAAGTGAATAATAACACTGCTAAATACAGGCCAACGCCATAAGAAATATGTGCCATCAGGCTTCTTAATCTGGCGGTATTGGGAGCTGGTGTTTTAGAGGCGGCAATACCCATGCCCATGCCAGGCATCATAATGAAGAAAGGGGCAATTAAAGTAACGATACCTGTAATTAAAGCCGGCAGGAAAGTTGGCTGTTTCGCCCAATCTAACCCACAAATGAGTAATAGCAAGCCCGCAAAAATGATCCCAATAAGATAGTGAGCAAACCAACCCATTCCGGTTTCACCTTTCACGGGTTCGGCTTGCAGGATACTGGTATGAATGAATTTCCCTTTGGGGATATGCCCGAGCCAGCGCCCTACCATGCTATAGTTCAGTGAGGGAATGCCGAAACACCTTTTCATGAAAACCGCCCAAAGATCCATAACAACCGTTGCGCCAGCACCAATCAATATAGAATAAACTCCAATCCTTCACTTATCTGTTGCGATCCTCTGAATTATGGCTATTTATACTCGTTGTACTTCAAGCTGTATTGATTATCTCTCCTGCGCTGCGATAAACATATACCCTATAAACTTTAAATTACATCGTGCAAAACAGAGGCGCCTTATTCTTCCTCGCGTAGCGAGGGAGAATAAATGCATCTTCAAGCACGATGAGTATAAGCACATTATGATAGGTGATTTAGTCTTACGAGCAGCAATTTGGCATTTATTTTATAGAGTATAGAAATTATCTCTGTACTCTACAATATGCCGAATTTAACCGCAAAAAGATAGTAAGTTAATCGATGTTCGAGCTTCACCCAATAGAGGATTAATAAATATCCAGCGATCACAATCACATTTCTGTCGTCCGAAAATTGAGCTGCTGGCAAAAACCAATAGATTTTAGATGTATAGGCAATGCGGAAACGAGGGAAGTGGATGAAATACCAGATGCTGGCCCAAGAAATTATTACAGGTGTTGGCGGCAAAGAAAATATTGCCAGTCTCGTTCATTGTGCAACTCGGCTGCGTTTTAAACTGCGGGATCGTACTCTTGCCGATATTGATAAACTAAAATCCCATCCCGGTATCATTACGGTTGTCGAGAGTGGCGGGCAATTTCAGGTTGTGATTGGTAATGAAGTCAAAGAGGTCTATCAGGTTATTCAACAAATATTGACGCTTCCTGATGAAACATCCTCAGTGGGTAATCCAACTGACAAACGAGATAATTTATTTAACCGTTTTATCGATATTATTTCGGCGATCTTTACCCCATTTTTAGGCGTGATGGCTGCTTCTGGGATTTTAAAAGGCTTACTTGCCGTTGCCATTGCATTTCATTGGTTAACGCCTGACAGTGGTACTTATCGCATCTGGTATGCAGCCAGTGATTCGCTGTTTTATTTTTTTCCTTTATTACTTGGCTATACCGCAGGTAAAAAATTCGGCGGTAATCCATTTATTACGATGGGGATTGGTGGGGCATTGGTGCATCCTTTGATCATCTCTGCTTTCGAGACGTCAAGTGTTACGGGTAGTACAACTGAATATTTTATGGGAGTTCCTCTCTCGTTTTTGAATTATAGCGCTTCTGTAATCCCAATTATTTTTGCTTCTTGGATAAGCTGTAAGATAGAGAAGAAATTAAACGCCCATCTGCCTGCCACCATTAAAACCTTTATTACACCGCTTATTTGTTTGGTACTGGTTGTTCCGTTGGTATTTATTGTTATAGGGCCAGTGGCTACATGGCTAAGTCATTTATTAGCTTATGGTTATCAAACAATATATGAATTTGCTCCGGCTATGGCAGGCGCGATTATGGGAGCTATCTGGCAAGTCTGTGTCATTTTCGGTTTGCATTGGGGATTAGTGCCAATCATGATCAACAACTTAACGGTTTTAGGACATGATACGTTAACCCCTTTGTTGTTACCTGCCGTAATAGGGCAAACGGGAGCGGCATTAGGTGTTTTTCTGCGTACCCGCGATGCTAAATTGAAAATGTTATCTGGTTCTGCTGTTACCGCGGGAATATTTGGTATCACTGAACCTGCGGTTTATGGGGTTACCCTGCCTTACCGCCGGCCATTTATCTTTGGCTGTATAGCTGGAGCGATAGGTGGCTCTGTGACTGGCTATTACCAAAGTGCCGTCTATTCAATAGGATTGGGCAATATTTTTACTTTTACGCAAATGATCCCGCCGTCAGGAGTCGATAACACGGTATGGAGCGCAATTATTGGTACATTGCTGGCATTTGCCATTGCGACCATTTTGACGTGGATGTTTGGTCTGCCTGCTGTTACTCATCCGCCTACAGAAGATAAAGCCGATAAAGACTAATCTGAATTCCTACCCAAACCTTAAACATCTATAAGAGGGGATTTGAATGAAACAGTTTCCAACGCATTTTCTATGGGGAGGCGCGATTGCGGCCAATCAAGTTGAAGGTGCTTATTTGACTGACGGAAAAGGTCTTTCTACATCAGATGTTTTGCCACAGGGGATTATTGGTCCCGTTGTTGAGCGTGATCCTGCGGATGAAACACGTTATCTCAAGGATATTGCCATCGATTTTTATCACCGTTACCCAGAAGATATCGCCCTGTTTGCAGAAATGGGGTTTAAATGCTTACGTACCTCTATTGCCTGGAGCCGAATTTTTCCACATGGGGATGAAGAACAGCCTAATGAAGCGGGGTTGGTATTTTATGACAAATTGTTCGACGAAATGGCCAAATATGGCATTCAACCTTTGATTACACTATCTCACTATGAAATGCCGTGGATGTTAGTCAAAAAATATGGCGGGTGGGGAAATCGTAAACTAATCGCGTTTTTTGAACAGTACGCACGCACGGTATTTACCCGCTACCAGAAGAAAGTGAAATTATGGCTGACATTCAATGAAATTAATATGTCGCTGCATGAACCCTTGACAGGCGTAGGCTTGCCGAGAAACAGCAGTCAATCAGAGATCTATCAAGCTATTCACCATCAATTGGTTGCCGGTGCCAGAGTGGTGAAATTGTGCCGAGAAATCATTCCGGATGCCCAGATTGGCAATATGTTGCTCGGCGGTCTGATGTATCCATTAACCTGTAAACCCGAAGATGTGCTGGCGACGTTGCAGCAAAATCAAAAATGGTTGTTTTTTGGCGATGTTCAATGCCGTGGCAATTATCCCGGCTATATGCTGCGTTATTTTCGCGAACATGACATCGAACTTACCATAACAGGGCAAGATAGGCAGGATCTGAAAAATACCGTCGATTTTATTTCATTCAGTTATTACTTGAGTGGTTGCACGACAGCGGATGAAGCGGAATACCAGAAACAGCAGGGCAATATCCTGCATATGGTGGCTAATCCTTATCTGCCCAGTTCAGAGTGGGGCTGGCAGATAGATCCCGTTGGTTTGCGCACGATATTGAATTTGCTGTGGGATCGCTATCAGAAGCCATTGTTTATTGTTGAGAATGGCTTGGGGGCGAAAGATACGCCGGATGTGGATGGCCGTATTCAGGATGACTATCGTATCCAATACCTTAACGATCATCTGCTCCAAGTCAGGGAAGCGATCGAAGATGGGGTGGATGTGATGGGGTATACCAGTTGGGGGCCGATTGATTTGGTCAGTGCTTCAAAAGGCGAGATAACCAAACGTTACGGTTATATCTATGTTGATCAGAATGAACAGGGAACAGGCACACTGGAACGACGCCGTAAGCAGAGTTTTTATTGGTATCAGCAGGTGATTGAAACCCATGGCCGTAGCTTGCGTGAATAATGTTATCTCATTGACCCTGAAAGGTTCTGAATGCACTCAGAACCTTCTCACTCGATGATTATAAGCGCCGTGCGCTTTTCGGCCTGAACGCAGCGACAACGGTTTCATCCGTTTCCACATAAGGGCCGTCGAGCAGTTGGATGCAGTAGGGAACACTGGCAAAAATTCCCGCGACCAACACCTTGCCGTTTTCGTCTTTCAATCCTTCCAGCGTCTCTGCAATGGCTTTTGGTTGTCCGGGAAGATTGAGGATCAGCGCTTGATTGCGGATCACGCCGACTTGTCGGGACAGGATGGCAGTTGGCACAAATTGCAGGCTGATTTGGCGCATCTGTTCCCCAAATCCGGGCATTTCACGATCAGCAATAGCCAGTGTTGCATCCGGCGTGACATCACGACGTGCCGGACCGGTTCCCCCGGTGGTCAGTACCAGATGGCATCCCAGTTCATCGACCAATTCACACAATGTTTGTTCAATCAGGATTTGCTCATCAGGGATCAGGCGGGTTTCTATGCTAAAAGGTGTGGTAATGGTTCTTTTCAGCCACGCTTCCAGTGCCGGCAGCCCCTTATCCTGATAAACCCCTTGTGAAGCGCGATCAGAAACAGACACGAGGCCAATGCGCAATACATTCATACAAACCTCAATTCGCTATAAAAATAAGAAAAAAGAATAAAATGTGTGGCTGCAACTTGAAATTTATTGAGTAAAGGCGACTCATATTATGTCGCCTTTGTATAAGATATTTGTGTAAGAAACATGGTGCAAGAAAAATAGCGTATCGCCGGAGATTACAGCAGATCAGCAATCATGCTCTCAAGTTTGCCTTGGTCTACTGCAAACTTACGGATACCTTCCGCCAGTTTTTCAGTTGCCATTGCATCTTGGTGGTGGTTCCAGTAGAACTCGGCTTCAGTCATTGGCGCTGGACGTGCTTTGATTTCGCCTTCATAACCCAGTTTGCACTCGACTTCACCTTCGGTTTCAGACAGCTCTTTCAGCAGTGCCGGAGAGATTGTCAGGCGGTCACAACCTGCCAGTTCCAGAATTTCACCAGAGTTACGGAAACTGGCTCCCATCACAACCGTGTTGTAACCGTGTTCTTTGTAGTACTGATAAATCTCAGCAACGGAAACCACACCCGGATCTTCATGTGGTGCGAATTCTTGCTTGCCACTGTTTGCTTTGTACCAGTCAAGGATACGGCCGACAAATGGCGAAATCAGGTAGACACCGGCTTCGGCACAAGCACGCGCCTGAGCGAAGGAGAACAGCAGTGTCAGGTTACAGTTGATGCCTTCTTTTTCCAGTTGTTCCGCAGCACGGATGCCTTGCCAGGTGGAAGCCAGTTTAATCAGAATGCGATCGTTGCTGATGCCCGCTTCGTTGTACAGTTTGATCAGGCGTTTTGCTTTCGCGACGCTGGCTTCGGTGTCATAAGACAGACGCGCATCAACTTCTGTGGAGATCCGGCCGGGGATCAGTTTCAGAATTTCCAGACCAATGTTGACAGCCAATTTATCGCCGGCATCAATAATTTGTTGTTCACGGGAGTCGCTTTGACTACGCGCCCATTCAACGGCTTCATCAATCAGTTGGCGATATTCTGGAATTTGCGCAGCGTTCAAAATCAGGGAAGGGTTGGTGGTCGCATCTTGCGGCTGATACAGTTTCATTGCCGCGATATCCCCGGTATCTGCTACTACTGTTGTCAGTTTACGCAGGGAAGTCAGTTTATCGGTCATGTTTAATATCTCATCGTTATACGTAAAATTGTTGGCAGCGTTGCCTCGCCATCCGGTGATAATAACATGGTCAAGCGCGGCTGTAAGGTAGGAAAATCGTCTCACCGAGATTCTCCCCTTTGCGTGCTTTTTTGCTAAAGTGGGGAAAGTCTGGATTATGAGGAAAAAATGATGCTTATTACTCTTTCACCTGCAAAAACACTCGATTATGAAAGTCCTCTCGCAACAGAAAAGTTTAGCCAACCGCAGTTATTGGCGGGATCCCAGCAACTGATCGAGATTTGCCGGACGCTGACACCGGCGCAAATCGGCAGTTTGATGGGTATCAGTGATAAATTGGCGGGGTTGAATGCCGCGCGTTTTGGTGAATGGCAGCCTGATTTCACCCCAGAAAATGCCCGTCAGGCGATTTTGGCATTTAAAGGCGATGTTTATACCGGGATGCAGGCCGAAACTTTCTCCGCCGGCGATTTTGATTTTGCCCAAACGCACTTGAGGATTCTATCCGGCCTGTATGGGGTGTTGCGTCCTCTCGACTTGATGCAGCCTTATCGTCTGGAAATGGGGATTAAACTGGAAAATCCGCGCGGTAAAGACCTGTATCAGTTCTGGGGTGACCGTATTACGGAAAACTTAAATGCCGCCCTGGAACAACAGGGTGATGATGTTCTGGTCAATCTGGCCTCCGATGAGTATTTCAAATCGGTCAATCGCAAAAATCTGGCAGCCAAGATGATCAAGCCGGTTTTTCTGGATGAAAAAAAGGGCAAATACAAGGTGATTAGTTTCTACGCTAAAAAAGCGCGTGGATTGATGAGCCGTTTTATCATCCAGCATCAACTGACTGATCCCGCCCGGCTGGTGGAGTTCAATCTGGAAGGGTATGCGTTTGATGAATCCCTCTCCAACGGGGACGAATTAGTGTTTAAGCGTCCTGAACAGCATTAATTTTTAGTACCATATCCTATAAATTTCAAGTTGCGGCTCTCAAAACGAAAGCCGTAACTGCTCAATCCTCATCACGAAGTGGGGTTTGGGCATACAAAAGATCTGCGGCACGGTGGCAAAGCTCTGTAAATATGGCGATTTCACCTTGGGACATATTAGACACGACAATATCAGCCATGTTATGCCTGCTGGACTCGACCCGCTGCAAAAATGTTAGCCCTTTTGGACTCAATTTAGTGACCAACTCTCGTTTATCGTTTTCCCCCGCTTCTTGTTCAATAAATTCTTTATCTTTTAACAATCTTAGAATTTTAGACATCTTAGAGCGGGTAAAACCGAGTTTTTCGCCAATCACACTAGGATTCATCGGCTGGTATTGTCGAAGTAAATGTAAAGTATCATATTGTGGCCATGAAATACCTTCCGGATTTGTGATGGTTCTTCTTGCCACTAGAACACACTGGAGCCAGCCCAAGGCATTTTCAAAAGACGTTACGTCAGTATCATAAGTATCTTGATTATTTGTTTTCATGTGGACTCTTTTACAATCTGAATTTTGAATAAGAAACTGATCTAATTGCCTGTTCCATAAATAAAAATTTATAAAGATAAATGATTTTATAAGGAACAGGCCTGTAAATATCCACTTATTTACGATTAAGAACAGTAAAAATCAAGAAAAAATGGCTGTTCGGTTAAGGACATCCTCATAGTCATGTAATTCTTTAATCTTACCGTTGTTCAATTTAAATACATTTATGTATAAACAATAAAAATCTTTTTTATGTGGCAATGTCTTGCCATTCAGTCGATATTCAACGATAAAAATATCAGGATTATCTGTAGGGTACAGTTCTATATCCTGAACCGATGTAAAGATCAGGGGGGCCTGACCAAAACTTGTTGAATAATGCTCAAGTATCTGTGACTGGCTTTCAATTGTATCGCGACTGGTACGAAATGGTAACTTCAGAATACCATCTTCACAAAATAGAGAAGCGAGTTTTGTCGGTGACTTTTCCAAAACTGAGGCTATATATTTATCGAACACAACTTTAAACATTATTTCTCCTTAAGTTTCTTATGGGTTGCTTATGTTTAGGTTTATATATTCGTTGTACTTCAATATGCATTTACTCTCTCCCGCGATGAGGAGAGAGTAAGCTGTTTTCATCTTGCCAGTTGCAACTTGAAGTTTATGGAGTATGTGACTGTATGATTTCTTTATCCATAAAATAACAAATTAATTTTTCGAAAGTTTTTACATTAATATCTGGAAAATCGAGACCTAAGGCTTTAATGGCCTCATGTGTGCTTTCGTTGTTATAGGTGTTATTACCAATATTCAAAGCATTTT
The DNA here is from genome assembly GCF_016306625.1 of Xenorhabdus lircayensis. Taxonomy (GTDB): domain Bacteria; phylum Pseudomonadota; class Gammaproteobacteria; order Enterobacterales; family Enterobacteriaceae; genus Xenorhabdus; species Xenorhabdus lircayensis. Next base: position 88,950 of record NZ_JACOII010000037.1, on the reverse strand, counting down.
CTTTAAAAAGGTGGATCAATGAACCTAGGGCTACATCATGGCTGTTGACAACCATTTGTTCGAGTTTTTCTAACCATTCTGACTCAGAAGCTGTTGTTAAGTCATGCCCTGTTTGTTTGATAGCCAGATATGCTGGGGTAAAATCAGTGCCTTTCGGATGAAATAAATGGAAGTTTTGATGCTCATGTGCCTTATTAGAGGTTGATAATGTCACAATGGTCTGACTGACAAAATCAACAGGCAATAGATCAGTACTTAGCAATTCAGGGTATGGTGCCATTCCCATTTGGATAAAGCTTTTAATTTGTCGCCATAAAAAATCATCTTTTTGACATGCACCAGTAACACTGTCACCTGATATACGCCCTATCCGATAAGTATTGATATCGACACCTTGATATCTGGCTTGCTGTACGTACTGCTCAGCCACCCATTTACTTTGGGTATAACCGATAGATAGTGAATCCGGGCAGTCTGGGAGGTTATTTTCTGTTATTGGCTGTTTAGGATAGGCCGGGGAAAATACAGCAATGGTAGAAATATACTCCAGTTTCTTACGTTCAAGGTGACAACAAAAATTAATGATTTCTACAATGCCATCGACATTCGTTCCCTTAACACTACTGTATGGGAGAACAAAATTAATATGGGCAGCTGCGTGATATATTTTAGATACTCTTTCTGATAATGACTGATATACAGCCTCAGATAAATCAAATTTCGCCTTGGCAATATCTCCTGCCACAATTTCAACACGTGAAAAATCAATGTCATGATTGATGCCATAGTGATGAGCATTTTTTATTATACGGTTCAACCCTGTACTGTTATCTGTGGCTCTGACTAAACAAATTACTTTACCGGTTAGTTGTTGCAGTAAAGCACGAAGCAGATAGATGCCTAAAAAACCGGTAGCTCCTGTGAGTAATACATCGCTGCTTTTTGATGAATTTAATTGTCGCGTATAAGTCCAATCATGCTGGATGAAAGCATCGTTAATAAATGTACTCTTTATTTCATCATCTGATTTTTTGCCTTTATCCAGATAGATATCAACTGAAGTTGCCATGTCGTGCAGGGTAGGAGTACTGAATAGTAATTTGAGTGGAAAATCGACATTAAATTGTTTGCGTAGTGAATACACTAACTGTGTTGCTAACAGTGAATGCCCTCCGATATTGAAGAAATTATCTCCCAGTTTAATAGATCGGTTCGGAAGAATTTTTTGCCAAAGTAATTTTACTGTTTGTTCGGTTGAAGTCAGAATCTCTTCAATGCTGTTTTCTTCAACATCATCCGGCATTTTAGTTATTTCAATGTGATGTAGTGCTTTTCGATCAATTTTACCGCTAGGGGTAGTTGGAAGAGCAGGTAAAAATACGAACTCACTTGGGATCATATAATCCGGTAGATAGCTGCGTAATCTAGTTAGTAGCTCAACACGTTCTAATGGCACAGTTGTGATTATGAAAGCCACTAGCATTCTGTTACCTGCTGATATTTCCTTTCCAATAACAGCGGAGACTTTTACTTCATCCAATGAATTGATAACTGCTTCTATTTCTGATGGTTCAATTCGGAATCCTCGGATTTTTAACTGATTATCCAGACGACCAAGGTATGTAAATGAGTCATTTGATTTTAGTTTTATTAGATCGCCAGATTTATAAGCATGTTGGCTAAGTGCACCTGGCCAGTTTCCAGTTAAAAATTGCGTTTGAGTTTCATGATCTTTGTTGTGATAACCAGGGGATAGAAAGTCACTGATAATCCAAAGTTCACCTGTTACACCACTTGGAACCATACGCTTGTGTTCATCTAATACAAGCATTGTGAATCCGGGTAGTGGATACCCTATTGATGCACTGTCTCCCCATGAAGATATATCTTCCGGCATGACATAAGCAGAACAAACATGACTCTCTGAAGGGCCATAAAGGTTAATTAGTCTTCGGTTGACATTAAACATGTGTTTAATGTCAGAGGTGAGAACCAGCTGTTCACCTGTTGAGTAGACCTCATCAAGCATGGGGAGTTGGGCTTTATTTGTGAATGTTAATTGAGCCAAATGTTGAAGTGCCACATATGGAAAATATGCTCGGCGGATCCCGTTTAACTCAATGATATTTTGCAAATGATGCAAATCTTTACGTTCTTCTTCATCTGCAATATATAACTTTCCGCCGGTACATAAAGTTCCAAATATTTCCTGTACAGAAACATCGAAAGACAAAGACATATAATGAAGAGTACAATCACCTTCACCACAAATAGTGATACCTTTTTGCCATGTAAGAAGATTGGACAATGTCTTATTCAGTAAACGCACTCCTTTGGGTTGTCCTGTCGAGCCGGAAGTGTAAATGACATATAATTCATCTTCTGGTTTTCGTTGTACTGATTGCCAGCTAACATCGTGTGTAAATACCGTTTCATCTAACACAATTTTGTGGATGGTCGTAGGTAATGTTGTAACAAATTCACTGATGGTGACTATACAATCCACCGCTGCATCTCGGAGCATATATTCAATACGTTCCTGAGGATAACTTGGGTCAATGGGAACATAAGATGCTCCCGTTTTTAAAACGGCCAGCAAAGCTGCAATAGAATCTTCATTTCGGTTCAGCAATAAACCGATTCGTGAGCCAACACTGACGGTGTAATGTGTAGACATGAATTCAGCAAGCTGGTTGGCACGATTATCTAACCACCCATAAGTCCAGTGACCGTGACGTGTTATTAATGCAATATTGTTCGGATGAGTTTTGGCATATTCCTCTATCTCATTAATAAAATATTGATTGTTCATGTCAGTAAATGGGGTGCTTGAACTATTTACAATGGATAATTGTTCATCTTGAGTGAGTATTTCAACTTCACCTAAAGTTTTTTCACCCCAATCCCCCATACATAAAGCTGTTTGTTTATATAGTTCCAGCCAATATTGAATGGTGCTGTCTCTAAAGAGTTCGGCATTAAACTCCATAATTAAATGGTGAGATGTCCCTATTTCGACAAATAGGGTTAAATCATATTTAGCGGATTGAATATACTGCTCAGTGATCTTTATTGAGTAAGGAAAATCCTGAAATGCATCATTGATACTAGCAAGATTTACAAGTAATGTTTGAAAAATAGGGTTATCTAGGCCAACGTTCTGACCTGTATCTGCGACAATTTCAGTGAATGGTAATTGTTTATTAGAATGAGCCTTAATAAAGTGGTTACGAACTGATATTGCAAACTGATTCACTGTACTATCTGAATCTAAATGAGATCTAAATGGCAAAGTATTGACTAAATATCCCACAGTTTCTTCAAATTCACTGTTATCCCGTAATGAAAAGGGGATCCCAATTGTGATATCTTTTTGGGCAGACAAACGATGCAGTAAAAACTGCCAGCACATGGTCATATACATGAAAGGGGTCATAGCAAGATTTCGAGCGTGCTCAGATACTTTCAATGCATCTTCATGGCTAAGTTTCAAGTGGCAATAACCTGCTTTGGTTCCTTTGCATTCTTTTCTGGAATAATCCGTTGGGAGATCTATCATCGAAGGGTAAGGTGTAAGTACCTCTTTCCAATAGTCTTTCATAGTGGAAATTTCAGGTTTGGCTAATTGCTTTTTTTGCCATTGGGTGAATTCCAGATAATCAGCACTGGTTTTCAGATAATGAAATTTTTTGTTTTCAACTAAATGAGCATAGCATTCAAGAATATTCTTTATAAAAATAGTCACTGATGAAGCATCAACGATAATATGATGAAAACAACACGCTAACCAACACTGGTTTGGTTCCCCTGTTATCAAGCAGATATCGAATAACGGCTCTTTTGACAAATCATATTGTTTTGACGCCATTTGTTGAATAACTTCTTCTGGGTGATTCACTTCAGCGAGAGTCTTATGCGTAATATGAATGTGATAGGGTTGTTCTATGACTTGGTAAAGCTGATCTTGATTGAATGTAAAGTGTGTGCGCAAAACTGGAGTAACTTCAACAAATTGAGTAACTACCTTTTCCATTAAACTGTGATCTAGCTGAGTCCCTACTTCGATGAGTAACGGTACGTTGTAGCTTTCAGGTTGGCTCAGTACCTGATCAAGTAACCATAACCCTTTTTGCCCCTGTGTACTGGATATGTATGTCTTGTTACCCAATATATTCTTTACTGCTTTGTTCAATGATTCATTGCCCATTTCTTCTCTCCAAGTCATTTTTTCCAAACTGAGCTGCTAATTTTTCGACACTGTCCATTGAAAACACATCGGCTGATGAAACATGAATACCAAGAGTTTTACTGACAAGAGAGGCTAACTTGATGAGATGAAGGGAATTTACTCCCTGTTCCCAAAACGAAGTTGCTGGATCAAGGTTCTTACAACCAGTGATTTCTTCCCATATTAAGAGAATTTTTGATTCTATGTTGTCATCTTGTTGTTTGTGCATCCCATCAACAATAAACTGAGCCATCTGAGTTCGATCGCGTTTACCATTTTTATTCATGGGTAAAAAATTAACATGCGTAAACCGTTCCGGGACCATGTATGATGAGAGCTTTGAATTCATAAACTCACGAAGATTGGTGCCGGATAGCGAATCTGATTTACTCAGATAATAGGCATGCAACAAAGACTCATTATTCGTTTGCTCTATAGCTACAATGACATCGTCTATTTGAGGGTGTGAACGTAGTGTATGTTCCACTCCGGTAATTTCGACCCTGAAGCCACGAATTTTACACATATCGTTACTCCGTCCCAGTAGTGTGATATTGTCGGATTTATCTCTTTTAGCTTTGTCACTAGTACGGTAATAACGTTCGTGATGACCATTAATATTTAGCCAAACAAAACGCTCATTAGTTAATTCAGGGTCTGAATACCCTTCAGCAAGCCCTGCGCCGCTGATGCAAAGTTCTCCGGGCATATCAGGGGCACAAACTTCTAAATTCTCATCCAGCACGAGCATATTAACGAGAGGCAATGGGTGACCAACAGGAACAGGCGAATCAGCGTCGAGTATTACATCTGGTAATATTTGATAAACAGAAGTGAGAGCTGAATTTTCCGTACATCCCATTCCATTGAATATACGTCCCTTACCTGCTTTGGACGCAATTGAAAACAGTTTGGGATTAACAAAATCACCTGAAACAATGACACAATCAGGTTTATGTAAAGTATCAGGAGAAACTTCGACAAATAACCGGAATAGCCCACCAGACAAAAAAAGAATAGAAATATGCTGATGACTAATGATGTCATCGATTTCAGATAAATCAGGAACATTTTTGGGATAAATAACAAGTGTGGTTCCGGTCAGAAGGCTTATCCAAATTTCATTAGCACTTGCAGCAAATGACGGCTCTGCAAGTTGTAAGTAGCGGTCATTGTCTGTATTACCTAACTGGCTGATGGGGATTGCTAGGCGGGTTAATCCACAATGACGTATAATCACACACTTGGGGTTACCTGTTGAGCCGGATGTTAACAATATCATCACTGGGTCTGTCGCAACTAACGCTTCGGATATATATTCAAATCCTGTTGGTATGTAATCTAAATCGCGGGCTTGAGAAAAAAGGTTTTCTACAGAGATAACTGGATAATTTATTTGTGAATTAATTAATTGTAGACTATTTTTTTTAAATTCAGACGGTTCAGAGTAATCAGCATCTGAAATCAGTAAACTGATTTCAACAGCTTTGATATAATCTGCTATATATTGTTTAGGACTGTTATTATTAAACGTATTGCTTAACGGGACAATAACAGCCCCCAGTCTAATTACTGCTATCATCACCAGATATAATTCAAAGCTGCGAGTTATATTAATTGCTACCTTATCTCCCTTTTTTATCTCCATTTTTTGTAAAACAAATGCTATCTGCGATGATTGTTCCCAAAGCTCACGATATGATAATGTTTCTGAGTTAAATATTAACGCTGTTTTATTAGAATATTTATTTACTATTTCACTCAAAATATTTGGTATAGTACGCAACTGTCCAACTTGTTTTTCAATCATGCGGGAAGCCTCCCCATATTTAATGTGAATTAAATCAATGAATATATTAAATAACCTTTAAAATATGTTAAATAAATGTTGTTGAGTTATTTTTGTTCATTTTGATTTGTTTCTATAGACTAGGATGCAGATGAAACAAAGTCTACAATGTAATCCTAAAGTCAGTCAAATGATTTCCAAAAGAAAATCACATTCCTGGTTTTTATGTTTTTATTAAATTTAAATCCTTAATAAACAATTTATTATGTTTATTTTTAATGGTAATTTTATTTTAATAGTTGACAATGTGTGGGTGCATTATGGATGATTAATTTCATCTAGCTTCATGTAGGAACACCACTTTTATTAATACAGGAAAACCGTATGAATGAGTAAATATCGTTCAATCTAAGTGATTGAAACGCTATATTGATGCAAAAACTTATCATTTTGATTTAAATACAGCCTAAGAAAGTATTTATTTCACTTTTGATTTGTTTGAAAAATACTCATTCGGTTGCCTTTCTTATTAATAGGGAATATGTTCTCGATTAAATTATTAATTCACCCTTCATTAGAAGTGGAGTATTAGTCAGATGAATACATTAGAAATTATTAATTCTCCATGGCAGCAACCAACTTGGAACAATTTGGAAACATTATCCACCATAAAAAAAGAATTATTGAGATTGCCGCCGTTAATTAACCATAAAGATTTGGCGCATTTTTATAACCAATTGGAAAAAGTTTGGTTAGGCAAAGCAGTAATAATTCAAATGGGTGATTGTGCCGAACGGGTTATTGAATGTGATCAACAATCGGTTGTTCCGAAAATTGATTTTTTACATAATTTATCAGACATTTTTTCTACTTTACTGAATAAGCCTGTGATCACAGTTGGCCGCATTGCGGGCCAATATGCAAAACCACGTTCTAATGCAATTGAAAAATACCAGAATACTACATTACCTGTATGGCGCGGTGATTGTGTAAATAGCCCGGAACCTGTTCCGGAAGCCAGAATAAATGATCCCAAACGGATGTTAATCAGTTATCACGCGGCTTCACAAACTCTGTCTACGATTGATGATTATATTCGAAGTAGAACCGATATGAATTTACAAGTCTGGACAAGTCATGAAGCCCTACTATTTGACTACGAAAATTCTCAGTTGAGAACCACACCGGATGGACGGAAATATCTTGGCAGTACCCACTGGCCTTGGATCGGTATTCGTACCCTTGATTTAAATAGTCCCCATGTTGAGATGTTATCAAATATAGATAACCCAGTAGCATGTAAAATCAGCGATCAAGTTTCTCCTGATTTAATCACTGGGCTATGCAAAAAACTCAACCCGCACAAAATTCCCGGAAGACTGACATTTATCACCCGTTTTGGCCACAAGCATATTCATCAACTTAGTCCTCTCATTGATGCTGTATTGGAGACAGGTATTCCCGTGCTTTGGATGTGTGATCCCATGCATGGGAATACAACAAAAACAGAAAATGGAAATAAGCGACGAATTTTTGAAGAGATGGTGGATGAAGTTACCCGTTTTCAAACCCAGTTAGCTGAACGTTATGCTTGCTGTGCAGGTATTCATTTAGAAACAACTGTCGAAGATATCGCTGAGTGTTTTGGCTGCGGCTTTAATCCTAAAGAATCCGAATTATCAAACATCGTATGTGACCCACGATTGAATAAAATACAGACAATTGAACTTATTAAACAATGGACAATTAATCAGGAGGCATTATGACATTTGACAAAAAATATGTTGCAGTGATTACCGGTGCATGTGGTGGCATCGGAGAAGCCATCGCCAGACAATTGGCGATGGAAGGAATAACCTTAGCACTTATTGATAAACAGGCAGACGCGTTGCAATCTCTGGTGACCAGACTTAGCCATGAATATTCTCAATCTATTACCAGTTTTCCAGTGAACGTTGCCGAACCCCAACAAGTTGTTAGCGCATTTCTTGCAATCAGAAATCAACTTGGACCCATCGGCTATTTGGTGAATGGTGCTGGTGTATTACACCATGATTCTGTTGAAAACACAGATATTGATGCATGGAACCGTATCTTTGCTGTGAATGCGACGGGGGTATTCAACGTCAGCAAAGCCGCAGCCAGTTATATGACGGAGCAAAAAAAAGGCAGCATCGTGACTGTTGCTTCAAATGCTGCACGAGTACCCCGGGCAATGATGGCAGCATATTGTGCCTCAAAAGCGGCTGCTCAAGCTTTTACATATGCACTTGGGTTGGAGGTGGCGCCATTTGGAATCCGGTGCAATGTCGTCGCTCCTGGCTCAACAGATACACCAATGCTACGCAGTATGTGGAAAAATGAAAACGATAAAAGCCTCACATTGGACGGTAATCCAGAGCAATTCCGTATTGGTATCCCATTACGTAAGATTGCCACATCAGCCGAAATTGCCGCAGCTGTTTGTTTCTATCTAAGTGAAGAATCCAGCCAAACTACGTTGTCGACTTTGTTGGTGGATGGTGGAGCCGCATTAGGTAGCTGTTAGTACATAGCAAGCAAGAGATACAACATGAAAAAGATATTATCGTACCCATTGCCTAGATATGCTGATTTACCCAAATCGACAGCAAATTGGCTCCCAGATCGGCATCGCGCAGCTTTGTTGATCCATGATATGCAAAAATACTTTGTGGATTTTTTTGAAACTGAAACAAGCCCGATAAATGGTGCAATCAGCAACATCTATATGCTATTGAGTATTGCCAGAAATTTTAATATTCCCGTGTTTTATACCGCTCAACCCGGCAGTATGACCCCAGAACAACGCGGATTATTAAAAGATATATGGGGTGAAGGCATGAAATCAATAGATGAGCATCGGGAAGTTATTCCGCTCCTGACCCCCATTAAAGATGAAATCGTGCTGACTAAGTGGCGTTATAGTGCGTTCTTTAAATCTAATCTGCTAAACCATTTAAGAGATTTGAACTGTAGTCAACTGATCATTTGTGGCGTGTATGCCCATATAGGATGTTTGTCCACCGCTATTGATGCTTATTCACATGATATTGAAACCTTCTTTGTATCAGATGCTATGGCAGACTTTTCAGAGGAAAAACACCACATGGCATTGAAAATGGCGGCAGAAATATGCGCTGTAGTGGCATCGACGGAACAAGTCATTGCAAATCTAAGAAAATGATACGTCGGGAAAGCTAAAAAAACTGATATGACAGATTATAAGGGGAAATCATGTTGCAGAAAGAATTACCACAGGGAGAGCTGCAATCAGATGATGCAAAAAATCTCTTTAGCCGTTTAGTGAAGGCGAATAAACCTTTTGCATGTATTTATCGCCCATTATCTGATACCAAAGACTCTTTTTTATTACTTGAGGGGAAAATAAAGTACAGCCATTCACTCTCGGCACTAGAGCTAATTTCGTTGGAACCAACTCCTCCATTGACATCAGACAGTTTCGATACAATGGGTGTGACATCTCCTGAAGAGCTGAGTGCTTCTCAATTAATTATCATTCCATTTAATCAAATTGCCGAAAAAGGGTTTGCATGCCATAACGACAATGAACCAGTCATTATCATGAGCATCGAAACACAAGTTCGTTATCAAATAAGTAAATGGGGATTTATTGAGAATAGCAAGCTAATAAAAGCGGCTAATATATGCTTTGATATCACAGACAAGACTTACAGTCAGATGGTAGAACATGTGATCAACGATGAGATTAGTGCTGGAGAAGGCAGTAATTTCGTTATGTCCAGAAGTATCGAAGGTGATATTGAAAACTTTTCATTGGAGGATGCGCTCTCACTATTTAATCGATTACTGATAAACGAATGTGGCTCTTATTGGACATGGATTGTTTATACTGGTGACCGCTATTTTATCGGCAGCAGCCCGGAGCAACATATCCAAGTGGATGGTAAAGATGTTGCCATGAACCCAATAAGTGGCACGTTAAAATATCCAGAAAAAGAGATAGAACAGGCTTTATACCACTTCATTAACAATAAAAAGGAACAGAATGAACTCTTCATGGTGGTTGATGAGGAATTGAAAATGATGAGCCGTATATGTGACAGTGATATTACGGTAGTGGGCCCTCAGTTAAAGATGATGTCTCGGGTTGCACATACGGAATATTTTATCCATGGGTCAACATCACAGACAATTCAAACTATCCTGAAAGAGTCCTTGTTTGCACCAACCGTGACTGGAAGCCCGGTGGAAAATGCGTCTCAGGTCATTAAGCGCAGGGAAAATCGTGGTCGTGGGTATTACAGTGGTGTTATTGGCATGATTGGCGTTAAGAATAACCAACGTTATCTGGATTCCGCTATCTTAATCCGAACAGCTGATATTACAAAAAATGGGCATTTCCGACTGACATCAGGGGCAACAATTGTTCGTGATTCGGTCCCGGAAAATGAAGCTGAAGAAACCAAAGCAAAATTAAGTGGTTTAATGAGTTCTTTTTTTGATGAGAAAAAAGACATTAATTCAACCAATAATACCCAACTATCTGAACATGTGTTGAGTAATATCACTGCAATATTACGGCAGCGTAATCATAAAGTTTCTTCTTTCTGGTTAGGAAAGTCTAAAAAAATAGCATTGGCGTCCAATTTTCTCCCCTCTATTACGCTCATTGATATGGAGGACTCATTTACGGAGATGATTGCCCATCAGCTACGTTATATCGGGCATGATGTGACGATTGTTTCATGGCTTGAGTCTGGTGCGTGTTTGCCGCAATTAATGAATTCAGGTAAAACAGATATTCTGTTTATTGGTCCAGGGCCAGGAGACCCGAACGCTGTCAATCATGACAAGATGGCAGTGGGACGCGCACTGATTACAAATCGTTTGAAACAGAATTTACCACTAATTGGAACCTGTCTTGGGCATCAACTCATTTGTGCTGAATTTGGTTTGCCCATCAAACGGCTGCCAAAAACACGTCAAGGAACGCAGTATAAAATAGCCATTGAGCATATAACCTGTAATGCCGGATTTTATAATAGTTTTGCAGCGATGCACAAATTACCACATTGGTTTACGCCAAAATACAATCGATTGGTTTATCTTGAACGATTAGATAAGAGTGAAATTATTGCATTGAAATCTAATAATGTGGCGTCAATACAATTCCATAACGAATCTTTTTTAACTACCGATGCATTTCCTATTTATAACTGGATGATTGATAATGCTATAGGTTACACAGGTAAAGAATTATAAAATAATATGTCGTAGAATCTCGTTGGGACAACCTATGTAATATGCTGAATAATACCCTTGGTTGTCCCGCTTAACTAATGGGCATTTTATTATTTAGCGGCAGTGCTGACGTAAATAATCAGCGGTTAAAGAGTTACCCTTTTCAAACATCGCCTGTGGTGTACCGCTAAACATTATCTGACCACCCGCCGTTCCCGCGCCTTCACCTAAATCAATGACCCAATCTGCCTCTGCAATAACCTCCATATTGTGTTCAATAATCATGACAGAATTTCCCTGCTCGACAAGGCGATGAAATAACGTAATAAGTACTGTCACATCGGAAGGATGAAGTCCGGTTGTCGGTTCATCAAAGATATACACATTACCTTTATTGTTAAGGTAAGAGGCAAGTTTCAGTCTTTGGCATTCCCCACCGGATAAATGTGTAAGCGACTCTCCAAGGCGCATATAACCCAAACCAACATCTTGAATGCTCACTAACGTTGGGTGAATTTGACTGTCTCCCGCAAAAAAATTTGAGGCCTGGATAATACTCAGATTCATGAGATCAACAATCGTTTTTCCTTTGTATTTATAATTTAAGGCCTTCTTATTGAATTTTTGCCCCTGACAGGCTTCGCAAGGCAAGGATATTGAATCCATAAAGGCCAAATCGGTTTCAATCACACCTAACCCTTTACACTCCGGACATCTTCCCTTGGCATTTGGAGAAAACCATGATTTATCCACGTGGTTAGCCAATGCAAAGCGCTCCCGGATGTGATCAAAAACCCCGCTCCATGATGCAATATGGGAGCGTTTCGAGGTATGAATGGGTTTCTGGTCGATAACAATAGCATTGGCACATAAAGGAACAACTTCTCCCATCATCATGGAGCTTTTTCCGGAACCCGCCACACCACTGACAGCGAGCATTATACCCAACGGGATATCGATAGATATTTCTTTAAGATTATGCAGCGTTGCGTTCTTGACAGGGAGATAGCCAATCGGCTTTTTGGCGTCTCGGTTAAGGCGGGTTTTATGAGCCAAGTATTCGCCTGTTAATGTCCCTGATGTACGTAATCCATTCAAATCGCCTTGGTAAGTGATTGTTCCACCGTTATCACCTGCCTCAGGGCCTAAATCAATGACATGATCTGCGATTTTAATGACATCCGGGTCATGTTCGACCATCAAGATAGTGTTACCTTTGTCACGTAATTGTTGGATCAGCGTATTAAGTTTAGCGATATCGGCCGGATGTAACCCCGTGCTGGGTTCATCAATGATATAAGTCATCCCGGTGAGGCTACTGCCTAAGTGTCGCACCATTTTTAACCGTTGTGCCTCTCCCCCTGATAATGTTGTGGTTGGACGATTAAGATTTAGATACCCCAAACCGACAGAACTCATTGATAGCAGACGTTCTTTTAACGCATTAATGAGTGTGCTCACTGAAGGATCAGCCAGTGTTGTCATGAACTGATTCAGCTCGACAATCGGCATATCGACACAATCTCCGATACTTTTGCCTTGAATTAGACATGACAGGATCTGTTTATTAAGCCTCTGTCCATGACAGACAGGACACTGTTTCATTGAAACAATGTCCTTGAATTCTTCGCTTTTGTATTCTTTGTTGTTTTTTACAAGATAACTGCGTGTGAATCTGGGAATGATCCCTTCAAATCGAGCCGATTTAGGCCAGTCGGGAGATGGATTCGCCGGCGCGATATTATCCGCGTAAAGTAAAAGCTGACGTTCTTCTGTCGAGTAATCAGAAATTTTTTTATTATTATCAAACAAACCAGAGTGAGCATACCGACGCCACCGCCAGGTTCCCGGTGCAAATGTCGGGTACTCAATTGCACCATCATTCAGCGATTTGTCTTCATTCATCAGTTTTTTAACATCTATTGTGCTGGCAATGCCCAGCCCTTCACAATGGGGACACATCCCTGATGGGTGGTTGAAAGAGAAGATATTGGAGAATCCCACAAAAGGCTTACCAATGCGGGAAAATAAGAGGCGCAGTAAGGTGTAAATATCTGATGCTGTACCCACTGTTGAGCGCACATTTTCACCGATACGCTTTTGGTTAATAATAATCGCGGTGGTAAGGTTATTTATCTCATCCACATCTGGCTGACCATAATACGGCAAACGATGTCGGATATAAGGAGGAAAAGTATCATTGAGTTGTCTTTGCGATTCCGCTGCAATTGTACCGAATACAAGAGAACTTTTACCTGAACCAGAAACACCAGTGAACACAGTAATGACATTCTTAGGAATACGTAAATCAATTCCTTTAAGGTTATTTTGCCTTGCACCACGAATTTCAATCGCATTTTGTTCATGACTTCTCATTTGTTTTATCTCCTTACACGCACTAACATCAGGGAAAAGAGAGTGATAATTCCACATCCGATTAATACAATAGATACAGGAAACAGAGACACAGATTCGCCAAGACCAGTTAAAAATGCTGTCAAAGAAGCTGCTCCAAACTGAAGAGCGCCAAGGACAGCAGAACCCGCCCCTCTTATATTGGGAACTGCTGTTAATGCCAAACTAGCTGCATTGCCAAAAACTAACGCCATCGTAAACATAAGCAGCATGAAAATTGCTGTTGTTAACTCAAACCTATAGATGCTGAGATAATTTACAACCAGTAGCAGACAAACTAAGACGAAGGTTGTTATAACCCCGATTATGACGAGTTTTTTGGCACCGATTCGTTCAACCCACTTGGCACTTAGTATGCTGCTAAGCAGCATAATTCCGGCATTAATTGCAAACAAGATAGAAAAAAATCCGGGGGTAAATTTAAACATGGATTGGTATATAAAAGGTGATGCTGAGATGTAAGCAAACAGTGCCCCAAAAGTGGAAGAAAATACTAACGTATATCCCATATAAACTCGGTTTTTGAACAGATTTAAAAACTGCTTAACCACACTCCCCTTACTCCCATCAGGCGCTGATTTACCCGGCAAACTTTCCGGTACATAAATAAACGTTAAGATGGTAAGTATCAGTGAAATAACCGCCATAAAGACAAATATGACCTGCCACGGAAAATGAGCAGCCATTCCTCCCATCAATGGAGCAACTATCGGTGCTGCACCTTGTATCGCCAGCATCAGATTGAAATAGTAAGCGGATTTATTTCCAAAACTGAGATCGGAAACAATGGCTCGCGTCAGAACAATACCTGATGCACCACCAGCACCTTGAAAAAAGCGGCTAATGATCAGCATTTCAATATTTGAAGAGAATGAACAAGCAATTGATGCTATAGTCAACAAAACCATGCCACCTAATAAAAGGTTTCTCCTGCCAATAACATCCGACCAAGGACCAATTATTAATTGTCCAATCGCAAGACCAGCCATAAATGAGGTTAGACTTAATTGAACACCAGCCTGAGTCGTGATTAGTGCGTGTGACATGCTGGGAAACAAAGGAAGGTACATGTCAGTTGAAAGTGCTCCGATGGCACTCAACATTCCCAGAACCAGCACAAGTTTGAATCCCAGTTCACCTTTTTGGTCAGGTGAAACACTTTGATTTAAGTCACTATCAGTTAGTATATTTTCTGATTTTTTCACGGTCATTCGTCTCATAATATGAACAATATGAAGACTATAACACCGCAGAAAAATGATTTCTATTTTGAAATCATTTTTCTTGTTTTCTTTATGGCTCTGTAATTACCGCTATTTTTCAAGTTAGTTGTCGCTAAAATCAATAAAGCCCAGCATGGGATCACCCCACCTTCAATCAGTGGAGTGATCAATGCCGGATTATTTCGGCGCGCGTTCCATCAGAAATTCACGCAAGGCTGCGAAATCAGCCGGCATAAAGTGAGATAGCAAATCCAGATCTGCGCGTTCAGCCAACGCGGGTGGCAAAGGTAATGGCTGGCCGAGGGTGGCTTCGACACTTTCCTTGAATTTGGCGGGATGCGCTGTACCCAAGAATAAGCCATATTCCCCTGCCTGTAATTGATCACGCAAGACGCGATAAGCGACGGCAGCATGGGGTTCGGCAATATAGCCTTTTGCCGCCAGTTCGCGCAGGGTGTCTTGGGTGGTTGCGTCATTCACCACGCCATTTGCCAGTTCACTCAGCGCCCAGCCTTTGCGTTTGAACAGCTCTTCGATGCGCGGCCAGTTATTGGGCTGGCTGACATCCATGGCATTGGACAGCGTTGGAATGGTTTGCTGTGGCAGCCACTGACCTTCGGCTAAATAGCGCGGAACGGTGTCATTGACATTGGTTGCCGCGATAAAACGTTTTACCGGCAACCCCAGTGATTTTGCCAGTAGCCCCGCGGTTAAATTGCCGAAATTGCCACTTGGGACGGAAATCACCAACTGTTCACGTTTTTCTGTCGGGATCTGCGCAACCGCTTCAAAGTAATAACAGATTTGTGCCAGCAGGCGGCTGATATTAATGGAGTTGGCTGAATTGAGATGCAAAGCCTGCTTCAACGCTTCGTCATCAAAAGCCTGTTTGACCAGTGCCTGACAAGCATCGAAATCGCCCTTGATAGCGATGGTATGGATATTACTGCCCAGCGTGCAAAAGAGTTTTTCCTGCAATGGACTGATCTTGCCTTCGGGATAAAGGATCACAACCTGTACATTATGTAAACCATAGAAAGCATGGGCAACGGCGGCACCGGTATCACCGGAGGTCGCGGTTAAAATAGTGACGGGGTTTTCTCCGGCGACCTGCGCCAGGATTTGCGCCATAAAACGACCGCCGAAGTCTTTAAAGGCCAGTGTCGGGCCGTGGTAAAGTTCCAGTGAAGCGATGTCATCTTCGACAGTGGCGATGGGGGCAGGGAAGGCAAAGGCATTTTTCACGCGGGCGGCTAATGGCTCTGCGGGAATTTCATCGCCAATGAAGGCAGAGAGAATGCGCTGGCTGCGGCAAACAAAATCCAATTTCAATAATTCGTCAATCTCATCACGACTGAATTCCGGTAAATCCTGCGGAAAGAAGAGCCCCTGTTGTTTGCCTAATCCCTGTTTTACCGCCTGTGAAAAACTGACCTGCTCACTGTTGTCTTTTAAGTTATATAGTTTCATGGTTACTCTACCTGTCGTGCGCCTGCGAGATCCAGACGGCAAATGTGTACAAAGCCTTCATCATTCTGTACGTAATATTGTTGCAGCCATTGCGCAACTTCTTCTGCAACTGCCATTTCATTACAAATCGCAAAGAGTGTTGGGCCTGAACCGGAAATACTGCACGCCAGCGCGCCCAATTTCTTGACCGCATCACGGGCGTTGGCAAATCCGGGTAAGAGTTGAGTGCGATAAGGCTCCGCAACAACATCTTTCATCAATTTTGCAGCCAGTTCTGATTGCCGGGTATGGCAGGCGTGAATGAAACCAGCAAAATGACGTCCGTGCTCAATGATGTCCTGACGGGCATAGTGTTTTGGCAGAATCGCACGGGCTTCTGATGTCGATACTTTGATGCCGGGGTAAGCCATTACCCACAACCAATCATCAAACGCAGGGATTGACTGGCAAAGAGGCGCTTCCTGAGACAAGAGTAACTGCAATCCCCCCAAATAGCAGGGAGCGACGTTATCATAGTGAACACCACCGGAAAGGCGTCCTTCTAATTCTCCCATCATGTCCAGCAATTGGTTGCGGTTAAATGGACGGCCTGCGTATTCATTCAATGCGACCAAACCAGCGACCACTGAACAGGCGCTGGAACCTAATCCCGAGCCAATCGGCATATTTTTTTCTAATGTTATGGCAACGGGCAGTTCTTTTCCCAGATGTTGACAAAAAAGCTGCCAGCATTGGTAGACAATATTATGTTTGGGATCAGCAGGTAATTTGCCGACAAATCGCCCTTTATTATTCAGGCTGAAACTTTCAGCTTCACTGACGGAGACACAATCTCCAAGCAACGAGCCATCAACGGGAGAAACCGCTGCACCAAGCACATCAAATCCGACGCCAACGTTCCCGATAGAGGCAGGCGCATAAACCTTGACAACCATTAAACCCCCAATTTCCATGACAGAGTGCGTAATATATCAGCAAAAACCCCTGCTGCCGTCACATCATTCCCAGCGCCATAACCACGCAGCACCAGCGGGATAGGTTGATAATAACGGGTATAGAAAGCCAGCGCGTTTTCGCCATTTTTGACTTTACAAAGTGGATCGTTGTCATCAACAGCAACAACTTTCACAGTACAACGGCCTTCCTCAATGAGGCCAACATAGCGCAAAACTTTCCCCTGTTCTGCTGCATCCGCAACACGTTGGCTGAATTCCTGATCCAGCTGTGGCAAACGTTGCAAGAAATTACCGACATCGCTACTGGCATTGAACGAGACTGGCAATACCGACTCAACATGGATATCTTCCAGTTCCAGTTCATAACCTGCCTCACGCGCCAGAATCAGTAGTTTGCGGGCAACATCCATGCCAGAGAGATCGTCCCGTGGATCGGGTTCAGTAAAGCCGAGCTCTTTCGCCAGCATAGTGGCTTGTGAAAGTGTCATGCCTTCATCCAGCTTACCGAAGATGTAGGAGAGTGAACCCGACAAGATACCACTGAACTGGACTAATTCATCACCGGCATGAAGCAGATTTTGTAAGTTTTCGATAACCGGCAAGCCCGCCCCGACGTTCGTGTCATACAGGAATTTGCGTTTCGATTTTTCTGCTGCCTGACGGATCTGGCGGTAATAAGCCATTGATAAAGTATTGGCTTTTTTATTGGGGGTGACAACGTTAAAGCCGTCGCCGAGGAAGCTGGCATATTGTTCCGCAATCGACTGATTAGACGTACAGTCCACAATAACCGGATTCAGGAGATGGTACTCTTTTTCAAGGCGGATCAGACGACTCAGGCTGAAAGGCTCAGTGGCTTCTGAAAGCGCCTGTTGCCAGTTATCCAGACAGATGCCCTGCATATCCGTCAACAAAGCACGGGAATTGGCAATACCACAGACGCGCAGATCGATATGTTTCTGTTTGAGCCAAGTTTGCTGGCGGCGAATTTGTTCGATTAAAGCACTGCCTACGCCTCCCACACCGACAACGAAGACTTCAACGACTTGCGCGGTATTGAACAGCATCTGGTGGCAGAGCCGAACAGCGGTGGTTGCCGTATCATTTTCAATTACGGCGGAGATGGAACGCTCAGAAGACCCCTGTGCAATGGCAATAATGTTGATATTAGCGCGTGTTAATGCGGAGAAAAAGCGGGCAGAAATTCCTCGCTGGGTACGCATGCCATCCCCAACGACAGAGATAATGGCAAGGTTATCCATCATATCAATGGGATCAAGCACGCCATCTTTCAATTCCAGATAAAATTCTTCTGTCAGTGCTTTCTGTGCTTTCGCCAGCTCTTTTTGCGGTACACAGAAACTGATGCTGTATTCTGACGAAGACTGTGTAATTAATACAACGGAAATGCCTTTGCGGGACATGACAGAAAATACCCGTGCTGCCATCCCTACCATGCCTTTCATTCCCGGGCCGGAGACGTTGAACATCGCCATGTGATTCAGGTTGGTGATGCCCTTGATAGGTATGTTCTCGTCTTTTTGTCCATTACCAATAAAAGTACCTGGTGCATCGGGGTTCGCGGTGTTTTTAATTAGGCAAGGAATTTGAAATTGGGCGATAGGCGCGATGGTGCGGGGATGAAGGACTTTCGCGCCGAAATAAGATAATTCCATTGCTTCTTGGTATGACATGCTTTTCAGCAGGCGTGCATCAGCCACTGCCCTTGGATCGCAAGTGTAAACGCCATCCACATCAGTCCAGATCTCGCAGCAATCTGCCCGCAGGCATGCAGCCAGCACTGCGGCAGAATAGTCAGAACCGTTACGCCCAAGTACTACCAGTTCGCCATTTTCATTGCCTGCGGTGAAGCCTGCCATCAGGATAATATGGTCAGCAGGAATGTTAAGTTCAGCAATTCTCTTGGAAGACTCATGAATATCGACAGTAGATTCGAGACAATGCCCGTGTGCCAAGAGGTTTTTGATCGGATCAATAACAGTCACTTTATGACCACGAGCCTGTAATACCGCTTCCATGATGGCAATCGACAGTTTTTCGCCACAACAGATAAGGGATGCGTTAATGCTGTCTGGGCACTGTTTCAATAAGGAAATGCCATGCAGGGTCTGTTTCAGGTAGGCAAGTTCGCGTTCCACTATGCCTTTCAAGCGTTCATAATCAAGCCCCGTTTGTTGTTTTTTCAATCCTGACAGCAAATCAGCAAAGATTTGGGTTGCATCGCTCATATTGGAAACAATCTCTTGCCCTGCAACCGTTTTTTCAATCATCGCCACGAGATGGTTGGTGATCTTTGCCGGCGCAGAGAGTACCAAGGCAACTTGTCCGAGGGGTAACTCATTCTCGGCGATATCTGCAACGCTCAGTACACGCTGGTAATTTGCAACTGAGGTGCCCCCAAATTTCAGTACTCGCATTAACATTTCTCTCCTGATTTCTGTCCAAAAAAAAGCCCGTATCTTGTGGGATACGGGCTCTTATTATTTTATGTGTATGCGTCAGCCCGCACCGCAACTTATGGTTCCGGTGGTAATCGTAGTGGTGGTTTTTGTCGTAACCATTTTTTTCGGGCTGTTATGGCGCATAGTTTCCTGTCTGTCTTTGGATTCGTCTGACCCCCTATTGGTTAAATTAAACTGTGGTCAATGTCAAATATTTTTTATGGTGAAGGCAGAAAAAAACGTCATTTTCCGTATTGTAATTATTCAAAATATAACAAAAGGGATAAATCATTATCTGGTTAGTCAGGTTATTTACTAGCATTTAATTTCGAAAAAAACATATTTTGTAATTATTTTATCTTTATGATAAAAACATGCGCGTCAGGACGTTTGAGTGCCGAGTCAGTCCCTTCAAGCATTCAGTATGTCATGATATTCATTAACATATTTTATTCAAATTAATAACAAATGGTCTAGATTAAAATTAACAATTACAATTAATGTTAACGTGCTACAATTGATTTTGATATGTATCAACAAAAGTTAGTTTTTTTAGAAGGCGAATGCATTACTAGCTGTTATATTGCTGTTAATAGACTAATATAGGGCCTTGTTTAAATCGGGTTTTTTCGGGTATGTACCCTCCAAAAAAAGCGACGCTGGCTTTTAGCGTAAAACATATCAAAACGTTTATTTTGGGCGTAAGCTGGGTTTTCTGTGATACAGAACAATATTGGTATATTTTCTTTTAATAATAACAGCTTATGTCATACAGATTCTGTTTTTTAGCGATTTTAGGTAGCAACCATGCAAACCCCGCACATTTTGATTGTTGAAGACGAAATTGTCACACGCAATACCCTTAAAAGCATTTTTGAAGCTGAAGGGTATGTCGTTTATGAAGCCACTGACGGTTCAGAAATGCACAACATTCTGTCAGATAACGATATCAATTTAGTGATTATGGATATCAATCTGCCAGGTAAAAATGGGTTACTTCTTGCCCGTGAATTACGTGAGCAGGCAAATGTCGCGCTGATGTTCTTAACGGGCCGTGACAATGAAGTGGACAAAATTCTTGGTCTTGAAATCGGTGCTGATGACTATATAACCAAGCCATTTAACCCACGTGAATTAACCATCCGTGCGCGGAATTTGCTTTCGCGGACAATGAATCTGAGTCATTCAGGCGAAGAACGTCGTCAGGTTGAAAGCTATAAGTTCAATGGGTGGGAGCTGGATATCAATAGTCGTTCTTTGGTTAGCCCAATGGGAGATCAGTACAAACTGCCACGCAGCGAATTCCGTGCGATGCTTCATTTTTGTGAGAATCCAGGAAAAATCCAGACCCGTGCAGAATTGCTGAAAAAAATGACGGGTCGCGAACTGAAACCTCACGATCGTACCGTTGATGTTACTATCCGCCGTATTCGTAAGCACTTTGAATCGATACCAGATACTCCAGAAATCATTGCGACTATCCACGGTGAAGGTTACCGTTTTTGTGGTGATTTAGAAGACTAATCGATATCGTTTAGGTGTTGTTATAGGTATAGCTTTGTATCTGTCAAAAAGCCCGTGTGTCCTACGACATCAGGGCTTTTCTTTTTTATAGGTGATCGTTTAACAGCCGATTGATTTAGTGGGTTATTCACTCTTTCCACGGCATAATCGGCACGGCACTGATCGCATTTTTAGGAGAACCATCGATCACCTTGTCAGAGTAAGTTAAATAAATCAGTGAATTACGATTAGGGTCATAGAAGCGTACAACCTGAAGTTTTTTAAACACCAAAGAAGTACGTTTCTGGAAGACGACTTGCCCTTTCTTGGGAGCTTTTTTGATCTTCTCTGCCAATTCAATCGGGCCAACCTGCTGACAGGATATGGCTGCATCAGACGTATCTTCTGCCAATCCTAAACCTCCCTTGATCCCTCCCGTTTTGGCTCGGCTCAAATAACAGGTGACATTTTTAACATCAGGATCATCAAAGGCATCTATCACTATTTTGTTATCAGGGCCAAAAAGTTTGAATACTGTGTCAACAGAACCTATCTCTTCAGCATGCAAAACTACAGGGGAAAAGAGTAAGGTAGCCGCTATCACTATTTTCTTCATTGTTACCATATTTAGTCCATTTGAATTAAATAAATGCAGTGAAAATATCTATCATTCACATATAATGCAAATCAATAGTTCTGGTGAGATAATTTTCACAATGAATGTATCTATAATGAAAAATCATGGCATTATAGCTGAATGTGCATCCAAAACGAGTAAGTAGTGGTCTTTAAATCTATCTCCACGGGAGATTTCACTTTCTCAACTGTGCTTAAAATAGGTGCTGTTTTTAGAAAGTTGTCATAGACTTTGGCGCGAGAACAGCATCTACCTCATCAGTTAATAATTTTATTTTTCCTTATAATTCATATTATTAAATAATTTATAAAGACAAGTCTTGACATATTATCAAGCCTACCATTAATTTATTCCAAGTTTAAGCTTGTTTAATTTTATTGATGGTTTGTTTATAGCATGAATGCAACAATAATCGCACTCAAAGAAATTATTTTCATATTTATGATACCTTTGATAGATGATACATATTGGAGATAATAATCTTGATTATTAACCTATTGAGATAGAGCTACTACTATCATGCTAAGGAACAAGTATCACGGTCAGGAACAAGGACTGTATCTTAAATGTAAAACTCACAGAGTGCCTGAACGTCTGGCAGTCAGTGGCCTTAAAAACTATGTTTTTATCTTTGGGGAAAGTAGGTGTTGATTATCCGACCAAGCTACATAATATATGTATCCAGAAAAAAATTTTGTTTTCAAACTAATAAGTAAGTTGTTTTATATTTATATGATTTTCTTTTTGTCTTAATGACTTAGGGAGATGTATGGATCAAACCAACATCATTCGAGATTTGCTGCATTGGGTAGATAATAATCTAGATCGTCCATTGTCCCTTGATAACGTTGCAGCAAAAGCAGGTTACTCTAAATGGCACTTGCAGCGTATGTTCAAGGATGTGACTGGTCAGGCAATTGGCTCTTATATCCGCGCGAGAAGATTATCCAAAGCCGCTGTTGCATTGCGTTTAACCAGCCGTCCTATTTTGGACATTGCTTTGCAATATCGCTTTGACTCTCAACAAACTTTCACAAGAGCCTTCAAAAAACAGTTCGATCGAACGCCAGCATCTTATCGTCGAAGTGAAGAGTGGTGTGCTAAGGGGATATGTCCTCCTATTTTGCTGGATAGCAAACCTCTGCCAGCGCACAAATATGTCACATTGGAAGATAAACCGCTTATTGGCACTGAACACACTTGTAGTTATATGCTTGAACAGTGGTCAGCAGCTTGCAAAGATATGCGCCATAATTTTTGGATTAACTACCTGAGAAATGCTGAAGTATTACCACCCAGGCTTTATGGATTACACCATACGACCCTCAGTATGGAGCATGAAGATGAACAGACCGTTTTCTATACCACAGCAATAGAGCCAGAATATGCCACCTTTGATACCAAAGACAGCAGTCCGGTTATCTTGCCTGGTGGGGATTATATTTCGTTCAGTTATTTTGGTGACAAAGAACAGTTACAAGATTTTCTCTTTACAATTTATGGTGTCTGTCTGCCTACATTAAACATCACTCGCAGAAAGGGATACGATGTCGAGCGGTATTACCTCACTAATCTTGACTGGAAAAATCTTGAGGATGAGTCTCAAAACCATATTGTGGAATTTGAGTATCTCATCCCAATTGAACGTTAACCCTGCAATTCATCCAAGGCGGGCATATCTAAGTGTGTGATATCGCCCGCTGTTTCAACGATCCAACCTGAAGCCAGCCATGGGCTGTCCTGATAATCTACTCGTGAGATGGAGCAGTTTCTCAACCTTAGGCGACGTTCTGAATTGGCCGGAAGTCCCAAAATCGAACAGATTAAACTGACGAGAGCCATACCATGACTTACCAACAGAGGGCGGCTGCCTGCCGGTAGATTGAGGCAATTTTCCAGCGCGGCTCTCATACGGATAGATAATTCATTCATCGATTCACCTTCTGGGATCCGTCCATTTGGTGTACCATCGACGAGACTTTTACGCCAGGATTCTTCTTCCGGTGTGAGGGAACTCAGTTCGCGATTTTCTAGAACGCCCATGTGTAACTCTCGCAAACGCGGTTCCAGTATTACGTTGCACCCACAGGTTTTAGCAATGATTTCTGCCGTTTGGCGTGTTCGGCCAAGGTCGCTGGTGATAACATGGGTAATGTTTTCTGATTTAACTCTTTGGGCGACCAAACGAGCCTGACGCCGGCCAACTTCAGTCAAAGGACTGTCAGATTGCCCCTGAATACGGCGAGCCACGTTCCATTCGGTTTCGCCGTGGCGAACAAGATAGACCTGTAACATATTTAATTTCCGTTATACTGCATCTGAAATAATTCAAAGGATAATTTATTTATTATGTACCACGTTATTGCAGCAACAACTAACTCTGCGAAAATAAAAGCGATTAGCCTTGCATTCGATGATGTTTTTGGCCCAGGCACTTACCACATAGAAGATGTCAACGTAGACAGCAGCGTACCTCAACAACCTATTGGCAATAGTGAAACCCGCACAGGTGCCCGTCATCGAGTTATGGCTGCCCGCCAAGTTCGGCCTGAAGCTGATTTTTGGGTTGGGGTTGAAGCTGGAATTGAAGATGACATGACGTTTGCCTGGATGGTGGTTGAACATAAACAAATTCGCGGAGAATCGCGTTCTGCCAGTCTGATGCTGCCTGAAAAAGTATTGGAAGGCATTCGTGAGGGACGCGAGCTTGGCCATGAAATGGCAGACGTGGCCGGCATCGATAACATCAAGCAGAAAGGTGGTGCAATCGGCTTTTTTACCAACGGTATTCTGACGCGCACCAGCGTTTATCATCAAGCTCTGATACTGGCTCTTGTACCTATCCATCATGAAATTTACAAAGAGTTGAATAACCAATCTTAACGGTATACTTAATGGTATAGCCGTTCGGTATAGTAGCTTGGGGTCACGACTGGATGACCCCAAGAGTTATTTAAGCCGTTATTTTACACGAACGATCTGAATAAGTTAATAACGGTTATTTTAATAACTGTTCCTCCAACCATGTCTTAACATGAGCGGGAGCTGTTTTTAAGCTATTTGAACCACGTGTAATTGTTGCAATACCAACACTCAGCTCGTTTTTCAGTTCACGCTGGCTCATTTGCCCACGCATCAATTCCTGAATAATCCGAACCCGAGTTGATAAAGCAGTACGCTCATCGGGTGTTAATAATAGCTGCAAAATAGAATGTTGCAAATTTTGTTCAAATGCCGTTTGTAACAACCCTACAAAAGTGAGCCAGTCATCACCATCTTCCGGCGAAAGCGCCGGATCAATCAAATGATTTTGTGTCATAATTAACTGCCATACTATTCAACTAGTACGGCAGCATATCATATTTGCTTCCCAAATTAATAACGTCTTTGCCATTCGGCCTCAGTCAGTACGTTCGGCATTTTCCCCATAAAATTATGGTAGAACATATCGTAGGCAAGAACGTTTTTGACATAAGAGCGTGTCTCAGTGAAAGGAATACTTTCAATAAAGGCTATCGCATTAATGCGTCCAGAGGAACTAGCTAGCCAACGATCAACATTAGTAGGGCCGGCATTATAGGCCGCACTGGCAAGAATGCGGTTATTGCCGAAACGCTGGTACACCACATCCAGATAGGCGGTGCCAATTTTAATATTCATGACAGGATCCATTAATTGGCTGCTGCTGGCATAACCCTGAATTTTTTGACTCTTTACTGTATGTTCGGCCGTTTTTGGCATGATTTGCATTAAGCCGCTGGCTCCTTTAGAGGAACGGGCTTGTGGATTCCATGCACTTTCCTGACGAGCTATCGCCATCGCATAACTTTGTGAAATATCTTTATCTGACGTAAAGTTTGCAAATTCGTTTTGCCATGCCAGTGGGAAACGTTCTTCAAGGTGATCCCACATTTTCCCTGTAATGGTAGCTTGCACACTAAACGCAGGCCAGTGCTGCTCAAATGCATAGCGAGCTAACTGTTCCTGTTTCACTCGATTTTTCGAGGAAACTAAGCGAACCCATTCTGAACGCGCCAGATTATCCATATCCCAATACAGCAACTCGCGGATACGTTTAATTTCCGGCATATTTGCAATGGCAATATCGGGTCTTTCTGATTTATTAATGATCAAGGGATAAGACATGTGTAATTTTTGGGCTGCTACCATGGGATAAAAACCACGGTGCTCAGTCAGCTTATGTAATATTGCATTTCCTTCTGCGGTTTTTCCTTGGTTGAGCAGAATAATGGCGCTCCAATATTGCCATTCATCTTGTTGCAAGATCGTTTTTGGCAGCAATGCAAGCCATTCTTCAAGCCCAGTATCATCTTCATCTCTCAATGCCAAGCGGGCACGTCGCTCAAGCAGTTTGGTAGATTGTGAGTTTCGAATAGTCTCATCCCGCCATTTTGCCTCTTCTGGCGTGATATCTCCCATCAACTGCCATGCAACGATATCTTTTAATTGCTGTCGTTCGGTGTCATTCATTTTCTGCGCACGAACAAATGCAGGAAAGCTCATTCTGGCAAGTTCAGCATTTTCGCGGGCAAAGCGCGAAAAGATCGTCATGATAACCGAACGGGTGAAATCCGTTGGCGTTGTGGCTGCGGCAAATTGTTCAATCAATGCAGGATTATGTTGTAGCTTGATCAAACTTGAGCCTAAGCTCTGATAATCTAATGGCAAGCGCTTGGCAAGATAGGTAACGAGTGTGGCGTTATTTTCTTTCATTGCCAATTCAATACGCTGCAAAATTAAATTTACGGATAAATATCCAGCCTGTTCCCAGACATCGAAGAGTTTATTGCAACTATCAGGTAATGAATTTCCATTTAGCCAAATTTCTTGAGCTCCTTTCCATGCGACTCGCTGGTGCCCAGTGGCCCACTGGGCAAAGTAATAATCACAGCGTTCTACAACCGCGCTTGGAGGGTTGGGGCTGAATGCCAAAATGCCGGGCCAGTCACCATTGTTGGCGAGTTGATTGATAAACTGGGAGTTCAGGGAACGCGCTGGTGGCAGAGTAGGGTGAGTATTAATGAAATTTTGAATTTGCTGGGGAGTAGCAGTTGCCAAATCCTGAATTAATTGGCGATATTCAAGATAAGGGTAGAGGGGATAATCTTTCAGCGTTGGCATCAGACGTTCAACTTCCACCCTATTTTTTGCATCCCACGCCTGTTGTATCTCTCGATATCGCTGACGTTGGGCGTCTAGAGAATCAGCATGAGCTGCTCCAGCAACAATAGAAACCATACTTACAGCCATTGCAAAATGCTGCCACTTACTCATTGCCACATCCCTCTCCGGAAGACTACTATCAATGCTCAAATACACTATGCCCAAATGCATTGTAAAAATGCCATGTAATTATAATCATATTATTAGCGCGATTTATTACAACCAATGAATGCCAAAAACAGGCATTGGAAAAATGTTTAGTTTATAAGAGCATAGGCAATCCTATTTGTATTCCATTCCACAGTGAATACAATCGGCAGACTGGAACGGCGATACCATCCATAAACAGGCGTTCCGCACAGATGATTTTTACCGTTTGCGTCCATGGAGTGTTTGGATCTAATCCTAATCAGGTAGCAACACGATACGTAACATTTAGGGTAAAATACGCCATCTAAGCGCAAGCGAATTTAAAAATTCCTTATTAATCAAAAAGGTAAAATACATTGGCTCAATATGTTTATAGTATGCACCGGGTTGGCAAAATCGTTCCCCCGAAAAGGCATATTCTGAAAAATATTTCTCTGAGTTTTTTCCCTGGAGCAAAAATTGGTGTTCTCGGCCTCAATGGTGCAGGTAAATCGACCTTACTGCGCATCATGGCGGGTATTGATAAAGATATCGAGGGAGATGCTCGCCCACAACCCGGTATTAAAATTGGCTATCTGCCGCAGGAGCCTAAGCTCAATACTGAGAATACCGTTCGCGAAGCAGTAGAAGAAGCTGTCAGCGAAGTAAAAAATGCCCTGACGCGCCTTGATGAAGTTTATGCCGCTTATGCTGATCCAGATGCGGATTTCGATAAACTGGCAAAAGAGCAAGGTGAACTGGAAGCTATCATCCAATCTCATGACGGACACAATCTGGAGAATCAGCTTGAGAGAGCGGCTAATGCCCTGCGTTTACCTGCTTGGGATGCCAAAATTGAGTATCTGTCCGGTGGTGAGCGTCGTCGTGTAGCGATTTGTCGCCTGTTGCTGGAAAAACCAGACATGTTGCTGCTCGACGAACCAACCAACCATCTTGATGCTGAATCGGTCGCATGGTTGGAACGCTTCCTGCACGATTACGAAGGTACTGTGGTTGCGATTACCCATGACCGTTATTTCCTTGATAACGTTGCTGGCTGGATCTTGGAACTTGACCGTGGTGAAGGTATTCCATGGGAAGGCAACTATTCTTCATGGCTGGAACAAAAAGACGCACGTCTGGCACAGGAAGCTTCGTCAGAAGCGGCTCGTCGTAAATCCATTGAGAAAGAACTTGAGTGGGTTCGCCAAAATCCGAAAGGACGTCAGGCAAAAGGTAAGGCACGTCTGGCTCGCTTTGAAGAACTCAATAACGTTGAGTACCAGAAGCGCAATGAAACCAGTGAGTTGTTCATCCCACCGGGACCACGCTTGGGTGACAAAGTGCTGGAAGTTTCCAGCCTAACCAAATCTTATGGTGATCGAGTCCTGATCGATAACTTGAGTTTCTCCCTGCCTAAAGGGGCGATTGCTGGAATCATCGGCCCGAACGGTGCGGGTAAATCAACACTATTCCGTATGTTGTCTGGTCAAGAGCAACCTGATTCCGGTTCCATTACGTTGGGTGAAACCGTTAAATTGGCTTCCGTTGATCAGTTCCGCGATAGCATGGATGACAGCAAAACCGTTTGGGAAGAAGTTTCTGGTGGTCAAGACATCATGCGTATCGGAAACTTTGAAATTCCAAGCCGTGCCTATGTTGGACGCTTTAACTTCAAAGGCGTAGATCAAGGCAAGCGCGTTGGTGAATTGTCTGGTGGTGAACGTGGTCGTCTGCATTTATCCAAACTGCTGCAAGTTGGCGGTAACATGTTGCTGCTTGACGAACCAACCAACGATTTGGATATCGAAACTCTGCGCGCATTGGAAAACGCCCTGCTGGAATTCCCTGGTTGTGCGATGGTTATTTCCCATGACCGTTGGTTCCTTGATCGTATTGCGACACACATCATTGATTATCAGGATGAAGGTAAAGTGTCTTTCTTTGAAGGGAACTTCAGCGAATACGAAGATTATAAAAAGCGGACAATGGGGGCAGAAGCGCTGGAGCCTCACCGTATTAAATATAAAAAGATCAGCAAATAAATCTGATAAAGATAACGGCCTGATATCAGGCCGTTTTTTACTGATTATGACTAGTTTACTGATAATGATTGCACTAAAACCCGTTGTTCCTGAAATGATTCATAAGTTTTAACTGCCTTTCCACTTGCTAAAGTGATAACGCTATCTGCATGTTTCATCAGGCGGCTATCTTGGGAGGCAATCACAACCGTGCCTTTCTGTTCATGTGCAATAAATTTAAAGATATTAATGAACGTCTGAAATGCCTGATGATCTAAGTTACGCGTCGGATCATCTGCGAATAAATATTCGGGCCTTCTGACGATGGCTTTTGCCATTGCAGCCAGCTGTTTCTCGTTTTCAGACAGTTCCCCTGGGTAATAACGGCTTTTATCGCCTAATTTCACAATATCCAACGATTTCTTCGCGATTTTTTCTGCCTGTTCGCGAGAAAGCGATAATCCATAAGAAGTTGATAATAACAAGTTATCTAACAGCGTGAGTTCACTAAATAAATTGAAATCTTGAAAAATAAACCCACTATTTTCGGCATGAAACTTTCCTAATTCTACATCATTCATTAGTTTCAACTTGTTATTATTAATTAATACATCTCCTTGGTCTGGTTGTAACATACCCGATGCAATCGACAATATTGTACGGTTAGTCGACGCCTTCGGCCCTGTTATCAAAGTAATTTCACCTGGTATAATAGAAAATGTGATATCTGAAATCATTTCATGATTAACTGTAGTATCAGTTAAACCATATGAAATATTGATAACCTCAATCGATTTAAATTGATTCAAGTTCATATTCTCAACACAATTAGGTTAAAAGATTAAAGCTTTTTCCTTAACATATGCTGTCTAAGTTCATTCGTAATAACACTAATATCCCTATGGTATTGTGCGAATGAAAATAGTATATATGTGAAACATCTTCACCGAGGATATACTCATCTTATGTCAATTATTATTTACAATGACTATCTAATAAATGAGATGTTTCTTAGTCTTAGAATAAAAAAATCAAGAATATTAATTAATTATGCCTAAAGTAAATATTAAGCTAAATAAAAATAGCATAAATTCTTCTATTTTTATTCCACTTTGATAATAAGGAAAAAAGTCATTTTATATTTCATTAATATTTTAATGTTACTTTTGCATTACCTCCATTATTGTTAATAAACACCTATAATATTTGTGGGATTATTAATAACTAATAAATTTTATATAAATAAATCAATAGACCTATTCATTAAATGACTTATTTCTCTGTAATTCAAGTCAAAACGGTAAAAACAAAGTATCAAAAAATATTATTATCACAATTTATTTTATTACCATTGTGAAAATAACCACAGTAAACATTTAATTAAATGTTAAAGCGCAATAAACACATAATGATAAAAGTTACAGAGAAGAATAAATTGCTATCAATTAATCGTGATAATAATATAAGTGTAATCTATTTTATATATAAAAGTTAGTTATGCCATTAACATTTGTTGAACTAGTTCAACACAACGCAGAAAACGTTGATCATAATCTGGTGAATTGACACAGACATAATCGATATTATTTTTCTTCAACAAACTTTCAAGTAAATGCTGAAATTCTTTGCGATCTCGTTCACTACCCAAACTTCTCAAACCATCAGACACCCACGGGGTGTTGTTTTCTAAAAGAATCACTAAATCAAAGCGATACGCGTCAATCATGGCCTGAACAAAAGGATGCTCTTTTCCTTCATAACGTTTGCAAAATGCTTGTGTTGTCACGAAATCAGTATCAATAAAAGCAACTTTATTAGCATATTTTACAGAAAAATCAAGATACTGAGCATGACCTAACGCAATTTTATCGTAATCTGAGTATTGCAAGGCCATTTCATCGCCCCCCAGATGGGAAAATACATATTCGCGTCCATATTCCCATGCGCTGGTGGTGTTAAACATATTGGCCAGTTTATTTACCAATGTGGATTTTCCGCTTGATTCGCCGCCAAGAATGGCAACTTTACGCACAAAGAATGGCTTCACTTCTGTAGGGATATACTCCCAATAGCGGAAAGGAGCCTGACGAATTTGGCTGCCGCTGATATTCATGAATGAGCGCTGTGGGTCGATGAGAACGGTTTCAACACCGAAATGTTCTTTATAACGGGAAACATCTTGGGCTTCACTGGAGTAGATGTATTGAGGACAGATGCCTTTTGCTGCCATAAATGCCTTCACGCCTTTACTCCACGATTCCCAGCCATTTGGATAGGGCTCCATTCCTTGTTCATCAAATGCGTGAATATGAATATTTTTTTGATACTTGAATGTTTGCAGCAACCATCTCAGGCGGTCACTTACAGTGGGTTGTTGGGACATCGAGCTGTTGATAAACAACTCACGATCACGCACTTCGTCATAACAAAGGACAACGTGTAATTCATCAACTTGACTGGATGCTCGTTGAATCAAATAAATGTGTCCAGTATGTAGCGGGTAAAATTTACCAAACACGACACCGATTGTTTTATTTTCCATGGGATACGCCAATCCTAGATATTGATGAAGAGAAGCCAGTTTCTGCGCGCTGGGACTCTTTATTTTGTCGTTAATGAGTTGGCTTAGATAGCCTTTTGTCATGCCACAGGCATCAGCAACTTGCTGTAACGTGTAACCTGCCTGTTTGATAGCTTCTTTCAAGTAGTCAAACTGTCCCATATAACCTCCCTTTGTGTTTATTATATTAAACAAAATAGCATGCTTGTTGTGAAAGTAAAAACAAAAGTGGTTGTTTATTGATGTTTTGGAATGAAATACTGTCATTTTAACGACAGCGAGTATTTAAAATTAAACAATCAAATATATGAATAAAATAAAATAACCCAATACTAAATTGGTAGTTTGATCATAAAATTTACTGACAATACGAATTATCGAATGTAGCTGGCTTTTCCCTTAATCGTTATAGATATATTTATATAGCGGTTGAGGGGACTGAGTACCATCAGGATGGTATAATCAATAAATAGCAGTATTCGATAAATGTATAAAAATTTAAATAAGATAATGCCTAATCAACTGATTTTTTATTTAAATAGAATGAATAAAAATACCTTTTTAAATATTGCTGGTTGATTTATGTGTATTAGGAAAAATCTGAATTTTTGCTGCTGGCATAACATACTCGAAATTTAAAGGAGGGGAGATTGAAGGCTAATTTTATTGCCTGCCTTATTTTATATGTGATGGCAGGCAATAAATATTTTAGGTAATTAGGAAAAATACTTAGGTCTTAAAGGAATAAAAGAGGACTTAGTCATCCAGATCATCCAGAACAGATAAAGCATCAGCCAGTTTTTTGACACCAAATACTTTCATGTCTGGTAATGATTTTTTAGGCATATTGGCGTGAGGAACAATAGCCCGTTTAAAACCGTGCTTGGCTGCTTCTGAAATGCGCTCCTGCCCACTGGGTACGGGACGAATTTCACCGGCCAGCCCCACTTCACCGAATACCACCAGATCACGAGGCAAAGGGCGATTGCGGAAACTGGAAACCAAAGAGAGCAACAACGCTAGGTCAGCACTCGTTTCCGTTACCTTCACACCGCCCACGACGTTAACAAAAACATCCTGATCAGCCATTTGTAATCCGCCGTGTCGGTGCAGAACAGCCAGCAGAATAGCCAGCCTATTTTGCTCAAGTCCTACCGCGACGCGACGCGGGTTTGACATCATGGAGTGATCAACCAACGCCTGAATTTCAACCAGTAAAGGCCGCGTGCCTTCCCATACGATCATGACGGAACTGCCCGAGGTAATTTCATCGCCACGACTGAGGAAAATAGCGGAAGGATTATTCACTTCCCGCAAACCCTGTTCGGTCATCGCGAACACGCCCAGTTCATTGACGGCACCAAAGCGGTTTTTATGGCTGCGCAGGGTGCGAAAACGGGAATCTGCTTCGCCATCCAACATGACGGAACAGTCTATACAGTGTTCGAGCACTTTGGGGCCAGCCAAAGAACCATCTTTTGTCACATGCCCAACCATGATAATGGCGACGCCACGGGTTTTGGCGAATCGTGTCAGGTAGGCTGCGGTTTCCCTTACCTGAGCCACACTGCCCGGTGAAGACTGAATATCCGCCATATGCATGACCTGAATCGAGTCAATCACCATGAGTTTGGGTTGTTCTTGCTCTGCAATCAGGCAAATTTGCTCAATGCTGGTTTCTGACAGCATATTTAGTTTATCGGTCGGCAATCCCAGCCGATGCGCCCGCATCGCCACTTGCTGCAATGATTCTTCCCCCGTCACATACAGGGTTTTCATCTGTGCCGATAATTGGCACATGGTTTGTAAGAGCAGGGTACTTTTCCCCGCCCCGGGATTACCACCAATCAAAATGGCGCTGCCGGGAACCACGCCGCCACCGAGAACACGGTCAAACTCTTTAAATCCTGTCGAAAAACGGGGCAGTTCTTCCAGACTGATATCTGAAAGTTTCTGTACCTTACTGATACTCACATCTCCAGCATAACCGCTGAAACGCTCATTGCGGGAAGATGAAGCTGCGGCCAAACGCACTTCCGTAATAGTATTCCATGCGTGGCATGCGGTACATTGCCCCTGCCAGCGGGGATAATCCGCGCCACATTCGTTACAGACAAATGCCCGTTTTGCTGCTTTTGCCACTCTGCACTCCCTTCAATATGATTACCTTTGGCTGCTATGCCTTTCATCTTTCAAGCTGTAACTTAACATCTATTGGGTATAGCATTAACGTTCTTCGTGTTTCAAGCCACCACTCAACACACACAGAACGCCCATCAAATCTGCATGGCGGATCGCAACCTTAGCCTGTGCATATACTTTGGGTTTAGCATGATAGGCAATTCCTAATCCCGCCTTGCGGAGCATTTTCAGGTCATTGGCACCATCCCCAATGGCAACAGTTTGACTCAGTGGAATACCCAGCTCTTTTGCCAGCTTTATTAATGTCGTTGCCTTGTATTTCGCATCGACAATGGGTCCTTTGACCTTGCCGGTCAGCTTGCCATCTTTTATCTCAAGCTGATTGGCGACTGCGGCAAAAAGACGTAGCTGGCGGCGAAGATTATCGGCAAAGAAGGTGAAACCACCGGAGGCAATCGCGACATGCCAATCCAATGATTGTAACTTGCGGACAAGGCTGGTTAGCCCTGGCATAAGGGGAAGTGTTTCCATCACTTGCTGCAAGATTGATGCATCGGCACCT
Source organism: Xenorhabdus lircayensis (assembly GCF_016306625.1). Lineage (GTDB taxonomy): Bacteria > Pseudomonadota > Gammaproteobacteria > Enterobacterales > Enterobacteriaceae > Xenorhabdus > Xenorhabdus lircayensis. The sequence continues at coordinate 54,422 of NZ_JACOII010000037.1, read as the reverse complement.
GCCAGTTGGGCAACTCGCTCGCGCAGGCTTTCTGAAAAATCCAGTTCGCCTTGCATCGCTCGCTCTGTAATTTCAGCTACTTTATCGCCAACGCCGGCCAAGCGGGCAATTTCATCAATGCACTCGATCTGGATAGCGGTTGAGTCCATATCCATCACTAATAAGCCGGGTGAGCGCAGACGCGGGATTTGCCCCAAAGGAACAACATCCAGACGGCACTCATCCGCTAGTCGTTTGATGCGGGGAGAAAGACTACCGGCAATACGAACAACCTGATAATCATCAATACGCCATGAAGATACCACCACAATGGCTGCCCCAAGTTGGTGCTGAAAATCGCTGATACGCTGTTTATCCAAACCGCGCCCATACAGCAACCAGCCGCTGTCTCCTGCTCGGTAATCCAGTGGCATGACTTCATCTCCACTAAGGGATAATGGTAATCCCGGCCATTTATGGATCTCATCCGGTAAGTAGCGATAGGCCAGATTATTAGACATGAACATCGACTCCTGTAATTCCATACAATTTTGGCAGGCAAAAAATGCTTTTCAAACTATCCTATCATTACCGCATCTGGCAACATGTGCTTTCTTAGCATGGGATGGGATAACGATGATAAAAGCAAAGCTAAAACTTCGACTGCACAAGACGGCGATTATTTTAATATGTATAGCTCTGCTGGTACTGCTGATGCAGGGTGTTTCCTATTTCAGCCGTTCTCAACAGCAGGCCCATATGGATCAGTTTGAAGATTTGGCGCAAACATTAGCTAAACAGGTCGCATTCAGCTTGTCTGATTATATGGAGAATGGTAGCAAAGATCTTAATAATAAAAAGATTGTAGCCAATTTGGATTACCTGACCAGCAAAAGCCGTATTTTGGATGCCAGTGTTTATTTGGAGAATGGAACCCAGATAGCACGAAGTGGTGAGCCGATTTCTGTCCGTGAGCGATTATCGTTAGAAGGTAAAAAATCCAGTGGCTATTTCAACCAACAAATCGTCGTACCTATACCGGGAAAAAATCATCCGAAAGGTTTTCTTCGCCTGACGCTGGATACCCATAGATTGGCAACAGAAGCCAAGCAGGTCGATAACACCACTAACCTTCTGAGGGTTATGCTCCTGCTATCCTTGGCGATTGGCTTTATTCTGGCTCATAATTTACTGCAATTGTCCCCCAGCCGCTGGCAACAGTCCCCTTATCTTTTGACCGCGAATACCAAATCACCGGATGAAGATAATGAGGAGGATGGCTCCACCCGTTAACCGATTTTTATATCAAAAATTATCGGTGTCACCATCTCCACCACGCCTCCGTTGAGGAGTTCATGCGGAGGCACAGGAAATGGTGCTGCGCGCCTCACTGTTGCTAGCGCCTCTTTATCGAGGATCTTGGTGCCTGATGAAGTTAGAATATTAGCCAGTACGATTTCACCTTTGCTATTGATCCTGACCAGCACATGGCTGACTCCACTGGATTTGAAGCGCATGGCATCGCGGGGATATCGTTTATATTTCGCTAGATGCCCATGAATGAGATTTTCCCATCCTTCCCGCCCACTAATGGCATGGGACGCTGCACTGGAAAAATTCGCGCTGCTGCTTACCGCACTGCCAGAAAGCGGGGCTGATGATATGTCAGAAACAGACCCGGTTTCTGGCGTCATGACATCAATGGGGATTTTCTTTCTCAATTCTTTCTTGGCTTTTTTTTCCGGCGCATATGCCAGATTACCTTGATCAATTACTGGAAATTTCGCCTGTTCAGGTTGCTTCACGGGGGATTCAATTTGTGTTGCTTCCGGTGCCGACATGACTTGTTCAGGCCCTTCTGCCCGATCAGGGTCGGCTTGCTTTTCTAGCTGGTACATACCAAGTTGCAGTGTCATTGCAGGGGGGAGAGCACCACTCTGACGGGATTGATTCACAAACCAATTAATACCAATCAGGAGCAACGCCAGATGAAACAACACACTCAGTATTATTCCACCCAACGAAAAACCTCTACCTAACGAGAAACTGTCCGCAGGGCGTATCATGGGGTGAAATATACTGTTTGTCATACTGTCCATAACAATCTCCCCACAACAATCCCCTTATAACAATTTGCCTCAAATATTTCTTTCTGGAGAATTATAGGCATAATGCTTCTGCGAATGATATTGAATCTTATAATAATTACAGTGATTGTATTCGGCAGACTTTAAGTTTCAGCGTGATGGCAAGGGACTGAATCCCTTCAGGATCACAGATAATGGTGTGACTGAGAAAATGAGCGCAGCCAACAAAGCGCAGCTTGAAACAATGAAGAGATATACTTCTAACAGACAGTGGTTTCACTTAATCGAAGCGATGGATTTGGGCTTATTTCTCAGGCCGCTTTTTTGATTTCAATACCAGTAAATAATGTCCATAAATAAGTCACTGGCTCATAAAGTCAGTCACGCATACCAACTGACCTATAAACAGCTTATGCGTTTTTTCCATAAACGGGTTGAAAACAGCAGTGACTCCAGCGATCTGTCACAAGATGTCTTTGCCCTATGGCTCAACCGAAAAAAACAGACTCCTGTGCGGGAATCCCGTGCCTTTTTGTTCAAAATTGCCAACAATGTTCTGATTGACCATTGGCGTAAGAAACAGAAACAGCAGGCGATTCAGGAAGAAGAAAGCGAAATGGTGGCTTTGCAGGTTCCCGGTAAGCAAGCCGATCCGGCAGAAATTGTAGAACAGCAACAACGGCTCCAGCGCCTGTATGACGCCATCAAAACACTGCCACCTCGTCGCCGTGAAGCATTTTTGATGTATCGCTTCGAAGGGCTGTCCCAAAACGAGATAGCAGAAAGAATGGGGATCTCCACCAGCATGGTGGAAAAGCATATCGCCAGTGCATTAGTACATTGCAAAAATTATGTTGATTACCACGGAGAAAATCAATAATGCGCCAGCCGCCTGAGAACATGATGGACAAGAATTCATCAGGCAATATCGATGAACAGGCTGCCCTGTGGTTTACCCGCCAGCGTGGGCAACCGTTATCAGAGCAGCAACGGCTGGTATTTCAACAATGGTTGTCTGCCTCACCTGAACATCAGGTGGCCTACCAGAATATTGCCCAGATTTGGCGAGACTGTGACCTCATTGCCAAACCAGAGTTTTTTCCTACCCCCAAAGAACGTTTATTTTCATGGTGGCGTCCCATTGGACATACTGTGGCAAGCCTATTTTTACTGGCTGCTCTGTTGCTGCCTTACAGTCAGTTATTGGGGATCACGAAACGCGGAGATAGCTATTTGCGTGGAATACGGATCCACGGTGCCCGCTCCGTGGCTTATCGAGTGCAAAAACTCCCCGACGAACGAGGTAATGGATTGCAGCGTTGGTTAAAAGGCGTGATAACCCGTAGCGGACTCAATAAGGCAGCAGTAGCGCTGGCAAATAAAAATGCCCGAATAGCGTGGGCACTGGTCAACCAACAATCGAGTTATGAAGCGCGATGAGTAACCCTTTATGTAGCAAAAGTCCATAATTTTATGTAATTACTGACAGGTAGTACCGACTCTCTGTGAACCTGGTAACCCGATCAGTCTATCGAGACTGTTGAATTAATGAGGACAGAGAGTGCGGATTTTCATCAGGGCTCACTGAAGCTGATGTTATGAACTCCCGCTCCTCACGGAGTAAGATGGGAATTCATCAATAAAATCCAGCCAGCTTTGGGAGGGGATTATGCCTAATCTCATCATCGGTCTTGATATTGCTAAAAATATTTTTCAGGTTTATGGGACAGACCACCGTGGTGTCACCACGATTAAACGGAAGTTACGTCGAAACAGTGTGTTGAAGTTTTTTGCCACTCTCGAACAGGCACTCATCGGGATTGAAGCCTGCCATAGTGCTCATTATTGGGGACGGAAACTGACAAAACTGGGGCACACGGTTCATTTGTTGCCAACCCAATACGTTAAACCTTTTGTTGTCGGCGGGAAAAATGATGCTAATGATGCTGCTGCGATCTGTATGGCGGTGACAAGAAGGGATATTCACTGTGTGCCCATAAAAAGTGCTGAGCAGCAATCGTTACAGTCATTACATCGAATGCGGGAAGGGGCTATTCAGGAAAGAACAGCTAAATCAAATCAGCTCCGCAGTCTGTTTTCAGAAGAAGGCATGATATTTCCGACCGGGTTGGCGTTGCTAAAAAAAGGTCTCCTTGAGTTTATAGAGAACGGTGAATCAGCGATAACCCCTATCCTGAGAAAACTGGGCATGATGTATCTTGAGCAATTAGCCTGTTTACAGGCATGGGTCGGTGAGCTTAACGAAATGATTGACAGGTATTTCAAAGAGAATGACTTCTGTCAACGGCTGGCCACTATTCCCGGTATTGGGCCGGTGATCGCCACAGCCATTGTCAGTCGCGTTGGAGATCCTAACCGGTTCAAAAATGGCCGACACTTCGCTGCCTGGCTAGGGTTAACCCCCAGACAATATTCCAGTGGTGGAAAAACCAGACTCGCGGGAATAACGAAACGGGGTGATGGTTATATCCGTAAGCTGTTGGTTCAGGGAGCCAGAGCGGTTATTTACCCTATTAATCGAAGGCATGATAACTATAGCGAGTGGGTAAAAAAGCTGATGCAGCGCCGTCCGGTTAATATTGTGGCTATCGCGCTGGCAAATAAGATCGCCAGAATATCGTGGGTGATATTAACGGGTGAAGAGAAATTCAGGTTGACGTCGTAATCACAGAGTAATGAAATAGTTTTTAGCTTTATTGATCTTGCTAATTGCGCGGGAAAAGTGAGATGGGAGATCGGTCAGACCGACACCTGCAAAACCTGATATATCCGACGACCACGAATGAATAAAGGTCTAAAAGCCGATAAGGCGCAGGTGTGCACATATCTATCATGGCTCAGCAGAAAATAATCTGCAAACACAGAAGCCGAATGTACGCACGCAGTTATGACCGCCACCCGACGAACTTATCTTGCACATACGCGGGAGTTCATGTACGAATATATGTTTGCGGCTACGTTGTCAGAAAAATTTACTCACCTACTTGAATTGAGTCGGTGTCCATATATTATTTAGATGCATCTGATGGACTCTGGAGTCCTGTTGAGTCATTTTATGAGAAGTTACCAATGATGAAAAAATCACTTTGTTGTGCGTTGCTGCTCACCGCTTCATGTTCAACTCTTGCTGCCCCAAAAACGCTTAATGAAAAACTGATCGGCGAGGCTGTCAGGCACAGCATTAATCCACTGCTGAAAGAGCAGTCCATCCCGGGCATGGCAGTTGCCGTCATTTATCAGGGTAAGCCTTATTACTTCACCTTCGGTCTGGCCGATATCGGGCACAATCGACCAGTGACCAGACAAACCATATTTGAACTCGGTTCGATCAGTAAGACTTTTACCGGCGTACTGGGTGGAGAGAGCATAGCACGCGGTGAAATCAAGCTCAGCGACCCTGCGACAAAATACTGGCCGGAACTGACTGGCAAGCAGTGGAAAGACATTACCCTGCTGCAACTCGCAACTTACACGGCAGGCGGTTTACCGCTGCAAGTACCCGATGAGGTCACCGACCAAGCTTCACTGCTCAACTTCTATCAGGGTTGGCAACCGCAGTGGGCACCCGGGGAAAAACGTCTGTATGCCAACGCTAGCATTGGCCTGTTTGGTATGCTGGCAGTCAAACCTTCCGGAATGAGTTTTGAAAAGGCAATGACAACACGCGTCTTTGAACCGCTGAAGCTGTCTCATACATGGATTAACGTCCCCGTGGCTGAAGAAAATCATTATGCATGGGGCTACCGCGACGACAAGCCAGTGCGTGTGTCATCAGGCATGTTGGACGCCGAGTCTTACGGGGTGAAAACGACAATTGAGGATATGGCGAGCTGGGTGCAAGCCAATATGGACCCGCAGAGAGTCGAGGATAAGTCGCTGCAACAAGGCATAAGGCTGGCTCAGTCGCGCTACTGGCACATTGGCAGCATGTTTCAGGGCTTAGGTTGGGAGATGTTCAATTGGCCGGTGGAAACCAAAGCAGTGATTGACGGTAGCGAAAATAAAGTCGCCCTCGCACCGCAAACTGCAGTAGCGATTACCCCTCATCTTCAGGCCGTGAAAGCGTCCTGGGTACATAAAACCGGCGCGACTAACGGATTTGGTGCCTATGTGGCATTCATTCCTGAAAAGCAGATTGGCATAGTGATGCTGGCGAATAAGAATTATCCCAATCCCGAGCGGGTAAAAGCCGCGTTCCATATTCTGGAAGCGTTGCAATAGGAGAACAAGCCAGACAACAAGGCATGAAAGCACAAATTCCCGGTCGTAAAAATCGCAAAGTAAAACGAGAATATGACCGGGAACTCTATCGACTCAGGCACTTAGTTGAAAATGCTTTTCTTCACCTGAAACGCTGGCGTGGTATAGCAACCCGTTATGCTAAAAATAGTACGTCGTTTCTTGCTGCTGTCCAGATCCGCTGTCTTGCGCTTTGGCTGAGTGTTTCATGACGACACCATCTAGCTAAACTACCGTCATCTTATTATTCCGCACGATTAAATTTCACTTCCGCACCTGAACGTGCCGATGAGATGATCAATATTGCCCGCCGAGTGCTTGAAGAAACCCGTATTCACGGTATTACCCACAAGGAATTAGATGAAGCCAGAAACATGTGGAGAATTGAGAAGCAAGAAATAGAATCGAGCGCCAGTTATTGGGCTGATGCACTTGCACAGATTGCTACCGATGACGGTGATTTTTCACGCTTGACCCAAGCAGCCTCATTAGTGGAAGTGCTCAATGTTGATGATATCAATCAAATAGCCCATCAGTGGCTTGGCAAAAATGAAAAAGTGTTTTTGTTAACACCGCCAGAAAATAAAGTTGCACCGTAAAACAGCTCAAAGCCTGAATCCTGCATTGACCAAAGCATCGCCCCAAAAGGGGGCGATGGACTAAAAAACATTTTTTAATGCTCTTCATAAATCGCCTTCCCATAATATCGTTTGAAGCAAATGGAATAGATCACACCGTGTAGAAGTGCTATCACAACTGCGGCATAAAACACAATCGGTTTATGGGATATAGCAACATGCACAATCGGAATCTGGTCGAAACGGAAGATATACATATGAAAGGCAATAGCGGCTATTGCGAACATAATACCCGATGCATTGTGGTGGATCTGATGTGATAACAGAAGCCCCTTTAAGACGAAGAAAAAAGGGATCAGCATCAGTAAAGAAATAACTATGTAAATCATTATCATTTCCTTAAGTTTTATTTGGGTTTTCTAATGAAGATAGATATATTGATTTCTGCCATAAATACAGAAATTATCAATTATCTATTTAATATAACTAATATTTAATGTTAAAAATTAAGTTTATGTCATTAAGTATACATGAATAATCACCATGGTGATTATTCATAATATCGATTGAATTAATGAATTGTAGTGTTTGAAGGGCGCGGCTTTGGGTCAGGTTCATGACCTGAACTCCGTTGAAAAACAGAATTCAGGTCTGTTGGAATAGATTGAATCAGATGGGGGGATATATTTTAAAGTTGATTGTAAGTATCAGGATTTGGGCCTATCCGCTTACCAATATCCAATTCAGCCATGGCAGTTAAATCTTCTTTTTCCAATCTGAAATCAAATACATCAAAATTTTCTTTGATGCGGGAAGGCGTAACGGATTTAGGAATGACAATCATGCCACATTCAAGGTGCCAGCGAATCACAATTTGCGCTGGGGTCTTACCGTGTTTAATGGCCAATCTTTCAACCAATGAGGAGTTAAAAACGCCTTTTCCACCCTGTGATAATGGGCTCCAAGACTCAGTTGTAATATGATGGGTGGCATTCCATGAGTGAAGTTGCCGCTGTTGCATCAAGGGATGCAATTCAATTTGGTTGATTGCCGGAATCACGCTGGTTTCCAACATCAATTTCTGTAGGTGCTCGATATGAAAATTACAAACACCAATACTGCGAGTCAATCCGGCCTCTTTCAATTCAATAAGTTGCCTCCATGCATCAACATAATGATCCTGTTCGGGAACGGGCCACTGAATGAGATAGAGATCAACATAGTCTAGCTGTAGTTTGTCCAAACTTTCCTGTAATGCAGTGCTGGCATCCAGATGGCGATCATTCCAAAGTTTGGTGGTAATGAAAATTTCTTCGCGTGGAATATCACTTTCCTTCAGGGCTTTCCCTACACCTTCTTCGTTATGATAAATCGCAGCCGTATCAATGGAGCGGTAGCCCACTTCTAACGCAGTGTGGATAGCACCAACAACCTGCTCATTACTCGCTTTCCAAACCCCAAGACCCAATTGTGGCATGCGATTCTCATCAACGAGTTTAATAATTGTCTGCTGACCCATTCTTACCTCCTTCAGGTTTGGAATTTCAGATGGACGCCTCATCAATTTGCTTACTGACATCAAGCGTAATATCTTGGTGCTCACCGGAGGCAACCAAACCTTGCTGTTCTGATTTTTTGATCATGGCTGGAATAGAACTGCCATCAAGTTGATAATCTGAAAGGTGGGTTTTCATGCCCAGACTTTCAAAAAACTGACGAGTGGCATGAATAGCCTTGCTAACTCGTTCTTCTTCAGAACCCTCCGTGAAATTCCAAACACGTTCAGCATATTGCAGGAGCTTATCGTGTTTCGAATCTCATAGGCGGAATTGGGTTCAATACTCCCAAATAGCTCAATTGGGCAATTTGCCCTTTGCCAAAAATAACTTTGGTGGGTGTGTGTAGTGTGAAGTTTTGCATAATAATAACCGCCTTACTAACAGAATCATGTAAGTTTTTGGCTATACCAGCGAGCATACTTTTGTTTATCAATATTGGCTTATCGATATTGATTGATGAGGCAGCCCATCCCATTCAGGGGCAGTTGTTCAGCATGTTACATTTGGGCAGTGCTCAAACTGTTGGCAGTAACAATACCTGTTGGAATGGACTCTGATTGTTTAATTTTTTTGTTGATAAATGAATAAATAGTGGTTTCACAAGAATGTTAAAACGACAAATATGTTTATTTATGTTTCTTTGATGATGCCTTCTTGTGACGCCAGTACATCAACAGAGAAGCAGACAACCCACTGATCAACAGAATGACAGGTAAAATCATCAAAATATTCATGACCAGATCTTGATGTGCCTTGATAAACGGGATCTGGTTCAAGATATAGCCAAAACCCACGATAATAATGACCCATAAAAAGCCACTTAACCAGTTAAAAAATTGAAAGCGTTTACTATTTAGACCAGAAATGCCGGCAAATGTTGGCAGGAGAGTACGAATAAACGCTAAAAAACGCCCAATAAGCAGGGCAGATAGGCCATGTTTGGTGAATAGCACATTGGCGCGTTGGCGATATTGCAAGGGAAGCTGGGCCAGCCAGTTTTTGACAACGCGGGTATGACCGAGCCATCGCCCTTGTAAATACCCCAACCAACACCCCAAACTTGCTGCGATGGTCAGCAGGATAATCGTGGGAATGAAGCTCATGACACCTTTGGCAATCAAAGCACCAGCAAGTATTAGCAGGGTATCGCCGGGTAAAAAGGCCGCTGGTAATAGTCCGTTTTCCAGCACTAGGGTGACAAAAAGGACACCATAAATAATCCAGATGACATCGGGATTGGCGAGTTGGTTAAAATCATGATGCCAGAGTGCATGCACGATCTCGCTTAACGTTTCCATTGTTTATCCTGTGATTTTTGCGAGTAAACTAATTAACAAACAGATCTATCCCAGTGTACCGCAAAATGAGGGGATGGGGGGTTGATTTGATCCTGCATGAAGGTTTGATTGGAATTGAGGTGGGAAAAGTAAAGCAATGAGTAAAACCGTGAGTAAAACAGTGGCTATCTGCAATGGTAATGAAGAGACAGCCATGATTTTAGTGCGCGCTTTTGAGCGTTGATTATCTGGGTTAACGAATGGCAAGGCGAGTAAAACCGGCTGCCAGATCGCCAATCAAGTCTTGTGGATTTTCCAACCCAATGTGGAGACGGAATAAGGTACCTGTTTTCTGCGATGAATCATACTGACGCAGTAATTTGAGCGTTTCAGGTTGAATACCCAAAATCAACGACTCAAATCCTCCCCATGAAAATGCCATTTTAAAATGATTCAGGTTATCAAGATAATCAGCAAATTGCTCAGACGTAAGTTGGGTATTCAGGAGAAAAGAAAATAGCCCGCTAGAACCAGTGAAATCGCGCTGAAAGTAATGATGTCCCGGGCAAGAAGGCAGAGCAGGATGATAAACTTCAGCCACCTCTGGTCGTTCTGCGAGCCATTTGGCAATTTTGATGCTGCTTTCTTCATGCTGTTTTAAGCGAACCGCTAGTGTGCGCAGCCCACGGTTTGCCATATACACCGTATCGGGATCAGCAATTTGTCCCAGCAGGTAAGAGCGTTCCCTGAGTTGATCCCAACATCGAGCATTAGCCACCGCCGTTCCCAGCATTCCGTCCGAATGGCCGATGATATATTTCGTGGCAGATTGAACAGAAATATCGATACCAAACTCCAGCGCCTTAAACAGAACGCCCGCCGACCATGTATTATCGATAATAATCACAATCTCAGGATTGACCTGACGGACAGCCCGCACGATAGCGGGAATGTCTTGCACTTCCATCGTCAGGGAGCCGGGAGACTCAAGAAAGATAACCTTGGTATTTGGCTTAATCAGCGAAGCAATGCTCTCTCCGATCATCGGGTCAAAATAATCGGTGGAAATGCCCATTTTTTGTAGAAAGTGATCGCAAAATTCCTGCGTCGGCTCGTAAGCCGTTCCGGTCATCAGAACATGATCGCCAGTTTCCACAAATGCCAGGATCGAATGAGTGATAGCAGCGGCGCCGGAAGGATATAGTGAGCAGCCTGCGCCGCCTTCCAGTTCGGCCATCGTCTCCTGAAAGGCAAAATGCGTCAGTGTGCCACGTCGCCCATAGAATAATTCGCCCTTGGCACGATTCTTCAAAGCATGTTTCAGATCTTCAACGGTATTGAAAATGACAGATGACGTGCGTTGAATCAGAGGGTTAACGGCACTTTGCGTATATTTTTTTTGCCTTCCTGCACTGACCAATAAGGTTTCTAGCTTCTTTTCTGTCATGGAATCTCACCTCAAGTTAATTTTTGGCTCATTGTTCAGTGGCCAAATAAAATTGTGCAAATAATGATTAGCAAGTTAAAAGATTTGAGGTGGTTTTACCAAAGGGATTCGAGCAACTTGACGAAAATTCAAGGTGATCTGTCGATGGCAAATCAGAAAGCGTTAACGAAAGTGTATCGTTAATTATCACTTTTTTATTAAATAGTAATGATAATTACTATCAAATCGCACAATGTCTGATATCATTTGCAGCGGACTTTTTTCCCCTCTTGAACCCTTGAGGCAAGAAGAAAGTAAGAAGCATGACTTTGGTCATATTAGGATTAGCAAGATGAGTAAACGTTATTCACTGCTAAGTAACAGAATCTATAAGAAAGAGAGTAAGGCTAACTGATGCGTAATTTGACAGCTTCTATTCTATTGGCATTCGGATTAACAAGTTCAGCATGGGCTGATACAGCGCCAGCAACAGCCGTGCCAGAAAATCAGGCTGCTGCTCAGGTAGCCGCTCCGGCAACATCAGAATCTTCCGTAGCTCCGCAAGTGGTAGAACCGAAAACTGACGTCCAGAAAACGGATACGCAGAAAACAGATGCGCCAGCAACTACTGAAGTGCAAACCGTAGCGGCTGGTACAGCAGAAACCGTAACTACCGAAACGGTTGCAGAGGAATCTGAAAACCTGTCCAGTGGCTTCGCAACAGATCTGTCTGTTTGGGGCATGTATAAGAACGCAGACGCGGTAGTAAAAACCGTCATGGTGGGATTGGTGATCGCCTCTGTCATTACATGGGCGCTGCTTTTCTCCAAAGGCGCTGAATTGTTAATGGCTCGCCGCCGTTTACGCAAAGAACAACTGGCCTTGGCTGACGTTGGCAATCTGGATGAGGCGACGAAAATTGCCGCGGATTTTGGCAAGCGGAGTATCAGTCGTCTGTTGTTGAGCGAAGCACAGTCAGAGCGTACTCTGTCCGCAGTAAGCACTGACAAAGTCGGTACTAAAGAGAGAACCTCATTCCGTATGGAACGTGCCGTCGCAGCAATCAGCCGTCATATGGGACGTGGCAACGGCTATTTGGCGACCATCGGCGCAATTTCTCCATTTGTCGGCCTATTCGGGACAGTTTGGGGGATCATGAACAGCTTTATCGGTATCGCTCATTCACAAACCACTAATTTGGCCGTTGTTGCACCGGGTATCGCGGAAGCACTGCTGGCGACAGCACTGGGTCTGGTCGCAGCGATCCCTGCGGTAGTGATTTATAACGTCTTTGCCCGTGTTATTTCATCATACCGTGGGCAAGTGGGAGATATGGCGGCTCAGGCAATCCTGTTGCTGGGGCGTGATCTTGATCTGGCTGAAAGCAAAGCAGAAAAAGCAGAGGCAAGGTAATAAACTATGGCAATACGTCTTAATGAAGATTTGGACGATAGCGGTGAATTGCATGAAATTAACGTCACGCCATTTATTGACGTGATGTTGGTGCTGCTAATTATTTTCATGGTGGCTGCACCATTGGCAACAGTAGATATCAAAGTTGATTTGCCGGCATCATCAGCTAAACCGCAACCGCGCCCAGAAAAACCTGTATTCTTGACCGTGAAAGCGGATCATCAGTTGTATGTGGGTGAGCAACAGATTGATCGTAATAACTTATCCTCAGTACTGGATCAAACCACGCAATCCAACAAAGAAACCACGATTTTCTTCCAAGCAGACAAAACTGTGGATTATGAAACCTTGATGAGCGTAATGGATTCCCTGCGTAAAGCAGGCTATCTCAAAGTTGGGTTGGTGGGAATGGAATCTGTTGCCGCTCAATAAGTCTCATCAATGCTGTTTGATAGCGAATGTCACGGGAATATAGCGTGATAAATATGAACTGCCCGAATAGTTATTGGGCAGTTCGACTTTCTTATCTATTACAATTCTCCCCAAAATAAATCTCTTGTGGTTTCCGTCGAAAATTGAAAACTATTGGGGATAAGGCCAAGAATACGTATTTGGTTGACTGCATTGAAAGATTGCGAACCACCGTTGACCTGTATAATGGCCAGCGTTTTACCCTGCGAAGGCCGTATTGCGCCTTCTGAGAGAGGTATCCAGTCGATCTGCGATTTCATTATTCCAGTCATTGCTCCATGTCGCTCAGGCGAACACCACACCATGCCTTCTGACCAGCCAACCAAGGTTTAATATATTGGCGTAAAAGTGCACGAACCGGAATCTCCATATTCGCAATCAATTTCACCCGTTCACCGCGTGCAGGAGGCGTTTCAAGATAACAAATAATAGTGGGTTCCACGCCACTGCTGCGGATAATTTCCAGCGTATTACGCGATGTACCACAGGCTGGATTGGGATGTATAGTGACATTGGACATAACTCACTCTCTTTTAGATAACGAGGTGGCTGCACGCCACGTTAAAATGACAAACGGATTGCCAATGCGATTAAGGTGACAAAAAGAACTGGCAGGGTCATGACAACCCCCACACGGAAGTAGTAACACCACGATATAGATATATTTTTCTGCGCCAGTACATGTAGCCAAAGTAACGTCGCCAGACTGCCAATTGGCGTAATTTTGGGCCCCAGATCGCTGCCAATAATGTTGGCGTAAATCATGGCGTCTTTGACGACGCCTGTAGCAGTACTGGCATCGATAGACAGTGCGCCGATGAGCACCGTAGGCATATTGTTCATCACCGATGATAGTATTGCTGTCAGGAAGCCGGTGCCCAGTGTTGCCCCCCAGATACCGCCGTCAGCGAAGGCATTCAGAACACCAGACAGGACATCCGTAAGACCGGCATTGCGCAGTCCGTACACCACCAAATACATACCCAATGAGAAAACAACGACTTGCCAGGGGGCTTCCTTCAGCACTTTTCCAGTGTCGATCACGTGGCTACAGCGAGCGACCAACCAAAGAATAACGGCTGCAACCGCAGCAACGAAGCTAACCGGCATCCCTAGCGGTTCAAAAGTAAAAAAGCCAATGAGCAATAAGATCAGCACACCCCCACCTGCTTTGAATGTTCGAGCATCGCGGATGGCTTCATGCGGCATTTTCAATTTAGCAACGTCATAGGTGATTGGGATCTCTTTTCGGAAGAAACTATGAAGCATGGCTAGTGTGGCAATGATGGCGGCAATATCAACCGGAACCATAACTGAAGCATAGTCATTAAAACTGAGATTAAAAAAATCAGCGGAGACAATATTAACCAGGTTAGAAACGATCAGAGGTAGGCTGGCTGTATCCGCAATAAACCCAGCGGCCATAACGAATGCAAGCGTTGCCCCACGGCTAAAACCGAGTGCCAGTAGCATCGCAATAACAATAGGTGTCAGGATCAGCGCTGCACCATCGTTCGCAAACAGCGCTGCGACAGCCGCTCCAAGAAGAATAATGTAGGTAAACAACCAGCGGCCTTTGCCATTTCCCCAGTGGGCGATATGCAATGCAGCCCATTCAAAAAAACCCGCTTCATCAAGTAACAGACTGATGATAATGACAGCAATAAAAGTCGCCGTCGCGTTCCAGACAATTTGCCACACCACAGGAATATCATCGATATGGACTACGCCGGTAATCAAGGCAAGTGCGGCTCCCATCATAGCACTCCAGCCAATGCTTAGTCCTCTCGGCTGCCATATCACAAGAATCAAAGTCAGAATAAAAATTGTACCTGCCAGCCATATAGTTCTCTCCAAAAATAACATATTTGATTTAGCACATATATTTGAATAAATTTTTTAACCCATTATTGGCAGAGCGCTTTACCATTCGTTGTCGTATTAACCTGCCGGAGACGCTTACTGAATTGTGTGATCTCTGCATACTCGCATTGCGAGGCCAGTTCAAGGACATTCGCTGCCCAAACAGGAGCATGTGGCGAAAGACGATAGTAAATCCATTTGCCTTCCCGCCGATCTGAAAGTAACCCCGCTTTTCTCAGCATTGCCAGATGGCGCGAGGTCTTAGACTGTGATTCTTGAAGTGCTGTTGATATATCGCAGACACACAACTCTCCGGTTTCACGCAGCAATAGCATGATATAGAGACGCGTCTCATCGGAGAGATATTTGAAAAATTGAAGTGGAGTAAGCTGAGTCATAAACACTCCCTGTGTTGCGTTGATGAACTGGAGATAATACTCAGTAGCAACGTGACGTCAACAACATATTCGTAAAAGTGAATATGTTTATTTAGGGGATAGCTAAAGAAATGGAATTTCTGAGCTTCTGATATCGTTACTTGAGCTTGATGTTGGGCAAAAAACTCGTGAGCTCTACCTGTCTATATCTGTCAGTGCAAGTGTGTTCTGAACCAAAAAACGACACCACATCAAGAAAACAGACCTGATAAACAGTAAGTTTTTATATGTTTATTTTTTATATATATGAAATATGAAAACCAGATCAGAATAAAAGCAAATATAATTCATATGGTTATATTTAAAAAATATTGGTTTTATATAAGTTTTACCTAGGGCGTGTTGACGTTTCGTGTTCATAAATCAATCAACCCACATAGGCAGCCATATAACGATAAACGCCAGTGCTAATTTACTGGCGTAATTGCGTTCTAATTTATCGTATCTTGTTGATATTACTCGGAAATTCTTTATTCTGGCAAAGGCATTTTCTACTAAATGTTGATAACGATATAACCCTTTGTCGATATTTTTATCCATCTTTTGGCTATTTTTTCGATAAGGTATGACAGGTGTTGTTCCCTGGTGTCTGACAGCATCTCTAAAGGCCTCGCTATCATAGCCCTTATCGGCAATCACAAAATCGGATAGCGGAGAGTTTCTCACCAGACTTTCCGCATGAACGATATCGTGTGTTTGTCCACCGGACAGCTCAAAATGGACGGGTAAACCTTGGCTATCTACCGCAAATGGATTTTAGTTGAACGTCCACCCCGACTTTTCCCGATAGCTTCATTTTCCTGTGAATTCGCTCCGGCACTGTGCTGATGGGCACGGACAATACTGCCATCAATGAATAACCATTCCCGATCAGCATGACCAGATAACCCTTTGAAAATTACATGTAAAAAACCTTTCTTTGACCAGACGTTAAAACGTTGGAAAACACGATTCCATTTGCTGAATTCTGGGGGAAGATCACGCCAAGGAATACCGGTTCTCATCTGATAGAGGATGCCTTCAAGGGTAAGTCGATGTTCCGTTTTGTGATAGATAAATCCAGTCTGTTGCATGAATGCAGATAGCTTATTCCATTTTGTATCTGTTAATATAGTTCGCGGCATGATGATGAGGTTTGGTTGTTTTTTGGCGAAAGTGATTATACCAAATCATCATGCTGCTCAGCTTCTCCTCACAAAACGTCGACACGCCCTAGAATTAAACTTTATTGTTCCTGCACAGATCGTTACCCTTTGGCTTACCTCATTGTTAGGCTGATTGATTCAAATAATCAAGCATCCGCTCCAACGGATATACCGCCCGTATCACCACTTCATCACGCATCTGCGCGCCTTGTGACAGCAGTTTCTGTGCATCTTGCCGCTGCTGTGGAGAAAATTTTCTTCCGGCTTTCAAGTGATCCAACATCACCAAGCCGAGTTCGGCAATCTCGCTCACATCATTGGCAACGGGCACGAGGTCACGTGTCATATAGTTCGCTTTGACGATTTTCATCACGGAATCATGATTATCCCGCCAGCGTATTAGCCGATCACGCAATGTTTGCTCTGCTTGCCAATCCTGCTTATTCCTTAATAACCGATCGATTAATGTCTCTATTTCCCTGACAACATGACTTTCTGGCCCCAGCGCATCAGCAAAACGGTAAAGCGGCTCATATTGATGGTAATTACCCGCTTGAAACTTGGCATGATGGCGGGAGTAATATTGGGCTGGTTCCACTGCTTCAGCCAAAATTTGCAATGGCTCAATATTCGTGCTATTTGCCAGACGAGTCATCAACCGCTGACTATTGGCTTGCTGCTGCAATCCGACGGATACCGTTGTCCACGCATCCATCGCTTGCAAGCGCTGATACATGCGTTTTTCATTAGTCACATCTTTGGCAGACCAAAGCCGCTCGGCGATGGCGAAGGTACGTGGCCAGAGCTTAATATCCAGCACTTCCGCAGTAACATTCTCTGACCATAATGCGGCTTCCGCCCCTAGAATATTCTGCTGATGGTGACTCGCAAGTACGACAGGCTGCTTGCCGGTGGGAACAGCTGCCAGTTTTTCTCCTGTGATTGGATAACGCACATTGCCCAATAAAATATAACCGCCAGCGGTTTTTTGTTTCTGATCGAGATTCACAACTGGCGTGGTTTCTCCCATCCAGCTATCCACAGTGAACTTGACCGTATCTCCTTGCCAAATAATCTTATTAACGGCACGGCGAGACTTACCGGTGAAATCAATAAAACCACGCCATTTGCCTTTGGTGTCTTGAATCAGGGTAAAACTGCCAGTTACTGGGTTGCCCTTCAAACGCGGCATCGTAAATGACCAGCTTTGCGCTGTTTCATCTGCTTTCACGTTATCATCGGCATTGAGTGCTTGCGGCAATATTTCATTGCGATAGTGATAGACAGCACTTTGGGGCTGATCGAGATAAAACCCTGTCGACAAGATCCCCTGATAGCCCTCATCGGCGGTTTTTCCCAGAGAATCTTGCCCTTGCCATGATTGAATGACTATCGAGCGAGGTAATGAGGGATGATAGATCTCATCCCAACCCACCATTTTGCGTCCATGTTTTTCAAGGATCTTTTCCAGTGCTTGATTGAACCACGCGTGCAGGGCATGGGGATCTTTCAAGCCTTTATCCTGCATAAGCGATTGTATTTTATCTGAATTATTCCATTGAGTGGCATCTACTTCATCACCGCCAATGTGAATATACGGATCAGGGAAAATTTCAGCGACTTCACCGATTAAGATATCGGCAAACTGGTGAACTTGCGGATTGCTCGGATCCAGCGTTGGTTTATGGATGCCCCATTGACGCTGCATCTCATAATTCCCACGTACACTGATCAGTTCAGGATAGGCAACAGCAATGGCGGAAGCATGACCCGGTAAATCGATTTCAGGCACAACACGGATGCCTAAACCGCTCGCATAAGCAACCACATCCTGCATTTGAGCCTTACTGTAAAACAGACCGTCGCTGGCGAGTTGTTGCAGTTTAGGGTAATGGTCTGAAGCGAAACGCCAGCCTTGATCATCGGTTAAATGCCAATGAAAGACATTCATTTTGGCGGCGGCCATACCCTCCAATTGTCGTTTTATCGCTTCGACGGGCAGAAAATGGCGAGCTGAATCAAGCATCACACCACGCCATGAAAATCGCGGGTTATCGGTAATATTGACCAGTGGCAGATAAGTTCCTTTGGCATCATTTTGCAATAATTGCAGCAAGGTTTCCATGCCACGCATTGCGCCAAACCGGGTTGCAGCTTTCAGTGTGACACCGTGGGGTTGAATGACCAGCTGATAACTTTCATCACTGTTGGGCTGGGGAATCGGGGATGTTTTCTTGGCGATGTTAATTGTGATCGTCGTGACAGAGGGAAGGCTGGTATTGGGTGGTGGTAATATCCAGCCAGTTTGCACTTCAACTCGTTTTCTCCAGCGGGATATCGCATCCTGCATATCATCCCCTGTGACGGTGATATTCAGTTTTCGGTCAATATCATAAAGGCGCCCCTGTTGCACTGAAACTTGTTGTGGCCACGGCATGAGGGGAAGGTGATCGGTAGAAGCCGCAATGGATGAAAAACTGCAACTTAAGGCGGCAGTTAATAATAGGGGACGAAAGGAAAATTTCATGGTGTTTTTTTTCTCATTTTAGAGAAGGCGCTGATGTGATTGCTGTTTCAGCGCCGATTTATATTATCGTTAAAGTTAACCAACTGAAAAATAAATACTATTTTCCTACAAAACCATGTGCAAGTAATGTGACTGCTGCGGTGATACGGGGCGTGATATCCGTTTCTGGTAGCGGCGGGAGGATACCCAGCGCCATTTGCCTGAGTGGTTCTGCAATGACCATTGAGATCACCAATTCGCTGATAATGTGAAAATCCATTTTTTTCAGTAATCCTTGCTGATATTGGCGTTCAAGCCAATCAGCCAGAATATTTTTGCCTCTTTCGATACCACTTTGCTGGTATTTACCCAGTAGTGTTTCACGATAAGGAAAATCAGATAGCAGTAATTTAAATAAACCCACGGCATCTGTAGATAAGGATTTCTCTGCCATTTCACCTAAATAAATTTTCAATAACTTAATGGATTGTTGAGAATTATTGGCCTCCTTCTTAAAGATCGGCATTAAATTGTCTGTCCAACGTATGACAATTTGTTCAATCAGATCTTCTCGATTTCTAACAAAACGGTAGAGAGTTTTTTTGGCAATACCCGCTTTCTTGGCAACCACATCCATGGTTGTTTTGTTATAGCCTTGATTAATTAGAAGTAAAAGTGTTACTTCGTGAATTTTCTGGCGTATTTCCTGCTCTGGAATTGTGGGGCGGCCTCGTGGACGTGAATGATTTTCTGCCATTTTAGCACCTTATCAGCTGTTAATATTTGTACCGAATTGGCGTGATTCCATTAATAAACAGAAATTACTGATTTAAATTTAAATGGACGAACTAAATCACGTTTCACCAAATACAGAACTCACTGCTGCTTGTCAACAATATCAATGAATTATTATCACGTAATCCATTATAAATATCCGTGAAAAAATACAAACGGGAGTGAAAAATAATAAATGTAAAAATCCGTCAGCTCATAAGAGAAATCATTTTTATTAATTCACTTATTATTTCTAACTAACTGTTTTAAATAAGCTATTGTCATAACTAATGATATCAAGTTATTGAATGGATACTTATGATGTGACTTCCTTCACAGGATGGCATTTTCTGCTAATTTTTGTTAGCAAAAGGTTGCATTAAATCTTAGTATCGTTATCTCTTGTTACAAATTTAACATTTGAATAACAAGTTCATGTAAAAAATATTCCGCTCACCTGATTATTTATTCCAGAAAAAATATTTCTTGGGATGCGAGTTTTTTGGCGGTGGCGAAAAAATAACAATATTAATGAGGAACATGATAATGATAAAACACAACGCAATAGCAATGGTACTTCCGGTACTTCTCATCACTGGGGCAGCAAATGCCGCTGAAATTTTTAATAAGGATGGTAATAAAATTGACTTATATGGAAAGGCAGATGTCCAGAGAACCTTCTCCAAATCAGATAAACAGGCGGGCGATGGTTCCGTTGGTCGTATAGGTATTAAAGGTTCAACCCAAATTACAGATAAACTGACTGGCTTCGGGCGTTGGGAATTCAATATGGGTGCTAATGGCGTTGAAACGGAAAGCGGTAAAAATGCCAGAACACGTTTGGCTTTCGCAGGTCTGAAATTTGGCGAATACGGTTCGCTCGATTATGGCCGTAACTACGGTGTCGTTTATGATGCCAACTCATGGACCGATGCACTGCCAGTATTTGGGGGTGATTCTATAGCTGCAACCGATAACTTCTTGATGGGGCGTTCGACAGGGCTATTAACATATCGTAATACTGACTTTTTTGGTTTGGTGAATGGCCTTAATTTTGCTTTGCAGTACCAAGGTAAAAATGACGGTGGCACTAAAAATAGTCGTAGTGATGTATCAAGACAGAATGGTGATGGTTTTGGTCTTTCCAGTTCTTATGATTTTAGTAATGGTATCAGTATTGGTGCAGCATACGGCAATTCCAACCGTACTTCAGACCAAAAACTGGGGAGTAATGAAGCCAAGGTTCTGTCGAAAGGGAATAAAGCTGAAGCATGGATCGTCTCTGCCAAATATGACAAAAATAACGTTTATCTGGCAGCCATGTATGGTGAAACCCATAACCTGACCCGATTTGGTAGCTCTGTGGAAAAACACACAATGTTTGCCAATAAGACCCAAAACATTGAGCTGACCGCGCAATATCAGTTTGATTTTGGTCTGCGTCCATCCCTTGGTTTTGTCTATTCCAAGGGTAAAAATCTGGGTAACGACTTGGCTGACAAGCACATAGTGACAACCAACGGTTCTGAAGATTTGGTGAAATATGTTTCAGTCGGTGCTACCTACAATTTCAACAAAAATATGGGTACCTATGCTGAATATCAATTCAACTTGCTGAAAAACAATGATTTTACCAAAGCAACCAAGATCAACATTGATGACATCGTTGGTGTCGGTCTGGTTTACCGTTTCTAATTGAGCTCGCCACTTAATTAGATGGATACTGACTGAAAAATACAGTGTGTTATCTTGTCGAACTGCCTCAATGGATATGGCTGTTGAGGCAGTTCGTTTTTGTTTCTATTATTTTTCGGCTTCGCCGCCTAGCGCATCAATGGTGTTTTTGATCAGCGCACTTAATTCACCCGTCATTAAGATAAAATCTGCATCGAATCGTTGGGTGAAATCTTCACGATCGATATCATCATTTTGCTCACGCAAGGTTTCGCTGAATTTGATGCGTTTGAGAGAACCATCATCTGACAACATGAATTGAATGCGTTCCTCCCAATCCAATGCCAGTTTGGTGACGTATTTGCCGGACTCAATGTGTGTCGCAATTTCGTCTGATACCAACTCCTGCTTCTTACAGCGGATAACGCCGCCTCCTTCCAGAATGGCTTTCAGCTCGGCTTCATCCATCAAGGCGTAACCCGCAGGCAGATTACCTGAACGTACCCATTCGGTTAAGGTCAACTCAATGGGATCAGTGAATGTCAGGGGAACGACCGGCAATGATCCCAGCGTTTTTCTCAGTAAGGCCAGATTATCTTCAGCGCGTTTTGCGCTAGCGGCGTCAACAATAATCAGATTGTTAACGGTATCGATCCAGATATAGGTCTGACTGAAACGGCTGAATGCTCTTGGCAGCAGAGTGTGGATCACTTCATCTTTCAGCGAATCTTTTTCTGTTTTTTTCAGTTTGCGATGCTGTTCACCTTCCAGACGGGCTATTTTAGCCTGTACTTCCTGCTTAATCACAGGAGAAGGCAGCATTTTTTCTTCCTTGCGCGTGCAGATCAGGATCTGATTGCCTGAAGCATGGGTCAATGCTTCACTGTGGGAACCCATCGGGGAAACCCAGCCGGTTTTCATCATATCTTGACTGCCGCACGGGGTGAATGCCAATGGGCTTAATTGTTTTTCCAGTTCATCCGCAGAAAGAGAAATCTCTCGGTTTAAACGGTAAATCATTAAATTTTTGAACCATAACATTCGGTTACCCCATATTGTTGCGCATCGTGACAAAGGTCATCTTAAAACATAAGGGGTGCATAATAACGAATCATGTGACGAAGCCCTAGAACTTCATCAGTTTTATATAATAACCTCATCATTTTCATATAATAAAAAACGTCATCGTACTAAATAGAAAAGGTAAAACTAGAAAAGGTAAACTATGCGTATAGGTATTGATCTTGGTGGAACCAAAATTGAAGTGATCGCATTAGGCGATCAAGGCGAAGAGCTATTTCGCAAACGGGTGGATACTCCCCGTAATGACTATCAGAAAACATTGGCCGCCATTGTTGGGCTGATTACCGATGCGGAACAGGCAACCGGACAGCAAGGAACGGTGGGGATTGGAATACCTGGCGCTATTTCGCCTTTTACCGGAAAAGTGAAAAATGCCAACTCAGTTTGGATGAATGGTCAAGTATTGGATAAGGATATTGCCGCCTTGTTGGGACGCGAAGTGCGTATCGCCAATGATGCAAACTGTCTGGCCGTGTCAGAAGCCACGGATGGTGCAGGGGCGGGGAGGCCAATGGTATTTGCCGTTATCATTGGAACGGGTTGTGGTTCTGGAATCGCATTTGATGGCAGGGTTCATGCGGGCGGCAATGGGCTGGCAGGGGAATGGGGGCATAATCCGTTACCGTGGATGGATGAAGAAGATCGGGCGTATCAGGCTGATGTTCGCTGTTTTTGCGGTAAGCCGGGATGTACCGAAACGTTTGTGTCGGGAACCGGATTCATGACGGATTACTTCCGCTTGAGTGGCGTACATAAAACAGGCCATGAAATTATGGAGGCTTTGACACAGGGAGATGAGTTTGCCGAATTGGCAATGCACCGTTATGAAAGACGCTTGGCACAGGCTCTGGCACAGGTGATTAATTTACTTGATCCAGATGTGATCGTACTGGGTGGTGGAATGAGTAATGTCGATCGCCTCTACCAAACTCTGCCAGATTTAGTCAAGGCGTGGGTTTTTGGTGGCGAGTGTGCAACACCGATTAGGAAAGCGGTGCACGGAGATTCCAGTGGCGTGCGTGGCGCAGCTTGGTTGTGGCCTCAGCGCTAACACCGTATTACCGCCAACAATAAACGCCTACAAGGATAGGTTCTAACAGGCATGGATTGAAAATCCCTGAACCCAGAATCCCCAATAGATTTCAAGTTGCGTGCGACGGTGAGTGAAAGTGACTAAACAAAGCCGCAACTTGAAAGATGAACAATCATGATAAATGAATTCTATTTTGGCTTGCTCTATTTATCTTCCCGATAAAAATCCTGACCTTATTAAAGGTTTGCTTAACTTAAATTTTTAACTTTATCCGTTAATTTACTTTCCATGTTACGCGTAATAATGGGAATAATAAATCAATCAATTCATCATATTTATGATGGATATTTCTATAATAATGGAAAATATATTTATTCCGTAATTAATGAAATATCTTGTTTGACTTTAAATTTATTAATTATTTAGATGATAAAAAAGACAGTCTATTAGATAAATAAAAAGTAGATATGAAAGGAATATGCCAAATGAATTCGTTTTCAATAGCATGATAGATAAAGATTTTTGATTTTTTTGTGGATAGGGAGGGTTGCATGGTAAAAACGAGAAAAGACAATATATTGTGATGTTTATCACATAGCATTGTAATAATTTGTCTATATATTTATGTTAATGTGGATTTCTTCACGAAAAATACGGTTTTTTTAGGTTATTATTAAAATATGCAATAAAAATAAAACGAACTATTGTTACATCTCATTTTGATTATTTACTCCGCATGGTGTTGATAAAACTCTCAACAGGAAGCTGTAATAGAGAAAAAGATAATTTTAAATAGCATTCAAAATTTGTCATTTTTTTGAGCGATTTTCTTTTGGCGAAAAAATAGTGACGGGTATTTATTGCCCTAAATATATTGCAGCTTGATCTGCGATATGGCGATATTTTGCCTGAAAGAAAATCAAATTATTAAATTTAATATTTGATGGGCGTCTTATTATGAAAAACATGAAGCCGTTGGCTGCTTTAATTGGATTATTGGTGATGTCTGGCAGCGCCAATGCGGTTACGGTATACAACGACAGAGGAAGCAAGGTGGATCTAAATGGTCAGATTCGTATGAAAGCGACGGTGACCAGTCAGGATCGCGATATTCGAATCAAAGATGATAGCAGCCGTATCGGTATCAGTGCCAGCCATGAACTGACTAAAGAAATTAACGTTTTCGGCAAAATGGAGTGGGGTTCTGATAGCCAAAGAACCAACAGTGAAAATAACAAAACGAGCTTTGAAATGTATAACCGTGTTGGTTATATCGGGGCTTCTCATCGTGACGTTGGACAGATTCAAGTTGGCCGCACTTATATTCCCATCGACTGGGTGAAAAAATCCAGCTATGGCTATGGCAACACGGGCGTATTCTATTTTAGTGACGTATTGAGCAGTTCTACGGGCTATAGCAAAGGTGGGGTTGGAAAAAATAACTTTCTCACCCGTTTGCCTCAAACCATTTTCGTCCAAACCAATAGCTATCAAGGTTTCAACCTTGCTGCAACCTACAGTGGTAAATCCGGTGCTGATAACGAACGCCATCATGGTGACATTCGTCACGCTTACTCAGTGGTAGGTTTCTATAAATCGGATTTTGGTCTGGAAGTTAATGCTGGTTATTCTCAGGCAACAGGGGAGAGTAGAAAACAGGTCACGGCTGAGAATACACAAGAAGGCAATAAAGGGAAGAGTGCCAGAGATGCTGGATTGGCTTCTCCGCAAGATAGCCTGATGGCCATTGGTATGGAATATTATTTCCCCGGCCGTGAATTCTCCATTGGTTTGGATTATGGGCTGGCACGTTCCAAAAACCCAGGGTTAGTGTACAGAGAAGGCAGTGGTGAAAGCCCACAGGAAAAATCTGTCAAAGGTGACTGGAAAGCAAACCTATATGGTCTGGGCGGGAAGTGGCATTGGGATAAACAGGGAAGTGGAATCTATGCGGGATATTACCTGCGTGATGGGGATGCCATTACATTCAACTATAAAAAACAAACTTACACGGTCGGTTTAGATAAGCGTTTTGCGGTTTCTAAGTACAATAACCTGATCCTGTTTGTTGAAACGGCATATGATGATGCCCGTAGCAACAATCCGGCTTACAAAGATAAAAAACAAACCATTTTGGGAACAGGAGCACGTTTGTCTTTTTAAGCAAAATTTTATCGGGGGAATCATACCCAATAGATTTCAAGGCAGCAGCTTGAAGATGAAGGGTATTGTTGGCTCTCCCGTATCATTCTATAAAGGGGCGTAGCATGATGAAGAATGTGTTGAAAGTGTCAACATTGGCAATGCTGGTGGCATTCAATGTAAACGCGGCAACTGTTGATTTGCGGGTGATGGAAACTTCGGATATCCACAGCAATTTGATTGATTTCGATTATTTTAAAGATAAATCCACTGAGCAGTTTGGTTTGGTTCGTACCGCGAACTTAATCAAAGCGGCCAAAGCAGAAGTCACCAATGCAATTTTGGTTGATAACGGTGACTTGATTCAAGGCAGCCCACTTGCGGATTACATGGCAGCAAAAGGATTAAAAGAAGGGGATGTTCATCCAGCCCACCAGCTGATGAACACCATGGGTTATACCGTAGGTAACTTTGGTAACCATGAATTCAACTTTGGGCTGGATTACCTGAAACAAGCCATCGCCGGTGCCAAATTCCCCTATATCAACGCGAATATCATGGATGCCAAAACTGGCAAAAACTACTTCACGCCTTATATTATCGTTGATACCCCAGTAAAAGATCGAGAAGGCAAAGAACACACTATTAAGGTAGGTTATATCGGTTTTGTTCCGCCACAAATCAGCATTTGGGACAAAGCCAATCTGGATGGAAAAGTCATTGTTAATGATATTACCAAGACCGCGAAAAAATTCGTTCCCCAAATGAAAAAAGAGGGTGCTGACCTGATTATTGCTATTCCGCACTCGGGTTTTTCTCAAGAACCTTATAAAGCGATGGCAGAAAACTCCGTTTACTATCTGAGCGAAGTACCGGGCATTAATGCCATCATGTTTGGTCATGCTCATGGTGTGTTCCCAAGCAAGGAGTATGCAGAAGTCAAGGGTGTTGATGTTGCCAATGGAACAGTCAATGGCATTCCTGCCGTGATGCCGGGACAGTGGGGCGATCATCTGGGCGTTGTTGATATGGTGATCAATAACGACAGCGGCGAATGGAAAGTCGAATCTGCCAAAGCGGAAGCGCGTCCTATCTATGACAAAGTCCATAAAAAAGCATTGGTTGAGCGCGATAGCAAACTGGCTTCCATCATCGAAAAAGATCATCAGGGAACCCGCGATTTCGTTGGTAAATTCATTGGTAAAGCTTCTGCCAACATGTACAGCTTTTTGGCTCTGATCCAGAGCGATCCGACCGTTCAGATCGTGAATGATGCACAGGTGGATTACACCAAACGCTTCATTCAAGGTGATCCGAATCTAGAGGGAATTCCTGTCTTGGCTGCCGCCGCACCTTTCAAAGCGGGTGGACGCAAAAATGCGCCGGCTGACTTTGTGGAAGTGGAAAAGGGTGATCTGACGTTCCGTAACGCGGCTGACTTGTACCTCTATCCAAATACACTGGTTGTAGTGAAAGCGACAGGCGCAGACGTAGTTGAATGGCTGGAATGCTCTGCGGGCATGTTTAACCAGATCGATCCAACTTCCACCAAACCGCAAGAGTTGTTGAACTGGGATGGTTTCCGTACTTATAACTTCGACACCATCACGGGCGTTAATTATAAGATAGACCTGACCCAGCCAGCAAAATACGACACCGACTGCCAGCTTACCAATAAAAGTGCGAACCGCATCAAAGATGTGACCTATCAGGGCAAGCCGATTGATCCGAAAGCCTCCTTCCTGATCGCCACTAATAACTATCGTGGTTACGGCGGTAAATTCGCGGGAACCGGTGAAGATCACATTGCGTTCGCTTCACCGGATGAAAACCGCACTATTTTGGCTTCTTACATTTCCAGAATGACCACAGAGAAAGGTATGGTATTAACTCAGGCTGAAAACAATTGGTCATTCCTGCCAATCAAGACCGATAAAAAACTGGATGTACGCTTTGAAACTTCACCATCAGAAAAAGCGGCGAAATTCATTAAAGAACATGCTCAATATCCAGTGAAATACTTAAAAAATGATGATATCGGTTTTGCGATCTATCAGATTGATCTGACAGAGAAAAAATAAACCTTAACCGTACTGATGCCTGCCCTTCGGCCCCACTGGGGAGCTGAAGGACAGGCGGATTGTTTATCTGCTGATGGATTTATTGCTATGAGTCTTCTAAAACCGTTACCCTTTCTAAAACCACTACCTCTCGTTTTGGCACTAATGGCGGCGGGATGCGCCACTTCGCCCGAAACCAGTGAACCATTGAGAGCACAAGCCAAGCTGGTAGAAGGCGCTTCTTGCATCGTGCCAGAGCAGCCAACCGCCAATTACGATTATGATGCCAAAACTGATCATTATGGTCAGAATGACAAGGCTTCGACCGATTATTTTAAGCTGGCAATTAACTACTCTCCTGCATTTTGTGATTACAAAAAGAACGGCATAAAACGCCTGAAACATGAGAATGAGAAAGTCAAAGCACAGCGCGAATATGAAAAATTCGAACTGCAATGTTTCTCTGGCAATAAATTTGGCTGGATACTGCATGGTTTGTGGTCGGAAACTTGCGATGGAAGATCTCTGGAAGAATGCCGCGACTGGTCAGATATTCGAAAGCATCCTCGTTTATGCAAGGGCGACCTGCCTGCCTTGAATTACCAAACCATCAAACCTTACCTGTGTACTTCTCCTGGCATCGATTTGCTGCAAGCGGAATGGGAAAAACACGGCGTTTGTGCTTTCGATACCGCAAAACACTATTTCAGCAAACAACAGGAACTCTTCAACCGTTTAGTATTGCCGGAAGGCCGACCCTCCAATGAGAAACTGACTCAATTCCTGCAAGAACATAACCCGGTATTGAAAGGCAAACGCATTCAGATTGATCGTGACGAATTCTATATCTGCTATAGCAAGAATTTTGAAGTGATTGATTGCCCAAAGCCTGAACGTTAAGAGATAACAAAATGAATTATAAATATAAATTACTTCCGATTGCGATTGGCACAGCATTGTTGGCAGGATGTGCAACCAAGCCAGCTTATGATCCGGCAAACGTGGTGGACGTTCGGGTTCTGGGCCTGAATGATTTTCATGGGGCATTGAAAGCCTCTGGGCCTAATCAGCCGGGTGGCATTGAACATATGGCTACCTTGATTAAGGAACTGAAACAAGAGAACCCAAATAATATCGTGGTTGCCGCAGGCGATATGATCGGTGCCAGCCCGCTGCTTTCTTCCATGTTCCATGATGAGCCAAGTATCGAAGCCTTGTCCCTTGCTGGATTGGACGCGACTTCTGTCGGTAATCATGAATTTGACAAAGGTAAGGACGAACTGCTGCGTAAGCAAAATGGTGGCTGTCATCCGATGACGGGCTGTCAGGGGTCAAAACCCTTTAAGGGAGCGGAGTTCCAATATCTGTCTGCTAACGTCACCGTTAATGAAACGGGCAAAACATTTTTCCCTGAATATGTCATCAAAGAGTTTGATGGCGTTCCGGTTGCCTTTATCGGGCTGACGCTGGAAGGAACGCCCGCCATTGTGTCCCCCAAGGGCACGGAAGGATTGAGTTTTGCCAACGAAGTCAAAACCATCAACGCCTTGGTGCCTGAATTGCAGAAAAAAGGCGTGAAAGCGATAGGCATTTTGATCCACGAAGGCGCAGAACAAAAACGTGACGGAGGGCGTATTGACGTCAACGCCTGTAATGCCGTAACAGGCAAGGTATTGGAGATCGTCAATCATCTGGATAAAGAAGTGGATTTTGTCATCAGCGGCCATACCCATCAGGCTTATAACTGCGTGATTAATGGTAAATCCGTCACTTCTGCCCAATCCAACGGTGCTCTGCTTACCCAATTGGATCTGAAACTGGATAAAACCACGAAAGATGTAGTGGATTTCAAGGCCAAAAATATTTGGGTTGATAACCGTAAATACGCCAAAGATCCAAAAGTCACCGAATTACTGTCATCCTATGAAAAAATTGCCACACCGCTGGCGAACCGCGTTATTGGTAAATTGGAACGAAACTTAACCAAACAAACCAGTGAAGGCGGGGAGTCTGCATTGGGTAAAGTGATCGCGGATGCTCATTTGTACGCAACGACTGCGAAAGAAGATGGTGGCGCACAGATTGCGTTCGTCAACAACGGCGGTATTCGGGCGCCTATGGATGCAGGGGATGTGACTTATAACGCGGTTTATACTGTCCAGCCGTTCTCCAATATTTTGGTGACCAAAACACTGACTGGCGAGCAGATCAAACGATTGCTGGAACAGCAATGGGATCGCTCACATCCACAGGTTCTGGCGGTATCGCACAGCCTGCAATATTCATGGGATAGCACCAAACCCGTGGGCGATCGCGTGGTTGCAAGTTCGATAAAAATCAATGGGAAACCCGTTGATATAAAAGCGAAATACCGCGTGGCAGCCAATGAATATCTGGCAACGGGAGGAAGTAGTTTCTCAGTATTTAAAGAGGGAACCGATCCTGTCTATAACGTGCCAGATGTGGATGCGGTGGTTAAGTTCTTCTCAGAAAAATCGCCAATTTATTACCCGAAACAGGATCGGATTATTGATCTCGGTGCAAAATAGTGTGATGGGGATAAAAGATACCGTAGATCATCGTAGATAAAACCAATAGATCAAAGATACTGTAACGGTGGTTTGTTCCAGATTAGAAGTGCAACGCTCATTATTATGCGTTGCACTTCTGCATTGGGACAATTTTTAAATTTAAAGATAGCTCCAATTACTCGAAGATATTACTCAATATAGTAATTTTTATGCCAGTGATGATCATAAGGTGATAGTGATATATGTAATGATTATTTAATAACAAAAAAAGTTATGGAGACAACTAATATGCAGAAAACGATGGCAAGGCTAATAAAAAATAAAATTGCCAAAGTATTAACCTGTTCTATCAGTCTAATACTGGGAAGTGTGACATTATCTTATGCTGCCGTTATTCCTGCCAATGTACAATTGGCAGATAAGCAAGAAATCACCCGCAATAATTTCTCCGAACCGGGTTCTTTAGATCCGCATAAATCCGAATCTAGCAGTGAATTTGATATTTTGCGGGATTTTTTTGAGCGCCTAGTTGATACGGATAAAGAAGAGAATACTATTCCCGCCTTGGCTGAACGTTGGGAAACTAAAGATAATAAAACGTGGATCTTCCATTTAAGAAAAGGGGTTAAATGGTCTGACGGTACACCGATTACGGCCCATGATGTGGTTTTTTCTTTTCAGCGACTGGTTACTCCTGACACTATTTCTCCTTACGGTAGCTATCTGATCCAAGCCACTGTAGTGAATGCACATGATGTACTGTCAGGTAAGAAAAAACCGGAAGAACTGGGTGTAAAAGCACTGGATGATGCAACGATAGAAATTGCACTGGAAAGGCCAAAAGCGGGTTTTCTGCACATGCTGGCGCATCCCGCCATGTCTCCTGTCAGTGAAAAGGTTATCAAAAAATATGGTACTAGATGGACGCAGCCACAATTTTTTGTCAGTAATGGGCCTTTTAAACTCTCTGAATGGGTCGTGAATGAAAAAATTGTTGGTGTCAGAAATCCCTATTATTGGGATAATAAAAATACCGTCATTAATAAAGTCACTTATTTGCCATTATCAGATTATAAAGCTGACTTAAATCGCTATATGACAGGAGAAATTGATATATCCAACGGTGGGCCATCGGAGTTCTTACCAATGGTTAAGGAGAAATTTAGTGATCAACTCCATGTTAAGCCTATATTGGGAGTCTATTATTATCTGTTTAATACGCAAAGGCCGCCTTTTAATGATGTTCGGGTCAGACAAGCACTGGCTTTAGCAGTGGATAGGAACATTGTCACTGACAAGGTATTGGGCAATGGCCAAAAACCCGCATATGATGTGGTGTTTCCGGGAGCCGGAGGTATTTATTTAAAGCATCCTGAATATGCTTCATGGACACAGGAACAGCGTGTTGCAAAGGCCAAGGAGTTACTGAGTAAGGCTGGTTTTAATGAAAAGAACCCGCTTAAGCTTACCCTGCTGTATAACACCTCTGATAGCCATAAAAAAATTGCCATTGCTGCCAGTTCAGTATGGAGAAAGAATCTGGGTGTGGAAGTCGTTTTACAAAATCAAGAATCTAAAACACAGAATGTTAGTATGACTCAAGGCGACTTCGAACTGACGAGATACTCATGGAATGCGGATTATAGTAGCCCGACCAGCTTCTTAGATATTTTCACTTCAGGAAATACCAATAACCACATGAAATATCAAAATAAGGAATTTGATAAATGGGTTTTAAAAGCAGATGAAACTAACGACCCAGCTGATTATCAACAGGCGATCGATATTCTCAATAAAGAGATTCCTGCCATTCCGGTCTACTATTATGTGCGTGTTAAATTAATTAAGCCTTATGTCGGTGGTGTTCATATTGATTCTCTGGGAACTATTTTGACAAAGTATCTTTATATTATTAAGCACTAATTTTCTCGATAATAATAGCCTGATTAAACAGGCTATTATTACTTAAAAAAGTTAATTAAAGTCGTAAATTAAATAAGTATGGTAGCGTAATGTAATAATAAAAATAGCAATTAATGGAGATTCAAAACATGAAAAAAATCATGGCGAGGCTAATTAAAAATAGGCTCACCCAAATCCTTACCTATTCGATGGGAATACTATTAACAAATATTGCATCATCCCATGCCGCAGTCGTGCCACCGGGCACACAATTGGCTGAAAAACAAGAAATCGTACGTAATAATGGCACTTTTCCTGCCTCATTGGATGTGCATAAAGTTGAAAGTGATACCGAGTTTAATATCATTCATGATTTTTTTGATGGCTTAGTTTATATCGATCAGAAAGGTGAGATTAAACCAAAATTAGCAGCAAGCTGGGAAACGAATGACAACCAAAATTGGATATTTAATTTAAGAAAAGGCGCTAAATGGTCTGATGGCTCGCCGATCACTGCTCATGATGTGGTGTTTAGCTGGCAGCGTTTACTAGATCCAACCGTTGGTTCACCTTATGGCAATTATCTTGTGACAGCTTCAGTAGTGAATGCTGATGGCTTGCTTAAGGGAACAGAAAAGCCGGAAAAGCTGGGGATAAAGGCGCTGGATGGTTTTACGCTGGAAGTTAAATTAGAGAAACCTGTCGGGGATTTTTTGCAGATGCTGGCTCATCCCGTGATGGTTCCCATCAGTGAAAAAGCGGTAAAAAAATATGGAGATAAATGGATACAAGTCGGTAATTTTGTTGGCAGTGGCGCATTTAAGTTATCTGAATGGGTGGTGAATGAGAAAGTTGTGGGTGTCAGAAACTTTCACTATTGGGATGATAAAAATACCATCATTAATAAAGTTACCTTTCTGTCTTTGGTTTCGGATAAAGCCGATTTGAATCGCTATTTGGCAGGGGAAATTGATATTACCCTGACCATTCCCTTGGATTCCTTTGCATCCTTAAAGAAAAAATCGCCTGAGCAAGTTAATGTTTCTCCCCGAATTGGTACTTATTTTTATGAATTTAATACTGAAAAGCCACCCTTTAATGATGTTAGGATCAGACAGGCATTGAGCTTGGCTTTGGATAGGGACGTTATTGCCAATAAAGTATTAGGACAGGGGCAAAAACCAGCTTATACGCTGCTTCCTCCTGATATTGGCGGCTTTGATTTCCAACAACCTGATTTTGCTGCATGGACACAAGAGCAGCGGATTGAAAAGGCCAAAGCATTATTAAATGAAGCGGGTTTTAATCAGAACAATCCCCTTAAATTTGACTTGTTATATAACACCTCAGAAGTACATAAGAAACTGGCTATTACCGTTAGCTCAATGTGGAAAAAGAATCTCGGCGTTGATGCAACTTTGCAAAATCAGGAATGGAAAGTCATGCTGGATAACAAATACCAAGGAAAATTTGATGTTGCCAGATATGGTTGGATCGGTGATTACAATAGCCCAATAAGCTTTTTTAATATTTTTATGACAGGTAATACGCAAAATTCATCACTCTATGCCAATAAAACATTTGATACTTTGGTGATAAAAGCGGGAAAAACCAATAGCAAAGATTATTATCAACAGGCGTTAGATATATTTACTCATGATTCTCCGGTTATTCCTGTTTATTACTATGTAAATGCGAAAATGATTAAGCCTTATATTGGTGGGATTTATGTTGATCCAAAAGGTTATATTTTTACAAAGGATATTTATGTTATTAAGCACTAAAGAAGAATGAATTTTTTGGTTGTAAAAATAGTAGATTAAGGATGGTTTTTATAATAATAATATTTTTTAATACTAAACTTAGTTATGGAGAGCACTAGAATGCAGAAAATGATGGTAAATCTAATAATCAACAAAAAGATCAAACTACTCTCTTGTGCGATTGCACTGATTTCAGTAAATATCACTATATCTCATGCCGCCGTTGTTCCTCCCGGTACAAAATTAGCGGCTAAACAGGAAATCGTGCGTCAAAGCTTGTCAGAACCGGCATCATTGGATGTCCATAAAGTTTCAAGTGATACTGAATTCGATATTATTCACGATTTCTTTGACGGATTGGTTTATACCAACAGGCAAGGTGGTATCGAGCCGAGATTGGCAGAACGTTGGGAAACTGAAGATAATAAAATATGGGTTCTCCATTTAAGAAAAGGACTGAAATGGTCAGATGGAACACCTATCACGGCGAATGATGTGGTGTTTAGTTGGCGGCGTCTGATTGATCCCAATATTGTTTCTCCTTATGGTAGTTATCTTGAAAATGCAGCAATTATTAATGCTAACGATGTGCTGACAGGTAAGAAGAAAGAGGAAGAACTTGGTGTAAAAGCATTAGACGACATGACGTTAGAAGTCCGTCTGGAAAGACCCATGGGAGACTTTTTGCAAATATTGACCCATCCGGTTATGGTTCCCCTAAACGAAAAGGTAGTAAAAAAATATGGCGATAAATGGACAAGGCCAGAAAACTTTGTGGGTAGTGGTCCATTTAAATTGTCAGAGTGGCTGGTGAATGAAAAGATCGTTGGTGTCAGAAACTCCAGTTATTGGGATGATAAGAATACGGTAATTAATAAAGTACATTATCCGGTTATAACTTCAGAAAAATCAGCTTTAAATCGTTATTTGGCAGGGGAAGTTGACTTTACCAGTACTATTCCATTGGAATCTTTTGAATCATTAAAGAAGACAATGAATGATCAAGTTTATAGTTCGCCACAGATAGGGGTTTATTTTTACGAGTTTAATAATAAGAAACCACCTTTTGACAATATTAAAGTTAGGCAGGCATTAAATTTAGCGGTAGATAGAGACGTGATCGCTAATAAAATATTAGGTCAGGGGCAAAAACCCGCATATACGATTGTTCCACCAAATGTAGGAGGGTTTGATTTTACAGAACCCGATTATGCTTCGTGGACACAGGCACAGCGTATTGAAAAAGCTAAAGTATTATTGAGTGAGGTGGGATTTGGTCAAGGTAACCCCCTAAAATTTAACCTTCTCTATAATACCCATGAATCACATAAAAAACTTGCTATTGCTGTCAGCTCGATGTGGAAAAAGAATTTGGGAGTTGATGTCACTTTGCAAAATCAAGAATGGAAAGTGATGCTTGATAATATGCATCAAGGAAAATTCGAAGTGATCAGAAGGGCATGGATTGCTGATTATAACAGTCCGATGACATTTTTAAATATGTTTATGTCAGAACAAGTTAAAAATACGTCACTATACGAAAGTCGTGATTATGATGTTTTAATTAAAAAAGCAGAAGAGACTAATGATAAATCCTATCTTCAACAAGGATTAGATGTTATCACTAAAGATTCTCCTGTTATTCCTATTTATTATTATATTAACTCTAAAATGGTAAAACCTTATGTCGGTGGATTTTACGTTAGTTCAACGGGATATATTTCTACAAAAGATCTTTATATTATTAAACAGTAAAAACAATTATACTTAATAGGTTTCAGGCTGCAACTGATAAAGTTGCAGCCTGAAAGTAAAAAATATAGAGATTGTATAAATTTCTTGCTGATATTGATGATTTTTTATATATAAAATAATGGGTTTTAAATTGATTAAGACCAATGACCACTACCAGAAGCTAGACCTATCATTGGTCCTCCAAAACCTTCAAAATACCCCACAGGTATAAACGATGAATTTAAAAAGAGTATAGATATTCCTATAGCGGTATCACCTATAGTGAATTTATTACCTTCTGTAATAAGTATTTTAATATCATTTGTCAATAAACCACCAATATATCTTGAATTACCTATTGATTCTAATCCCCAAGCCCCTCCATGAAATTTTCTTCCGATATCAAGAGATACGTCAAGTGATGTGTAAAAAACAGAACTATCTATAGATGCTGTGCCTAAATAACTTTCTAAACTGAAGTTTAATAGTTTTTCTTGAATATTATTAATAATATCATCATCAAGTTTTCCATCCATGATTTTAGCGAGATTTTTGACGGCTTGTAACTTATTTTCTGTAGAGAATGTGTTTTTCATAAAATGTATCCTGTGTGTTTTATCAGTAATGGGCTGAATGGAGATAAAAATAATGACTTCTCAATTTTCATTGATGAATTTAAATTTACATATTATCTACAATAAAAATAATGTCTTATGGATTGTGTTTAATAAGTTTTTTATAATAAATATGGAATAACCTCTTGTTCTTTATTATATTAAATAGAATTCATTTTTACAAAGACGTAGATTGAAACCTATTGAGTATCAATGTTTATAGTAGATTATTTAAATCTTTCTTATACTAAAAGCATAGTGTAAGTGAAAATATTTTCAACATGAAATCAAAACTTTTTTGGTTTTTATTTAATATGTTGATTTTATTGATATATATATTTCTTTTCCTGCATGTCTCAAATTAATTAATTTTTTGTAATTAGTGTCTTACGAAATTCTTTTTGAAAGAATAAAATGGATATGTATCCATCAGATATGCATAAATTTTTTTCTCAATAATAAAACTACATCACAGCAATAGAGGGGAATGATATGTTAAATAAAATTATCTATAAAGAAATTAGAATATTAATATATTCTATAATTATGGTATTAGGCAGTATCACGCTTTCTTATGCCACAGTTATTCCACTTGGTACACAATTAGCAGAAAAACAAGAAATTGTTCGCAATAATGGTTCAGAACCCGCTTCACTGGATGTTGATAAAGTTGAAGGTAATGTAGCAATTAATATTATCAATGATTTTTTTGATACGTTAGTGAGCACAGATAAAGAAGGTAATATTGTACCTAAACTGGCTACAAGTTGGGAAACGAAAGATAATAAAACATGGGTTTTCCACTTAAGGAAGGGGATCAAATGGTCTGACGGAACACCAATTACTGCCCATGATGTGGTATTTAGTTGGCGGCGCTTGACAGATTCTAAAACGCTTTCTCCTTATGGTAGTTATTTTGTTGATGCCTCTGTGGTGAATGCTAAAGAGATCTTGGCAGGGCAGAAAAAAGCGGAAGAACTTGGCGTTAAAGCGTTGGATGATTCTACATTGGTGGTAACGCTAGAGAAACCAGTTGGGTATTTTTTGCATATGTTGGCATTCCCTATCACGGTTCCGATCAGTGAAAAAATCGTTGAAAAATATGGCGAAAAATGGACCCAGCCTGAGTTTTTTGTTTCCAGTGGTGCATTTAAATTATCCGAGTGGATAGTAAATGAAAAAATTGTTGGCGTTAGAAATCTTTATTATTGGGATAATAAAAATACGGTAATCAATAAAGTAACCTATCTTCCAATTTCATCAGATACGTCAGATCTAAACCGTTATCTAGCGGGAGAGATAGATATCACATTTACCATTCCGTTAGAGACTTTTGCGTCATTAAAGAAAAGCATTGGTTCTCAAGTGCATATCTCACCGATACTTAGCACATATTACTATGCATTCAATAATAAAAAACCACCATTTAATGATGCCAGAGTTAGACAAGCGTTAGGTCTTGCTTTAAATAGAGAAATTATTGCTTATAAGGTTGTCGCTCAAGGTCAAATACCTGCTTATACAATTCTTCCACTGGGTATTGGTGGTTTCAAATTTAAACAGCCTGATTATGAATCATGGACACAAGCCCAGCGCATTGAAAAGGCTAAACAATTATTGAATCAAGCCGGGTTTAATAAAGAGCATCCCCTTGTATTTAATTTGGTTTATAACTCATCAGAGATACACAAAAAAATTGCCATTGCTGCGGCTTCGATGTGGAAAAAGAATCTTGGTGTTATCGCTAATATACAAAATGAAGAGTGGAAAGTTTTGTTGGATAACGAGCATCAGGGAAAATTTGACGTCGTCAGAGGTGGATGGATTAGTGATTATAATAATCCAATGTCTTTTTTAAATGTTTTTACGACAAATCAAACGAATAATACCTCATTTTATTCTAACAAGAATTTTGATAATTGGGTAAATAAAGCTGGGGAAACTAATAAGCGAGAATATTTTCAACAGGCTATTGAAGTTCTAACAAAAGATATGCCTATTATTCCTGTTTATTATTATGTCACTGCGGTATTGGTTAAGCCCTATATTGGTGGATATTATTCTAATCTTATAGGGATAGTATCAACCAAAGATCTTTATGTGATTAAACACTAAATTAAGAGCCTGCTTTGGCAGGCTCTCCATTTTTACTTGTGTGCTTTTTCAGGGGATGGAACCGTGTTCAAGCAGCCTCCTTTCCGCTCAAAATATCATATACACATAATACACACTATTCAGGTTGTTTATTAATACAGCATGTTGATGTCTAATCTCTGTGTTTAAACCCGAAATTCTGGCGCTAATTGACTGAATCCCAAACCATTCTTTTTTTCTACTTTGATCTGAACAGGAATTCGCTCTTTTAACGCTTCTACATGACTGATCACTCCGATGGTTTTTCCTGATGCATTGAGGTGATCCAGTGCATCTAAGGCGATATCAAGGGTTTCTGGATCAAGCGTACCAAAGCCTTCATCAAGGAAGAGGGACTCTATCTGCGTCTTGTTACTCACCAAATCAGACAAGGCGAGCGCAAGGGCAAGGCTGACAAGGAAACTTTCTCCACCGGAGAGGGTTTTGGTATCCCGAATGGCGTCCGCTTGCCAAGTATCAACGATTTGTAATTCTAATCCGCCATCATCTTTGCGTTGCAAGTAGTAGCGACCATGTAGTTTTTCCAGTCGGATATTCGCCAGATGTACGAGATGATCCAGTGTCAAACCTTGGGCAAAACGGCGGAATTTAGCACCATCTGCGGAACCAATAAGATTATTGAGATAACTCCAGTCATCATAGTTTTGCTGTGAGCGCGCGATCTGTTCCAGTAACGCTTGTTGCTGGCGGCGGCGGGCTGCATCGCTGTTCAGTAGGGTTCTGACTTCGCCTTGTTGCTGGTTATTGTGTTTTATCTTAGTCGTAATGTCGGTCAACATGGTTGATAATTGC
Source organism: Xenorhabdus lircayensis (assembly GCF_016306625.1). GTDB lineage: Bacteria > Pseudomonadota > Gammaproteobacteria > Enterobacterales > Enterobacteriaceae > Xenorhabdus > Xenorhabdus lircayensis. Next base: position 15,165 of record NZ_JACOII010000037.1, on the reverse strand, counting down.
TGAGGATCACATTGCTCAAGCAACGGTGGCTGCGTTTCTGTATGCCGCTGTAATGCCACTTCTGATTCATGATGCTTTGTTTTGGCTTGCAATTGTTGTTGTTCAAGTTTTTCTTGTAACTGTTGTAATTTTTCCCGTTGTTCCGGCTCCAATAAGGCACGTTCAAAAGATGATTGTTCGGGAAAACCTTGCCGCTCTAATCCTGCTTGGAAGTGGCTGGCGGCGAGTTTGCAGCCTGCTTCAGAAGCGGTGTGGCTTTTTTCAATTTCACTGGCAGCACCGGTTAATTGATTCATTTTGTTTTGCAGTTCTTGTAGATGGGAAGTGGCTTGTTTGTAGGTTGTTTCCAATTCATTGGCTTTTTGCTGTAAGACTTGGCGGACGTCAGTAACGGATTGTTCGCCAAATAAGTTATGGCGTTCCTGACGCGTTTGTTCCAATAACTGTTTTTGTTGCTGCTGTTGTTCATTTAACGTATGAAGATGAGTAGTTAGCTTATTTTTTTGCTTTTCTAATTCATTTAGCTTGCTTTGTAAGGCGGCTAATTCTTTCTGTAGGTACTGCCATCTTTCACGTGAATCATGGTGATTTTTTAATTCTTGTTCACGTTTTTGCAGCCAGCTTTCTGTCTCTTGATGAGTGGGAAGTGTAAAGGGGGTCGGTTGTAACTCAGTACTTAATTGTTGTGTCGTAGCCGCATAATCGGCTTCTATCTGTCGAATCTCTGTCGTTTTTTCTGCTAACTGTTTTTGGGCTGAATTCTGTTTGAATTTTTCCAGCTCAATATTCTTTTCACATGTTTGGTATTGTTCACGATTGGCTGCCAACGCTTTTTCCGCTGTCTGGACGGCCTTTTCTGCCTGCAAAAGTGCTTCTTGTTGGGTCAGGTGTTGTTGATAAGCAGATTGTCGTTGGCTGATGAAGTGATTAACTGACTTTGTATCCATTAGCAATTCTGTGGCCTGTAATTGCTGGCAATGATGCTCCCATTGTTTAACCAATTCAGTCAGTTTAGCGTTGAATTGTGTGATATTTTGCTGCAACTGTTCACAATGCTGCTGCTGAATCTGTTGTTTTTGCTGTAGGGTAGTGCGATTTTCTTGTAGTTGTTCAATCTGTTGACGCAGGGTTTTTAATCGTTCTTCTGATTGTGGCAGAGCAATATTCTGGTATTCACTGATTAAAGGGTGATGAGTTGAACCGCAAAGTGGACAGGATTCACCTTCTTGTAATTGTGATCGTTCTTTTTCCAGACTGACGATCCGCTGCTCCAAACGAATATGATCGTTGAGATCGTCATAGTGTTGCTGTTTTTCTGCCAATTGTTGATTGAGGATTGCGATCTGGGCAGGTAAGGCATTCACCAATACTTGAGATTGTGCCAATTGGTTTTGATCGGCAGCGATCGCAGTTTGTAATTGCTGGGTTTGAGGCAGCAAGATCTCCAGTTGGTTCTGTGATGCCAATTGTTTCTGATAATTTGATAAATGTTTTTGCAATTGCTCCAAAGGATGCTTTTTCTGCAAAATAGTGCTCTGATTTTCAGCACCGATAAGGTTGTTGTGCAATGTTTGGCTATGTTCTTTTTGCTTTGCCAATTCTGCATTCAATGTATTCAAGAGATCGGTTGTACGGGTGATCTCTGTGGCAATTTGTTGGGTGTTTTGTGTGAGTTGGTTTATTTTTGTTTGCCGCTCTTTCTGGCGGGTAAATAATTGCTTCCATTCAGGCAGTTTGCTGTCCAAATTGCGGTAATAGGGATGTTGTTCGTAGTAGGATTCCAGCTCTTTTTGTTCTTTATTCAGCGTATCCGTGTGGTTCTGCGTAGTTTGGTATTGGGATACGATGTCAGAGTGCTCGCGGTTTTGCCCAGCGATTTCTTTGTCAAGTGTCAGCAGATCTTTTAATTGAATATCAATTTTATGATCGAGTGGCATGACTTGCTCTGAGATAAGCTTTTCCTGCTGAGTTTGATGCTGTTGATGTTCTTCCCGATTTTTTTCCAACTGTGTAAGCTGGTGTTCGGCAGGTTGCAGCATTGCCAGTTGTTTCTGGCGTTCATTCTCTATTTTTATATGTTGCTCAGTGAGCCGATATTTTTCATGCAGGGCACGGTTGTGTGCATCCCACAATGGGCGAATCTTCTCTGCCGGTTCGCTGGCTGCAAGTTGCTGTAATTGAGGTTGCGCTTCCTGAATAGCTTGCTCGGCTTGTTGCAAAAGTGACGTATTGTTTGTCAGTAATTGCTGGAGTTCATTGCGCCTGAAAAACCATTGTTCGGCAACTTGTAATGCTTTAATTTGCTGACTGAGTTGGGCTTCTTCTGCAATAAGTTGTTGTTGCTGATTTTGGTACTCTTGTTGCTGTTCTGGGGTGAGTAATTCAATGGAGGAGGCCTTGGCTTGCTGAATATTCAGCTCTGATTGTGCTTCTTTATGGCGTTGATAAATTTCCTGGGACAACATGCCGTAAATTTCTGTACCTGTCAGCTCTTCCAGTAGATCTGCCCGATCTTTATCCTGCGCATTTAGGAACGCGGCAAAATCGCCCTGTGACAAGAGAATAGATTTGGTAAAACGGCTAAAATCCAGCCCCGTTATTTCAGCGATTTTCTCTTTTTTATCTTGAATTTTGTCGGCCAAAATCTTGCCGCTTTTTTTGTCCGCCAATTCGACTTTTGGGGCTTGGAGATTGCCATCAGCTTGGTTGCGTGCACGACGCTGGCTCCAGAATGCCCGATAAGCGACGCCCTTGACTTCGAATTCCACTTCCGCAAGGCATTCTGCGGTATGGCGGGTCATTAATTCATTTTGAGAGGTCGAAATGGTACTGAGCCGTGGGGTTTCATGATAGAGGGCGAGACAAATGGCATCCAGCAAAGAAGTTTTGCCTGCACCTGTGGAACCGGTAATGGCAAATAATCCATTGCTGGCAAAAGGCTCTGTCGTAAAGTCAATTTTCCATTCACCTTGCAGGGAATTGATATTTTTCAGCCGTAAGCTAAGAATTTTCATGGAATAGGCTCTTCATGTTATTGCTGAGAAATATCATCCAGCGTTTGCTTAAACAGGGTGGTCAGGCGTTGTTTCTGAGAAAGATCGTCTATTTCTGCCAGTGCTAAACGTCGTTCGAAGACTTCGTTCACGCTCAGTTCAGTGAGCGTTTCTTTATTTTGTTCAGACAGTGACAATTGACGGGCGCTTTTGCTGCGGCGTAGCAGGATGATTTCAACGGGCAGACTTTCGCTCAGGGTTTGGATACGTTTCTGGATATCGTGTAGATAATCTTGGGTCGCGACTTCAATATCCAACCAGACTGGGCGTTCTCCCTGATGTTCTTTGAAAGCCTGCAATTGTTCTTCTATTTGTTTCAAATTGCCACGAATAAGCTGCATGGGCTGATAACGAGGGATCGGCAAAAGTGTGATGTTATCGAGTTTGCCTGCCTTAAAGTCAACTAAACAGACACTTTTTTCCTGACCCACTTCATCAAAACTCAGCGGAATAGGGGAACCACTGTAGCGGATATGTTCTGATTTACCGATGACTTGTGGACGATGGATATGCCCCAGTGCAATATAATCGGCAGGTGGGAACGCCTGTGCAGGAAAAGCATCCAACGTGCCAATGTAAATATCGCGGACGGAATCCGTGGTGGAAGCCCCCACGGTAGTAAGGTGTCCGGTAGCAATAATCGGTAATGCTTGTCCGAGTTGTTTTCGCAATGCACAGGCTTGTTGATAGAGCTGGTGATAGTGCTCGGTAATGGCATCCTGTAATGCCTGCTGTTTTTGTGTGCCTGAATGCCCCGCCTGGCTGGTCATGATATCCCGTGGGCGGAGATAGGGAATGGCGCAGAGAATCGCTCCCGCGCTGCCATCTTTGGCATTTAATATTTTTATTTGCTGTTCTATTTCTTTGGTTTCGGCATTGGCAATCACCGTCGTATTCAGGTAAGAGAGTAAGGCTTTCGATTCATTGAGTGTGGCAACGGAATCATGGTTTCCCCCAAGAATGACAAGCTGGCAGCCTGTGGGTTGTAGCGCTACAATGAATTTGTTATAAAGTTCGCGCGCATAGCTGGGAGGAGCGCCTGTATCAAAAATATCTCCGGCAATAATCAGTGCATCGACTTGATGCTGCATGATTTGTTCAATAAGCCACTGCAAAAAGTGTTTATGCTCTGCGGCACGGTTCTTGGTAAAGAAATATTGGCCAAGATGCCAGTCCGATGTATGAATGATTCGCATGTTTTCCCTCCGTTGCCTGTGTGTTTCTCTTACCCATTACAGGCGCTAATTATAATGGGTGCGTGAGAGATGTCCTGTGCAATTCAGCTCTCATTAGTGAATTTCCGAGCTGGTTCGCATCTGTAATGAAATATGACAAAAGTTTAATAAATTCTCTGCGAGTCAGATTGTAGCTTGTTGATTGAGAAATATAAGTTTTCATAAAATTGTCATAAAATTGTCTCATAATGACTTAAAGTGAATATTACTGGCTTTAATGATATTGACAGGATTAACCATGGTTAAACGCATTTTGGTAGTTGAAGATGAAGTACCGATTCGTGAAATGGTTTGTTTTGTACTGGAGCAAAACGGTTATCAGGCCGTTGAAGCTGAGGATTATAGTACGGCAATAAAGCGTTTGTCAGAGCCTTATCCTGATTTGGTGTTATTGGACTGGATGATTCCCGGTGGTTCTGGAATACAGCTTATTAAGCAAATAAAGCGGGATAATCATACCAAAACGATTCCTGTCATTATGGTGACGGCTCGGGCAGAGGAGGAGGATCGGGTGCGTGGCCTTGATGTCGGGGCTGATGACTATATCACTAAACCTTTTTCACCCAAGGAATTGATTGCCCGTGTCAAGGCCGTTCTGCGCCGTATTTCCCCCATGGAAGCGGAAGATGTCATCGATATGGATGGATTAATATTGGATCCGTCATCTCATCGCGTTTCCAGCCAGGGGCAGGATTTGGAAATGGGGCCAACAGAGTTCAAACTTCTCCACTTTTTTATGACTCATCCAGAACGTGTTTATAGTCGTGAACAGTTGCTCAATTATGTGTGGGGAACGAATGTTTATGTGGAAGATCGCACCGTTGATGTGCATATCCGGCGCTTGCGTAAGGCATTGGAAATCGGAAAGCACGATAAGATGGTGCAGACTGTTCGTGGTACAGGATATCGCTTTTCTACTCGCTATTGATGGTTCTGAGTTTCGTTGTTGTTGAGTGGTAATTGAGTGGTTGTGATTTCGGGTGATAGAGTTTTTGTACCGGAGAAAATAGCGTGCTTGAGCGTTTATCTTGGAAAAAGTTGGTATTGGGTCTCGTGCTTTTCTGTCTGCCCTCAGTCATTTTGTCTCTTTTTATTGGTCACTTGGCATGGTTGCTGGTCATTTCGCTATTTTGGGCACTGGTATGGCATGGCTATAATTTGCTGAAATTATCCGATTGGCTGTGGCTGGATCGCAGTATGTTACCTCCTGCGGGTCACGGTGGATGGGAACCCATTTTTTATGGTATTCACCAGATGCAGCAGCGCAATCGCAAACGGCGTCGTGAACTTGCAGTATTGATTAAACGCTTTCGCAGTGGCGCAGAGTCACTGCCGGATGCCATTGTGATGATGACTACGGAAGGCAATATTTTCTGGTGTAATCGCTTGGCTCAACACTTTCTTGGGTTTCGCTGGCCGGAGGATAATGGTCAGCATATCTTCAATTTACTTCGCTATCCTGATTTTAGTCGCTATATCACGGCAAATGATTTTTCCCGTCCTCTATCCATCGAATTGAACAACGGCAATATGATGGAGTTTCGAATCATGCCCTATTCAGAAAGGCAGTTATTGATGGTGGCCCGTGATATTACCCAAAAACGATTGTTGGAAAATGCCAGACGGGATTTTTTCGCCAATGTTAGCCATGAACTCAGAACACCACTCACTGTATTGCAAGGCTATTTGGAGATGATGCAGGATCAGGAGCTAGACAATAAGGTAAATCAGAAAGCCGTCGGTACGATGCAGGAGCAGATACGGAGAATGGATAGTCTGGTTAAGCAATTACTTCATCTCTCCAAAATTGAAGCGGGGCCACAAGTGGATATGAATGAAGTCGTTGATGTTCCCGGCATGTTGCAACTATTGCAGCAGGAAGCTCTGGCCTTGGGTAATAACCAGTACGATATCGTATTTAATATTGATGAAAAGCTGAAAGTTTTTGGTAACGAAGGGCAACTGCGCAGTGCCATGTCGAATCTTGTCTATAACGCTATTAATCATACCCCTTTGGGGACGCGGATTGAGGTTAGTTGGCGAAGTGTTTCTCAAGGAGCACTGTTTAAAGTGGAAGACAATGGTGGGGGGATTAGTGCAGAACATTTACCCCGCCTGACAGAGCGTTTTTATCGCGTTGATCGTGCCCGTTCGCGGCAAACTGGGGGCAGTGGGCTAGGGCTGGCGATAGTGAAACATGCACTGCATCACTACAATACTCATCTCGACATTTCGAGTGCATTAGGAAAAGGGACTATTTTTAGCTTTCTATTGGCGCCTCGACTTATTGTTTCTGCTAAAAACACGCTAACTAAAAAATAATATACCCAATAGATTTCAAATTACAGTGCAGCCAATAAAGCAGCAAGTTGGAAGGTGAGGAGTGTAAGTTTAACGGAATTAAATGGTAACAATACGGACAAAAAAATGATTTATTAATCAATCCGAATAGAAAAAGTGCAAATCATATAGTGTGTATTCAATGATAGATAACGATAATCACTAATTTTAAAAATTAGTTTGGAATATTGTTCTGGTTTCTGGTTTGCCGCTTGCCTTTTGACGCTATAAAAGTTTTACTTGGGGGCAGTTGTTGGCGATTCTAGCTGTAATTACCACTATCATTCTGTATCTTACGATTATCAGTGAATATTATATTGATTACTGACTGTCAAATCAGAGTTCAGTCTCGCCAGTGAAAATTCAAGTGTTTGCGATAATTGATATCGCACATACAATTCTTTTGGCAACAATAGATTAACAATTATTATGGCATACCGTTTATCATCTAAGGATATTTGGGCATTAGGCTTTATGACCTTTGCCTTGTTCGTTGGTGCGGGAAATATCATTTTTCCGCCTATGGTTGGCTTGCAGGCGGGAGAACATGTTTGGATCGCCGCATTCGGCTTTTTGTTAACCGCTGTTGGCTTGCCAGTTATTACCGTAATTGCTTTGGCAAAAGTGGGTGGTGGCATTGAAGCTCTCAGTTCGCCTATCGGTAAAACTGCGGGTTTGATCCTAGCAACTATCTGCTATCTAGCTGTCGGTCCTCTGTTTGCGACACCTAGAACTGCAACGGTTTCTTTTGAAGTGGGCATCGCACCACTTACTGGAACTGGTGTGCTTCCTCTATTTATCTATAGTGTAGTCTATTTTTCACTAGTGGTTTTGATTTCATTGTATCCGGGCAAACTGCTAGATAACGTCGGGCATATACTGGCTCCAATCAAAATTCTGGCGCTGGCAATTCTGGGCATCGCAGCTGTGCTGTGGCCAGCAGGTGGCCCTATTCCTGCCGTTGAAACCTATCAGGAAATTCCATTCTCAAATGGTTTTGTCAATGGTTATTTGACAATGGATACATTGGGCGCAATGGTGTTCGGTATTGTTATCGTCAATGCGGCCCGTTCTAGAGGGGTTGAGGCTTCTTCTCTGCTGACTCGCTATGCCATGTGGGCAGGTTTGATTGCCGGTCTTGGTTTAGCGCTGGTGTATCTCTCCCTGTTTAAGCTAGGGGAAAGCAGTGGCACATTGGTACCGACAGCAGAAAATGGCGCAGTGATTCTGCATGCCTATGTCCAGAATACTTTTGGTAACTACGGCAGTTTCTTCCTTGCAGTACTGATTTTCGTTGCCTGTATGGTTACCGCTGTTGGTTTGACTTGTGCCTGTTCCGAGTTCTTCAGCCGTTATTTGCCGTTGTCTTATCGCGCGATGGTGCTGATTCTGGGCACTTTCTCCATGCTGGTTTCTAATCTGGGCTTGAGCCACTTGATTAAGTTCTCAATTCCAGTGCTGACGGCAATTTATCCGCCATGTATTGTGCTGGTATTGTTGAGCTTTACGATGAGCTGGTGGCATAACTTTACGCGCATTCTGGCACCGGCAATGTCTATTAGCTTGCTGTTTGGGATTTTAGATGCAGTAAAATCTTCTGAATATCTGTCTCACTTATTGCCAGAATGGGCGAAGCATCTGCCGTTGGCAGATCAAGGTCTGGCATGGTTACTGCCGACTTTGCTGACTATTGTTGTGTGTGCTATCTATGACCTCATCGTAGGAGGGGTAAAGCGCCCAAAGTGTGAAACGCAGCATGAAGAAAAGCAGGAGCAAAATTAGTTCACTGCAAGCGGTTACCCGCTAACTTCATGACTTTATTCGTGACATAAATGGTAAGGGTGAGCTGCTTTAGCATGCTCACCCTTGTTTATTTAGGCTGAATCAGTAACCAATAGCGGCACCAGCAGGCCGCCGTACATCATTGGAACCGTAGATGTAACCTTCACGGACAATACCTGATACGGCTGAATCATTGCCTGATGAATCGGCTGGAGCAACACCGGCTGCGCCCGGCAATCCAATCATGATTAATTCTGTAGCTCCCCATGGTGTCTGTTCCACCATTGTGTAACCCATTTTTTCCAGTAAATTCAGGGTATCTTTCGACAGTCCACGTTGCTCATAATAGATCTCATCAGGTAGCCATTGATGGTGAATGCGTGGGCTATTAACCGCTTCTTGTGGTGGCATGTTGAAGTCGATGATATTCAGGGCACTCTGTAGCGTGATGGAGATAATGCGGGAGCCTCCCGGAGAGCCTAAGACCAGAAATATTTTGTTATCTTTGGTCACGAGTGTTGGGCTCATCGATGATAGTGGGCGCTTACCGGGGGCGATTGAGTTAGTTGCGCCTTGTACTAGCCCATACAGGTTCTTCTCACCGACTTTCGTCGTGAAATCGTCCATCTCATCGTTTAGGAAAAAGCCAGTTCCCGGTGGAATTACGACAGCACCAAAGCGTCCATTGATTGTGTAAGTGGTTGATACGGCATTGCCTTCTTTATCCACCACAGAATAATGCGTAGTTTCTGGTTTTTCATGGGGGCCAATGCCTGGCTGAACGTTCGTTGATGGCGTGGCTTTGTTGGGTTGAATCTCTTTCCTGATGGATTCCGCGTAGCTTTTGCTTAACAGCCGATCAAGCGGGTTATTAATAAATGCCGGATCGCCGAGGTAGGTATTTCTATCCATATAGGCGTGGCGCATGGCTTCTGTCAATGTGTGAATATAAGCGGCGGAATTGAACCCCATGGATTTAAGATCATAGCCTTCAACAATGTTTAATATTTCGCATAACGTGACGCCACCAGAGCTGGGAGGTGGGGACGAAATCAATTTGTAGCCGCGATAGCTACAGGTAACGGGGGGAGTTTCTGTAATGTGGAAATTAGCAAAATCTGCTGCGGTGATAATTCCTCCTGATTTTTTTGAGGCTTCTTCAACTAATTGAGGAATTTTGCCGCGATAAAAAGCATCTGGCCCTTGTTTGGCAATCATTTCCAGCGTGTTGGCTAAATCGGTTTGGATGAGTCTGTCCCCCGGCTCGAATGGAGTACCATCTTTGCGTAGGAAAATACGGGCAGCTTCAGGGTCTTGAGCGAAACGCTTAACCGTGGTGTTCAGAATATCGGTATCGCCACGAGTCAGGATGTAGCCTTCGCGCGCCAGCTTGATGGCGGGTGCCATGACTTGTTCGCGGGCCAATGTGCCGTACTTTTTCAACGCCTCTTCAAACCCCATGACTGTACCCGGTACGCCAACCGCTTTGTAACCATATAGGCTGGCTCCTTTGATGACGTTGCCGTCTTTATCCAGATACATATTGGCGCTGGCTGCGGCAGGGGCGGTTTCACGGAAGTTAATGAATGTATCTTTGCCATTAGCGATATGTATGGTCATAAATCCACCGCCGCCAATGTTACCGCAGCAGGGATTAACGACCGCTTGGGCATAACCAACGGCAACAGCGGCGTCAATGGCATTCCCGCCCATTTTGAGAATATCGATACCAGCTTGTGAAGCAAGGCGTTGAGAGCTAACCACCATACCTTGTTTGGCTTCAACAGCAGGTTCAGTGGCAGCATAAAGCGGGGAGGAAACGAGTAGGGATACAGCGATGAATGGAATTTTCCAAGTTTTGAACATGTATATTTTGAACATGTACTATTCTCCTGAGCGTGAGTCTATGGCAAAGAGACCCAATTGTTTGTAATGTTTTTGTTAAAAGTATGTAAGTTACCTTATCTAAAGCTCAGGATTTTGGAAAGGTAAAAAAACCAGCCGACTGAGCGGCTGGTTTGGGATGATTGATAATGGGTTCAATATTGAGGAATATTACAGCTTATCAGCGTTTTTGGTCAGGTATTTTGCTACGCCTTCAGGTGAAGCGCCCATACCTTCTTGACCTTTTGCCCATTGTGCAGGACAAACTTCGCCGTGCTCTTCGTGGAATTGCAGTGCGTCAACCATACGTACCATCTCATCAATGTTACGGCCCAGTGGCAGATCGTTAACAACTTGATGACGAACAACACCACTTTTGTCAATCAGGAAAGAACCACGTAGAGCAACGCCAGCTTCTGGGTGCTCAATGCCGTAAGATTTCATGATGTCACGTTTGATGTCAGCAACCATTGGATATTTGACTTCGCCGATGCCACCTTCACTGATTGGGGTTTTACGCCATGCGTTGTGAACGAATTCAGAGTCGAAGGAAATGCCGATGACTTCAACACCACGTTTCTGGAATTCTTCATAGCGGTGATCGAAAGCGATCAACTCAGAAGGGCAGACAAAAGTGAAATCCATTGGCCAGAAGAAAATAACGGCAGCACGACCATTCAGGTGTTTTTTCAGATTGAAATCATTAACAATTTCACCGTTACCGAGAACTGCCGCAGCTGTAAAGTCAGGGGCTTGGCGGGTTACTAAAACCATAATTGACTCCTGTGATTTTAAAAAGGTGTTATGTGGAAACGGGTTACAGCATAAGGAATTAGGGTAAAGCAATAAAGAATAAAATACCAATTGATATAATAGATTTTACCTATCAATAAACTGTTTTTAATTCCGTTTCGCCTACATAAGATAAAGCTATTTGGGAAAAGTGCAAGGTTCTGGGAAAACTTCCTGCTCAAGTAAACGCTTATTTGACGCCAACGCCATCATCTGAGGATAGAATTGCCAAAATAGCGCTTCAAAATCAAGGTAATGGTTTTCTATATCCTGATATGAACCTGCCAGCGCTGATAATTTCGGGCGCCTGCGAGCCATGTTTTGCAAGACATTGGCTATACATGACATATCCGCATAGCGGATGAGCAAGTTTTGTGACCAGAGATATTTGTTTAGCTCTTGAAACTTCTCAGGAGTGGAACTGAGATGAGGTTCTATCTTGCTGCGGGCAAAATTGACAAATTCAGGCAGAGAGTAATTTTTTTCAAATTGATCCCAATGCAGGGAAAGAAAGTGATCCCAAATGATATCCAGAGTAATGGGGGCAACGCGCCGATACTCGCAGCGGAATAAGTAACGTGCTTCCGTGACTAGTGGATGTTTGTCCGTCAGGCTGTCTACCCTGCGGTGCATACGGATACCCGCTACAATGTCGGAACTGAATAATCCTTCGGGAGAACCTCGGACGAAATCCGCCATCAAATTGCCCAATAGGGAACTTTCCGATAATGCAGCTAAATGGAGGTGTGCGAGAAAATTCATGGGGGAGAGTATACCGTAAATAGTTAAACTAGGTGCTTCTTTGTTGCACCCTTACTCTTGCAGCACTAGACTAGTCCGCCTGTTTTTTTGAATGATACAGATAAAATGCGTGTCGCTGATTTTACTTTTGAACTGCCAGAAGAGCTGATTGCTCACTATCCCCAGCCGCAGCGAAGTGGTTGCCGTCTGCTTTCCCTTGATGGTGAAACGGGAGAGCTGACGCACGGTATTTTTACTGATGTGCTGGATAAGCTGGAAGCTGGTGATCTGTTGGTTTTCAATAATACCCGCGTTATTCCTGCGCGCCTCTTTGGCCGCAAAGCGACGGGTGGAAAATTGGAAGTTTTAGTCGAAAGGATGCTGGATAATAAGCGAGTACTTGCTCACGTTCGCGCATCCAAGGCACCGAAAGAAGGCGCTGAACTTATTCTTGGTGAAGATGTTCTTGGCGAAGATGTTCTCGGTGAAAATGCTTTCGGTGAAGCTCGAAGCATCAAGGCAACGATGCTGGCGCGTCACGATACTTTGTTTGAAATCCGTTTTGATGATGATCGTGACGTATTGACTATTTTGGATCAGATTGGTCATATGCCCCTGCCTCCTTATATTGCTCGTCCTGATGAAGATGCGGATCGTGAGTTATACCAGACAGTCTATAGTGAACGCCCGGGAGCAGTTGCAGCACCGACTGCCGGATTGCATTTTGATGAACCACTTTTGGCTGCTTTGCGTGAAAAAGGCATTGAAATGGCCTTTGTCACCTTGCACGTTGGCGCAGGGACTTTCCAGCCTGTGAGGGTGGAAACCATCGAAGATCATGTGATGCATGCTGAATACGCGGAAGTGCCACAAAATGTTGTGGATGCTGTACTGGCATGTAAAGCGCGTGGCAATAAAATTATCGCCGTGGGAACAACTTCAGTCCGCTCATTGGAAAGTGCCGCTAGAGCCTGTCAGGATGGGATTATTGCACCATTTTTTGATGATACCCAAATCTTTATCTACCCTGGATTTGAATATCAGGTTGTAGATGCACTGGTTACTAATTTCCATCTGCCAGAATCCACGCTTATCATGCTGGTTTCTGCGTTTGCTGGTTATAAAAATACGATGAATGCCTATAAAGAAGCGGTTGCAGAAAAATATCGCTTTTTCAGTTATGGCGATGCGATGTTTATCAACCGCAATATGATGGCACCAAAAGAAACGGTATCGAAATAAACGGTGCGAAATAAAAATATTGAAATAAAATATTTTGAAATCAAAATGATCGTCATTTCAGCTCCGCTGGTTTGAACAGAGTCTAAACATAGCATCAGACTGTTTTTCTGATTAACTGAAAAGACATGTCTCTGCATTATTAGGAAATAAATTTATTAATCAGCCAGTTAACAACGTTAAATGTTGTTTCTGGCTGTTGCTTTCTTCCTCCTGTGCCAAAAATGTGACAAACCCGCTGTATTTGGCTAAATGTTCACCACTTAAATGAGCGTATTTGTTTACCATCTCCAAGGTCTCCCATCCGCCCATCTCTTTCAGTGCCATTAATGGAGTTCCGTTTTGAACATGCCAACTGGCCCATGTGTGTCTCAGGTCATGAAACCTGAAATCATCGATCCCTGATTTTTTTAATGCCCTAGCGAAATTAGTCCGGCTAATTTGTTTTACACGCTCGCCATTGGATGAGAAAACGAACTCGCATTCTCTTGGCAAGCTACGCAGAATAGAAACAACTTCTTCATTCAGGGGAACTGCTCTAGCCTTTCCTGATTTTGCGTTCTCTGCTGTGATAACGGCGATTTTTCTATTGATATCGACATTTCTCCACGTCAAAGAAAGTATTTCGCCTTTTCTTGCTCCGGTAAGTAGCGCAAAAGAGACCATTGATTTCATCCAATCAATGGTGAGGTTGTTTATCAACAATCTAGCTTGATACCTCTCTATCCACCTGATACGGACTTTAGGCTCACTTAACCGCGTAACGTGATGGCGTTTGTTTATCCATCCCATCTTGTAAGCAACAGAAAATGCTCTCATAATAAATGCTCTATACCTATTCTGAGTGGCGTTAGATAGCTTTCTCTTTGTCTTATTGTTATGGGTAGGCAGAGAGTTAGCTATTTCCTCACTGGTGATTGATGATATTATTCTCCCCTTGAAGAAGAAGAGAAAATACTTAGCATAGATTTGTTTATTGGCGAAGCATGATTGATACTCGGCCTCACGCAACGCTAATATAGTCATTTCCTCAAATAATCTCTCAGGTTGCTTATCCAGCCTTTCTAGTTGCCACAACTCGTGCTTAACTTTGTCGTGATACTCCTGAGCTTTTAGCTTGTCCTCCGTTCCAGTAGATCGCCTAATTCTTTCTCCATTTGGCGCTGATACATCGATCCAATATTTTTTACCTCTTTTGTAGATCGGCATTGTGTTCTCTCCTTACCACCGACTACAGCCAGCCGGAAAACATTATTGTCTTTTAGGTCTTGCTGTTCAAACTTTTTCAGACTCTCATCATTTGCGCGCCAAGAGCCACCAACTCGGAACATGTGATATTTCAATGGATTTCTATATATGGTGTTGGCAGATATTTTGAGTTTTTTAGCCAACCCCTTGACGGTGTAATACTCGTCATCCATTTCTAATCTCCTTCTAAATAATCCACTTCGATTGAGGTTATTTAAATCGGTTAATAATCATCCTGAGACACAATCTGAATTTCATGCGAATTAACTTGCAACGATTCCATCTATATGGGGACAGCTCAAAATGCCTTTCACATTCCCCACATGAATTCTCGTAGTAATACGCCTCTTCGAAATCCAGTTCTTTATTACAATGTATGCACCTCACTTCATCTCCTTATCAATCATATCTACATAGTATCGCAACCACATTACCGGCAGGAATTTGCTCTTTTGATGTGGCGACATCGCGGTTTCAAATCGGGGTAGGTACTTGGTGAGTATTTGGTTAGCTTGTTGGTCGGTGAGGCGCTTATGCTTTTTCAGGCACTCCCTTGCCACCTGTCGTCGTCCGTTCTCGAATGAGTTCTGTGTATTCATTATGCTCGGTTGACAAATTCACGTTAATTTGTAAAACGGTTGACGCTAAATAGTCAACCGAAACACTCCGTCCGTTCTCGAATGAGTTAGTCATGAATAATGACGGTAATGTCACCTATTGTTATTGTCTGAAATCCTGCGTTCTCCAGCATAATTTGTGCGTCTCCTTGAATTAATTTCGGGTAGTCAGATTCTGGATATTTAAAATCAGTATTTAGGTATTCGTTAACTTCTGCTTTACTCATGATGTAA
>NZ_JACOII010000036.1 GCF_016306625.1 Xenorhabdus lircayensis | reverse complement strand
CTAACTATTTAATACATAACCCATTATTTGGCCTGTTTATATTCTCATTTACATATGGATATTTCGCAGGCTATCTGCTCGTCTTCAAGAAAAAGGGATGAGTGCGTTTATCAATACGTGGTGGAATCCATATACTTTTTACGGATTTTGCAGATTCGTCGTTTACTTACCCATCATCTTTCTTTTGTATATTTTGGTTCGCATCATTATTGGAAGATAAACAGAGAATTTCAAAAAAACCCAGCCAACACCAACAATGACTGGGTCTTTAATATAGCTTCTTTAGATTATTGTCTTACAAAACGCTTTTCGCCTGCTGAACAATATCAATCAGCGGTTGTGGCCAAACACCGAGGATCAGCACCAGTAATCCGGTAAGCAATACGACAATCCCGCCAGCGGTGAATGCCCAGTTATTTGGTGTATCACGGTTCAGTGCTTTCGGTGCTGGCAGGTACAAACTCACCATCACTCGCAGGTAGTAGTAAAGGCCGATGGCACTACCCAATACTACCGCGCCGGTCAGCCACCATAGTTTGGCTTCAACACCTGTTGCAATGACGTAGAACTTACCGATGAAACCGAAGGTTAATGGTATCCCCGCCAGTGACAGCATCATGATGGTCATGACGGCGGACAGGATCGGTTTATGCCAGAACAGGCCGCGATATGAGAACAGTGAATCCGCATCTGGCCCTCTGTATGGGCTGGACATCAAGCTGACTATGCCAAATGCCCCGATACTGGCAAGCAAATAACCGACCAGATAGATACCCGCCGTCTCTTCTGCCAGTGTGTGATCTTTGATGGCAATCAATACCACCAGCAAATATCCCAGATGTGCAATGGATGAGTAACCCAGCAGACGTTTGATATTGCTTTGTGTCAACGCCAGCAAGTTACCAAACAGGATAGATGCAATGGCAATAACAGTCAGCACAATGCGCAGGGTTTCACTTTCGGTGACCGGCGCTTCAATGAACAAGCGCATGACCACCGCGAAGATAGCCACTTTACTTGCCGTCGCCAGAAAGGTTGATACCGGTGCTGGTGCGCCTTGATAAACATCCGGTGTCCACAGTTGGAACGGTACAAGGGAGAGTTTGAAGCCCAGTCCCACAAGCATCATGCCCAACCCTGCCAAAACTAGCGGTTCATGCAGTTTGCTGTCACTCAGGCTTTTGCCCAGTGATGCGAAGGACAAATCACCCGATTCTGCATACAGCAGCGCAATACCAAATAGCAGGAACGAGGATGCCGCGGCAGACAGCAGCATATATTTGATACTCGCTTCCAACGAACGCTTCTGGCGATACGCATAACCCACCAAACCAAACAGCGGCAGAGTGATCAGTTCAATACCGATAAACAGCGATGCCATGTGGTTGGCAGAAGAAAGCAGAATTCCCCCAACAGCCGCAATCAGCACTAAAAGATAAAATTCTTCTTTGTTATCGGGATAATTCTCCAGCCACGAGTAAGCAAATGTCGTCGTTGCAAGGCTCGCAATCAGCACAAGAGCCGTATAGAACATTGCAAAACGATCCACATGAATCAGTGGCGTGACATCCATTGGCTCCTGCTGCCCCACAAAATAGAGGGAAAACAGAGCCAGGTTGAGACCAATCACTGTCAGGGTGACATTGGTGAAATGATCGCGTCGCCACGCAATGGACAGCATCACAACCACCACCGTCAATCCGACGATCAATAGCGGCAACAGTGCGATCAATTGTTCAGAAGTTATTGTCATGGCGAATTACGGCCTTGTAGTTAAAAGTGAAGCTGAATACCAATTCTGGATGTTACTCATCGCTGCGGCTGAGGTATCAAGGATTGGTTGCGGGTAGACACCCAAAATCACCAGCAAGACAACCAGCAGCAACAAGATGGAAATTTCACGCACATCCATCGGCGGTAGGGGTTTATCCGTTTTTGGCGTGCCGTAATAAGCCTTCTGCATTAAGTACAGCGCGTAAACAGACGCAAAAACCAAACCAAACACGGATACCGTAGTAATCAGAGTGAATTTGCCGAAGCTGCCGAACAGGATCATGAATTCACCAACAAAGTTACCGGTTCCCGGCATACCCAATGTCGCTACCGCGAAAAACAGGGATATCGCAGGCAAGAGTTGAATTCTTCCCCACAAACCGCCCATTTCACGCATGTCACGGGTATGCAGGCGTTCATATAGCTGACCACACAGGATGAACAGACCCGCGGCTGACAGGCCATGTGCAATCATCTGGATCACCGCTCCCTGATAAGCCAGCTGGCTGCCCGTGTAAATGGCGATAAGAACGAAGCCCATGTGGGAAACACTGGTATAGGCGATCAGGCGTTTGATGTCAGTCTGGCTGAAGGCCATCCATGCACCGTAGAAGATACCAATGACGCCCAGCCACATGGCAATCGGAGCAAACTCCGCAGAGGCTTGTGGAAACAGGGGCAGACCGAAACGCAGCAGACCATATGCCGCGGTTTTCAACAAGATCCCCGCGAGGTCAACCGAACCCGCCGTTGGCGCCTGACTATGGGCATCCGGCAACCAGCCGTGCAGAGGAACAACCGGCATTTTCACGGCAAACGCAATGAAGAAACCCAGCATCAGCAAGTATTGAACGGTATATGACATCGGCGTATTCAACAGTTTTTCATAGTTGAATGACCATTCACCCGTTGCATCATGATGAATGAAGGCCAGTGCCAGAATCGAAATCAGCATCACCAGACCACTGGCTTGGGTATAGATGAAGAATTTCGTTGCCGCCGTAATACGGGTTTTACCTTCCGAACCCCTGTGACCCCAAAGTGCGATCAAGAAGTACATTGGAACCAGCATCACTTCCCAGAAGAAGAAGAACAAGAACAGGTCGATGGCAAGGAAGACCCCCATCACACCGCCGAGTATCCACAACAAGTTCAGGTGGAAGAACCCTTGGTATGGCTGGTTTTCATTCCACGAACAGAGGATTGCCATCAAGCCCAGCAATGCCGTCAGCACCACCATCAGCAAAGATAGACCATCCAGAGCCAGATGAATGCTAATGCCAAAGCGTGGGATCCACGGAAGCAGGAATTCTGATTGCCACTGAGGAATGCCCTGTGGGTTGGTGAGTGTATAACCACCCTGCAACCACAGTTGCAGGGAGAGTAACAGCGTCAGCCCCATCGCCAGAAGCGCTATCCAACGCGGCATACGGGTGCCGAAGCGCTCCGCCTGCCAGCACAGCAGGCCTCCGATGAAGGGCAGAAGAATTAGCCAAGGTAATAGCATGGCGCAATGTGTCCCTTAATTAAACCAAAAGCAGCAGAGCTAAAACCAGCACTGCACCCAACCCCATAGAGGTAGCGTACCAACGGACTTGTCCGTTCTCACTCCAACGAAGCCCTTTATTGCCCCAACGTGACAATATGGCAGGAATGTTCATCAGTGAGTTCAAAGGATCATTTTGCAATAAACTGGTAATGCCTTTGAATGGTTTCACGAGTACCCAATCATACAGCGCATCGAATCCCCACGCATGAAACCACCATGTGGAGAAGAAGCGCCCCAGCGCACTGTTTGCCGTGGCATTGACCACACTGCGTTTGCCAAGATACAGCGCTGCGGCCAGCAAGATACCGACAACGGCAATCACACCAGAAACGATTTCCAGTGTCACTTTACCATCATGCCCTGCATCACTTTCTGGCAGAACACCCGCCAATGGCGGCACAATCAGTGCACCAACAAAGGTGGACAACACCAGCAATACGGACAGTGGCAAGGTATGGGTAATACCCTTAACCGGATGAGCATGGGTATTTTCTTCACCGTGAAACACGATGAAGATCATGCGGAAGGTGTACAGAGATGTCATCAATGCCCCAATCAGCCCCGCGAGCATCAGGTTCATATGACCATTTGCCAGTGCGCCCCACAGAATTTCATCTTTACTGTAGAAGCCAGCGGTCAGCAGTGGCAGCGCCGACAATGCAGAACCACCCACGAGGAAGCAGAGATAAACAAACGGAATACGCTTGCTCAGCCCACCCATTTTGAAGATGTTCTGTTCATGATGGCAGGCCAGAATCACCGAGCCAGAGGCAAGGAACAGCAATGCTTTGAAGAACGCATGAGTCATGAGGTGGAAGATGGCTGCATCCCATGCCTGCACGCCCAACGCCAGAAACATGTAACCAATCTGGCTCATGGTGGAATAGGCCAGCACGCGTTTGATATCGGTCTGTACCAGCGCTGCGAAACCCGCCAGCAGCAAGGTAACAGCACCAATAATACCCACCAAATGCAGAATGTCAGGCGCCATCAAAAACAGGGCATGGCTGCGGGCAATCAGGTAAACACCAGCAGTAACCATCGTCGCCGCGTGGATCAGGGCAGAAACCGGTGTTGGACCTGCCATCGCATCCGCCAACCACGTTTGCAGTGGCAACTGAGCTGATTTACCGACTGCACCACCCAGAATCATCAAGGTTGCCCAAGTAATCGCGGTGGAACCCGCTTCGATATGTTGTGGGGCCAATACCGCCAGTTCGCGGAAACTCAATGTACCGAGCTGGTCATAAAGGATAAACATGCCAATGGCAAGGAACACGTCACCGACACGGGTCACGATGAAGGCTTTCATTGCCGCTGCACCATTGGCAGGGGTTTTGTAGTAGAAACCGATCAGCAGGTAACTGCACAGACCCACGCCTTCCCAACCGAGGTACATCAGCAGCATGTTATCTGCCAGTACCAATACCACCATGCTAGCGATAAACAGGTTGGTATAAGCGAAGAAGCGAGAGTAGCCCTCTTCACCGCGCATGTACCATGAAGCGTAAATGTGGATCAGGAAACCGATGCCAGTCACAACACTCAGCATGGTCAGTGACAACCCGTCCAGTACCAGATTAATGGGGATACTGAAATTATCCACGGCCATCCAGTTCCACAATGTCTGACTGTAGACCTGCCCTCCAGCCCCATTCTGGGAAAGGCTATTTTGGGAAAGAAAGTCTATTCCTGCCCAGAGCGTAACCAATGCTGCCAGCCCAATAGAACCAATCCCAATGGTAGCTGACAGATTTTCAGACCAGCGGCCACGGGAAAATGCCAATAGCAAAAATCCCAGCAATGGAAGCAGAATTGTTAAATAGAGTAAGTTCATCCGCGCATCTCACTGACTGTATCAATATTCAGGTTTTGGCGACGACGGTGCAACTGTAGTAACAGTGCCAAACCGATACTCGCCTCGGCTGCTGCCAACGTGATGGCCAGAATGTACATCACCTGACCATCAGGCTGGAGCCAATAGCTACCGGCAACGACAAACGCCAGCGCTGAAGCATTGATCATGATTTCCAGCCCGATCAGCATGAATAACAGATTGCGGCGGATAATCAGGCAAGTGAAGCCCAATGTAAACAGAATGGCCGCCAGAATAAGACCATGTTGTAACGCTATCATTGTTGGTCCTCCGCACGATTGCTGACTACTTCACCCTGACGATTTTCACGGCCAATGTGGTAAGCCACCACCAGCCCAGCCAGTAGCAGTAAGGATGCCAGTTCGACCGCCAGGACATAAGGGCCAAACAGGCTAATGCCCACTTCTTTGGCACTGACTACTTCGCCACTGATTGCAGCAGGTGGCAGGGTGCTGATGGCGTAAGCCAACACAATCAGCAGCACGATAGACAAGATGGACGGGCCAATCCAAGCCCGGGGCTGCAACCATGCCCGCTCCTGTTCAACGACCGATTTTCCTAGATTCAGCATCATTACGACGAAGACGAACAACACCATGATCGCACCTGCGTAAACGATGATTTCCAGTGCACCAGCAAAATAGGCACCCATTGAAAAAAACACGACAGACAATGCCAGCAAGGAGATAATCAGGTACAACAGTGCATGTACCGGATTGGTATGGGTTATCACCCTGAGTGTAGCGAGGATGGCAACCAGCCCTGCGACATAAAATGTAAATTCCATGAATATCGCTCCTTATGGCAACAGGCTTTTAACGTCGATAGGCTTGGCTTCATTGTCAGCTTCGCCTTTATCCTTGCCGTCAATCGCCATGCCTGTCTTACGGTAAAAGTTATAATCAGGATATTTGCCCGGCCCTGAAATCAGCAGATCTTCTTTTTCGTACACCAGATCCTGACGCCTGAATTCACCCAGTTCGAAATCAGGAGTTAACTGGATAGCGGTAGTCGGGCAAGCTTCTTCACACAGGCCGCAGAAAATGCAACGCGAGAAGTTGACGCGGAAAAATTCAGGATACCAGCGACCATCTTTATGCTCGGCTTTTTGCAGAGAGATACATCCCACTGGGCACACCGCCGCACACAAGTTACAAGCAACACAACGCTCTTCACCGTCAGGATCACGCGTCAGAACGATGCGCCCACGGTAACGGGGTGGCAGATAAACTGGCTCTTCCGGATACATTTTTGTTTCGCGTTTATGGAAGGCATGGAGCCCTATCATCCAAATACTGCGTACCTGGGTGGCGAAACCGACCACTAACTCTTTCAATGTCATGGTTCAATCACCCCTTTATTGAGCGTTGTATAAAATCACTGCGGCAGTCGCCAGCATATTGAGTAATGTTAACGGCAGACAGATTTTCCAGCCAAACGACATCACCTGGTCATAACGTGGGCGCGGCAATGAGGCACGGATCAAAATGAACATCATCATGAAAAAGGCCGTTTTCAGCGCAAACCAGATGAATGGAGGCAAGAGAGGCCCATTCCAGCCACCAAAGAACAGTGTGACGATTAAGGCTGATACCGTCACGATAGCGATATATTCCCCGACAAAGAACAAACCGAACTTCATACCGGAATATTCGACGTGATAACCGTCGGCCAATTCTTGCTCTGCTTCCGGCTGGTCAAAGGGGTGACGGTGACACACCGCCACACCAGCAATGGCGAAGGTCAAGAAGCCGAAGAATTGGGGAATGATATTCCACACATGTTGCTGTGAGTTGACGATATCCACCATATTAAAAGAGCCAGCTTGTGCCACAACTCCCATCATGGACAGACCGAGGAAGACTTCATAACTCAACGTCTGCGCTGATGCACGCATCGCGCCCAGCAGGGAATATTTGTTGTTACTCGCCCAACCAGCAAACAACACGGCATAAACCGCCAGACCTGCCATCATCATGAAAAATAAGATGCCGATGTTCAGGTCTGCCACCATCCACGTTGGGCTTACTGGCACGATAGCAAAAGCCAGAAGCAATGAGCAGAACGCAATGACAGGGGCCAGGGTAAAAATGGCCCGATCAGAGAAGCGTGGTGCCCAGTCTTCTTTAAAGAACATTTTGATCATGTCTGCGACGAGCTGCAATGAACCGCCCCAACCGACACGGTTTGGTCCGTAACGGTTCTGGAACAGCCCAAGGATGCGGCGTTCAAAGAAACTCATGAACGCCCCGCAGACAACCACGACCAGCAGAATGACAGCCGCTTTCAGTACGGCAATCAGAATTTCAATCACGTCGGGAGTAAACCAACTCATTATGCAACCTCCCGTAAATTATTGACTGATTTGCCCGCCAGAACCGGAGGAATACCCGGCATTCCCAGCGGCAGACCAACTTGCCCCTGAGCCAGATTGCCACTCAAGCGCACTGCTAGACGCAGTTGCTGCCCTTCACAATCAAACGCCATTACGGTACCTTCTTTCACATTCAAATGTTCCGCATCTTTATGATTGATCATCACATACGGCTCAGGCATACGCTCTTGTATTACATCAGAACGCTGTGACAGTTCATCACTGCCGAACAAATGGAAATAAGGAGCAACATACCATTGATTTTTTTGCGCAGTGAATGCAGTCGGAATACTGTCAAAGTAGTTCAGCCCACCATCAACCGCTTCAATCAAACGCACCCCTGGATCACCGAAGCGCAGTTTACCACCCACTTCAGCTTGGAATTTGTTCCACGCCTGTGGTGAGTTCCAGCCGGGTGCCCACGCAAATGGAATTTGCTGACGCGGTGCATATGGGCTGTTGTTCCCTTCCATTGAGAAAGCAAATGCGGTGTCAATATCCTGCGGCTGACGCTGCTCATGCACACTGACATCAGCCAGCATGGCAGTACGGCCACTGTAACGATGAGGTGAGCGTGCCAATTTTTGCCCACGAATACGGAATGTGGCATCTGGTGCCGCAGTAACGATGCCTTTGAACTGCGGCATGGCTTTGACACAAGCGGCAATAACGTGGTCAAGTTGCGTCCAGTCAGTCTGGCATTGTGTATAAGTGGTATACAGAGAGTGCATCCAACGCCAGCTTTCCAGCATAACGATAGATTTGTCATAAAATGCGGGTTCGTAGACTTGGAAATAACGCTGTGCGCGGCCTTCCTGATTCACCAACGTACCGTCACTTTCAGCAAAGCTGGACGCTGACAGAATCAAATGTGCCTTGTCCATGATAGCGCTACGCTGATGATCAACAACGATAAGGTTTTTCAGGCTATCCAGTGCACGGTCAATTTTATCCGCCGGTGCATGACGATAGAGATCATTTTCCACCACAATGGCAGTATCTGAATTCCCTTTGGCAATACGCTGTAAAGCCGCATCCAATGGCTGCGCTTCCATCATCGCCAGACCAAGGCTATTGGCATATGCGGCAACATAAGAAAGCCCGACATTCGCACCTTTATCTTTCAGTGCCCACGCAATATTTGCCGCGGCCTGAATCAAGGTATCACTACCTGGATTGCTGCCACTGATAATCAGTGGTTTTTTCGCATCACGCAGAGCCTGTGCGATAATTTCCACTTTCGCTTTCAGTTCATCCGGCAGATCATTGACAGCAGGAGCGATGCTATTCAGAGCATGTGCCACAGCAAAACCAAAGCGTGCTTGATCATCAACTGGTGCGTGGTAACTCCATGCTGAAACATCATCCAGCCGAGTATTATCAACACTGGTCAGGAACAGAGGATATTTGGCCCGCTGACCGATATTCATGACTGCCGCGATCTGCCAATCTGCCACTTTCTGGGCAGCAGCCATTTCACGTGCCTTACCCTTCACTGCCTGACGCACTGATAACGCCATGCGAGCAGCGGTTTGGGTCAGATCTTCCCCTAAAACCAATACAGCATCGTAATCTTCAATTTCACGCAGGGGTGGCGTATAAACTCCGCCTTGCTGGAGAATTTCCAACATCATATCCAGACGGTGCTGTTCTTCCGCTGAAATACCGCTGTAGAAATTTTCCGCACCAACCAATTCACGCAAGGCAAAGTTACTTTCAATGCTGGCACGCGGTGAGCCGATACCAATGGCATTTTTTGCCTGACGCAAGATATCTGCGCCCCCTTGCATGACCTGCTCGGCATTCAGTGAAATCCACTGATCGCCACGCAATTGTTGTGGCTGGCGGGGACGGTCATCACGATTGACATAACCGTAACCGAAGCGCCCTCGGTCACACATAAAGTAATGGTTGACAGTACCGTTGTAACGGTTTTCGATCCGGCGCAATTCACCGGAGCGCTCACCGGGACTGGTGTTACAGCCAATACTGCACTGCTGGCAGATACTTGGCGCAAACTGCATGTCCCATTTACGGTTATAACGTTCTGAATGGGTCTTATCGGTAAATACCCCTGTTGGGCAGATTTCGACAAGGTTACCGGAAAATTCACTTTCCAACGTGCCACTTTCAGGACGACCAAAATAGACGTTGTCATGAGCGCCATAAACGCCAAAATCCGCTCCATCCGCATAATCTTTGTAGTAGCGAACACAACGGTAACAGGCGATACAGCGGTTCATTTCATGAGCAACGAATGGCCCCAGCTCCTGATTTTGGTGAGTACGTTTGGTAAAACGGTATTTACGGAATGAATGCCCCGTCATTACCGTCATATCCTGCAAATGGCAGTTTCCCCCTTCCTCACAAACAGGGCAGTCGTGGGGATGGTTGGTCATCAGCCATTCCACAACACTTGCGCGGAACTGCTTTGCTTCTTCATCATCAATGGAGATATACGAGCCATCTGATGCGGGTGTCATACAGGACATCACCAGACGACCGCGCGTATCTTCCGCGTTCTGATATTGCTTCACCGCACACTGGCGGCAAGCGCCAACGCTTCCCAGCGCTGGATGCCAGCAAAAATAAGGTATATCAAGCCCCAATGAGAGGCAGGCTTGTAACAGGTTATCAGCCCCGTTTACATCATAATCTTTGCCGTCTACATGTATCGTAGCCATAGTCAGCATGCTTCCCAATGGCCTGCCGTGGCAGGCGTTAATCAAAAATTCTGCTTTAGCGAATTATTTGTTTTTGCAAACTATTCTTGCAAAAGCAACCTTACCAACGCTGCTTAAGCAAGTTTGGTTGAATGCCCGCAATCAGGCTGGTATTGCCATAATCGTTGGTGACAATGCCCGCTTCAAACTCTTCACGGAAGTATTTGATAGCGCTCTGCAAAGGCTCTACGGCACCGGGTGCATGGGCACAGAAAGTTTTACCGGGGCCAAGAAAGCGACAGAGTTGTTCCAACGTTTCGATATCACCCGGCTGACCTTTGCCACTCTCAATAGCACGGAGTATTTTGACGCTCCACGGCAAACCATCACGACATGGTGTACACCAACCGCAAGATTCACGAGAGAAAAACTCTTCAAGGTTGCGGGTCAAGGAAACCATATTGATCTCATGATCCACTGCCATCGCCAGTGCGGTTCCCAAACGGCTGCCGGCTTTGGCGATGCTTTCGAAATCCATGGGTAGATCAAGATGATCTTCTGTTAGAAAGTCGGTTCCAGCACCACCCGGTTGCCATGCTTTGAATTTCAGCCCGTCACGCATACCACCCGCGTAATCTTCGAGAATTTCACGAGCCGTCGTACCAAAAGGCAGCTCCCAAAGACCCGGATTTTTGACTCGGCCGGAGAAACCCATCAGTTTAGTGCCAGCATCTTTACTTTTGCCTTCACTCAAACCGATGTACCACTCTTTTCCATGCTCAAGGATGGCAGGAACATTACACAGGGTTTCAACGTTATTTACGCATGTTGGCTTGCCCCATGCCCCAGATGTCGCAGGGAATGGCGGTTTTGAACGAGGATTTGCCCGACGCCCTTCAAGCGAGTTAATCAGTGCGGTTTCTTCACCGCAGATATAACGTCCCGCGCCGGTATGAACAAACAGTTCAAAATCAAAACCACTGCCCAGGATATTCTTGCCAAGTAATCCCGCAGCTTTGGCTTCTTCAATCGCTCTGCGCAAATGAACGGCAGCCTCGACATATTCACCACGTAAGAAGATGTAGCCACGATAAGCTTTCAGCGCAAAGGCACTGATTAACATGCCTTCTACCAGCAGATGAGGCAGTTGTTCCATCAACAGACGGTCTTTGTAGGTCCCCGGCTCCATCTCATCCGCATTACACAGTAAATAACGGATGTTCATGCTTTCGTCTTTTGGCATCAGGCTCCATTTCAAGCCTGTGGAGAAGCCCGCACCACCGCGGCCTTTTAAGCCAGCGTCTTTCACCAGTGCGGTAATTTCATCAGGAGCCATGCCCTTCAGTGCTTTTTCGGCTCCTTTGTAACCATTTTGGCTTCGGTATTCATCCAGCCAGACAGGTTGTTGGTCATCACGCAACCGCCATGTCAGGGGATGAGTTTCCGCTGCGCGGATAATTTCTTTCACTCCTGAATGCGTTGTCATGGATACTGCTCCAGTAATTTTTCAATTTCTTCAGGTTTTACGTAACTGTGGGTGTCCTCATCAATCATCATGGCTGGCCCCTTATCGCAGTTACCTAAACAGCAGGTTGGCAACAGTGTGAAACGCCCATCTGCCGTAGTTTGCCCCGGACAAATGTTCAAGTGCGATTCTATCGCTGCCTGAACACCCTGATAGCCCGTGATGTGACATACAACGCTGTCACAGTAACGAATAATGTGGCGTCCTACTGGCTGACGGTAAATCTGGCTGTAGAACGTCGCCACACCTTCCACATCACTGGCCGGAATACCTAATACCTCACCAATGGCATAAATAGCACCATCCGGCACCCAGCCACGCTGTTTTTGAACAATTTTCAGTGCTTCGATTGACGCAGCACGCGGATCTTCGTAGTGGTGTTTTTCGTGCTCAATGGCATCACGTTCTTCTGCACTCAGGACAAACTTATCCGGTGTCTGAGCGTCCGTTACGTTAACCACATCAAGGCGTGCTTGCTTGTTTGCGTTAAATTCACTTTGCATCGTTAGCGATCCACATCAGACATAACAAAATCGATACTGCCCAGATAGACGATAAGGTCAGAAACCAGACAGCCGCGAATCACCGACGGAATTTGCTGCAAGTGAGCAAAACTTGGTGTTCGGATACGGGTGCGGTAACTCATGGTGCTACCATCACTGGTCAGGTAATAACTATTGATACCCTTAGTCGCTTCGATCATCTGGAATGATTCATTGGCAGGCATGACCGGCCCCCATGACACTTGCAGGAAGTGGTTAATCATGGTTTCGATATGCTGCAAAGTGCGTTCCCGCGGTGGCGGTGTGGTCAGCGGATGATCAGCCTTGAATGGGCCTTCTGGCATATTTCTGAGGCACTGCTCAAGAATGCGCATACTCTGACGAATTTCTTCTACTTTCAGCATCACACGGTCATAGCAATCGCCGTTGTAGCCTGTCGGTACTTCGAAATCGAAATTTTCATAACCGGAATAAGGACGCCATTTACGCACGTCAAAACCAATACCGGTTGCACGCAGACCCGCGCCAGTGACGCCCCAGTCCAGTGCCTGTTTCGCATTGTAGGCAGCCACACCAACAGAACGCCCTTTCAGGACGCTGTTTTTCAGCGCTGCCTTGACATAGGAATTTAAACGTTTCGGTAGCCAGTCCAGCAATTCGCGCAGGAGCTTATCCCAGCCACGTGGCAGGTCATGGGCGACACCACCGATACGGAACCACGCCGGATGCATACGGAACCCGGTAATGGCCTCAACCACATCGTAAACTTTTTGTCGGTCAGTAAAGGCAAAGAAAACGGGGGTCATCGCACCGACATCTTGGATGAATGTACTGATATAAAGCAGATGACTGTTGATGCGGAACAGCTCAGATAACATGACACGGATTGTTTTCACACGATCCGGCACGTCAATACCTGCCAGTTTCTCGACCGCCAGCACATAAGGCATTTCATTAACACAACCACCCAGATATTCGATGCGGTCGGTATAAGGGATATAACTGTGCCATGATTGGCGCTCACCCATTTTTTCAGCACCACGATGGTGGTAGCCAATATCGGGAACGCAATCGACGATTTCTTCGCCATCAAGTTGCAGGATAATGCGGAATGCACCGTGAGCAGAAGGATGATTTGGGCCGAGGTTGAGGAACATGAAATCCTCATTGTCAGTACCACGCTTCATGCCCCACTCTTCTGGTTTGAAAGTCAGCGCTTCCATTTCCAGATCTTCTTTCTGCTTGGTCAATATGAAAGGGTCGAATTCCGTCGCTCGCGCAGAATATTCCTTGCGCAACGGATGGCCTTCCCATGTAGGTGGCATCAAAATACGACGCAAATTCGGATGCCCGTTGAATGTAATACCAAACATTTCCCACGTTTCACGCTCATACCAATTGGCATTCGGGAAAATTGACGTGATAGTGGGGATATTCAGGTCTTGTTCAGCCAGCGCGACTTTCAGCATGATGTCACGGTTACGCTCAATGGAAATCAAGTGATAAAACACTGAAAAATCCGCAGCGGGCAACCCTTGTCGGTGAGAGCGTTGACGCTCATCCACACCATGCAAGTCAAACAGCATGACATAAGGTTTGGGCAACTTTTTCAGGAAAGTCATTACTTCCAGTAACTGTTCCCGCTTGACCCAAACAACTGGCATACCGGTACGGGTAGGCTGGACAGTAAAGGCGTCCGGACCAAATTGACGATTAAGCTCATTCACAACAGGATCATCAAGGTGATCTCGTGTTTCCCAAGCAGCCCGGGCGCTTTCTTGCGCTATCTGATCTGTCATCATTCTTCACCACAACGCTTGATCAGGGTTTTTGTGATCGCAACACATTGCTCTGGTTACGCTATAAATGGCTAAAAGCCTTAAATTTCATCTGGAGTACGCAGATTTTTCACTGCAATACGTTCACCGCGTTTCCGTTCTCTTTCTGATTGCATATTGGCGCGGTAAACCCCCTGATCGCCAACAACCCATGACAATGGGCGGCGTTCTTTGCCTATGGACTCCTGCAACAGCAGCAGTGCCTGCATATAGGCTTCTGGGCGGGGAGGACAGCCAGGAATATAAACATCTATAGGGATAAACTTATCGACCCCTTGAACCACAGAGTAAATATCGTACATACCACCGGAGTTTGCACAGGCTCCCATTGAAATAACCCACTTTGGTTCCAGCATTTGATCGTACAGACGCTGAATAACAGGCGCCATTTTTACGAAACAAGTTCCGGAAATCACCATGAAGTCGGCCTGACGGGGAGATGCTCGCAATACTTCTGCACCAAAACGTGCGACATCGTGAACCGCAGTAAATGACGTCACCATTTCCACATAACAACAAGAAAGGCCGAAGTTATAGGGCCACAGGGAGTTTTTTCTTCCCCAGTTCACCATGTCATGCAGAGCATGCTCTAATTTGCCCATATAGACACTACGGTGAACGTGCTGCTCCAGGGGATCGCTAACAATTTCCTGTTTTTGCAGGGGATAACGGTCATTCTCACCGTTCGGATCTATGCGGGTGAGCGTATAATCCATCTTTATGCCTCGCTATTACTGCCTATGACTGTTGTTGGTATAAGTGTCAGCACTAGGTTTACTGACTTGACGTTTTGAACGCGCTGGCGTCCAATCCAACGCTCCAATTCGCGCCAGATAAACCAAGCCTGCCAATAACACCAAAATGAAAATACTTGCTTCGGCAAAGCCCAACCAGCCACTCTCTTTGATTGAGACGGCCCATGCATATAAGTAAAGGGCTTCAACGTCGAAGATGACAAAGAACATGGCAACCAGATAAAACTTCGCCGACAGACGGAGACGAGCACTGCCGACTGAGTCGATACCTGATTCATAAGGTATGTGTTTTGCCCTGGCTTTCGCTCTGCCACCCATGAAGTATCCGCCCAGTAACATGAGCGCACACAGACCAAGGGCACCTATTAGGAAAACCGCAAATGCCCAGTGATGGGCTAAAATTCCAGTGGATGTAGACATACTCGTTGCTTACTCATCAAAAGTGGTGTCAAGGTATCTGCTCTTTTTGCTGGCAGTATTGCACCACATCGATTCATGGGAAGGGATAACAACCAAATATGAAACAGCGCTAATAAATATTTCCTATCGCTTGAATCGTCTTGGTTTTTATTCCTCTCAACAATATTTTGCCGCAATGGCAAAAGTGCTTACATATTTATTTACAAACCACAAACCATTGATTAACAGATTGTGCTGGTATATCGCTAAAACGTGTCAGTCGTGTAAAAAAACACCTTCCTGATACAACTAGTCTAACCGATAACTCGACTTTACTACACCATTATCGCAGGAAAAACCTGTCTTTCCACTGCACTGACTGGGGTATTTTTATGATCAAGCGCACAGTTTCATTGAAAAACATTCAACACTTGAACGAAATTCATTCAACCCTTAATAAATTGTTTCTAAAAAGAACTATCGAACGGCGATAAGACTGCTATTTCCGAAAACGGATTTATATTATCAATTTAGCAAAATAGAATTTGTTAACACAGCAACATTCTTTTAACTAAAATTCGAAAGAGATAGGAAAATTAATAGAGTATATTTCTTATTGGAAATATCAGAAATGGAAATGAAAACCTAGGAGGATTATTAATAGACAATTAGCAACAGGCTAATATCTCCACAAATAAAATGGAAATATTAGCCTATAAAAACACTTAATACTTATTCGTCTATATTTTCGACGGAAGTTTCATCAACTGATTCAGTCGATTTGGTGGGTTCAATAGATTCATCCGTTTCGTCGGATTCAACAGATTCAACAGGCGTTACGGTATAAGGTGTTTTCTTATTTTCTATTGCATCAAAAACAGTCAAAACAGATTCATTCTGTTCGTTACTGTTACGATATAAGAAGAATTGAATTTCCGGCAGGCGTGGTAAGCCTTCACTTTCACCCAGAATTCTCAGATCTGCATTATGCATTTCCAGAGGGCGAGCGGTAATACCAACTTCTGCATTCACAGCTGCACGAACGGCAGACAGGGAAGCAGCTTCATACGCAATGCGCCACGAAATACCTGCCATATCTAGCGTATCCAAAGCTATCTGGCGGAATGGGTTGGTTTCATCCATCGTAACCAAGGGTACAGGCTCGTTTGTCTGCAATTGGAAATCCGGCGCACAGTGCCACAAAACAGGCGAAGAGCGTAGGATCGTTTTAGGATGGTGGTTAATTTTTGCTGTGGTTAATGCCAAATCAATCTCATGGTTATCCAACATGCTTTCGATAAACTGAGCGCGCTTAATCCGCACATCAACGGCCACACGTGGATAGACAGAGGCAATACGGTTCAATAAGAAAGGAAGAAGTGTATCAACAGCGTCATCTGATACGCCTATTCTCAGTTCACCGTCTGCATCATTGTAGGTTAATGATGCTGTTGCATCGTCATTGGCACGAAGGATCTGGCGTGCGTAACCAAGAAGTTGAAGCCCATGCTCGGTCAGAAGCTTATTGCGGCCGTGACGAGCAAATAGTTCTCTCCCCACAAGATGCTCTAACCGCTGCATTTGCTGACTCACAGCTGACTGCGTTCTAGAAACAGCTGCTGCTGCTGCTGCAAAAGTATTTAAGTCAGCAACGGCAACAAAAGTTCTTAGCAGATCGAGATCGAGGTTTATTATCTGACGATTTGCATTTATCATTGTTTATTCATCACTTTTTTTTGATTTTAATTACTAACTAACCTGGTGTTTTACTTCAGCAGTATCAAATAAAATAATACCGATTGTGACATTACTCTACTCTATTAAATAGGGCAAAGGTTTACTGCATTTTTTTTACTATTTAGAACATCATGGGGTTTTATTTTCTCCTTACTTAACAAAATTTATGCAATCCAAAAATAAATTAGAGATAAAACTCTATTTACATCACATAATCCCCAATTTCCAGTACAAATATCCTTTTTCTGACTTTCTTCAAAGAATAACATAACCTGAATTAGGAAAACTTAATGCGGCAAGATAATATTAGTATTTTTAATGAATTAATCTTTCCATAAAATAGGCCTGAAAATGTTATGGGTAAAAACTCAAAAAAATTGTCTAACTATCATATGATAAAAACCTAAATTAACTTTACGTCAGTAAAGATAAATTATAAGAATACATTATACAAATCTTCTTACTTTTATTGACAATTCAAGGTTCCCTAAACAAATTGACTAAAAAAACCATTGTCAAAATGTCATCCCATCACTCTCAACCAACTAAAAACCTTCCATTATGCAGAATTTAACTTCAATTTAAATTCTAAATTAAGAATAATAAACCAATAAATAGTGTAATTTCAGAGAGCAAGCTTAGGCATTTATTCTTAAAACAACCGTTTTAACCAAAGATATCAAAGTCTCTTCAAAAGACAGACCGAGAAGAGTACATTGAACATTACACTTTTTATGCCGGATAGTATCCATTTTTCCAAGAGGTTAAGGCGGCTCTCTATGTTTTCCATTAATAAATCCAGTAAATTAGACAATGTCTGCTATGACATCCGGGGGAATACCCTCAAAGAAGCCAAGCGACTCGAAGAAGAAGGCAATAAAATACTGAAATTAAACATTGGTAATCCGGCGCCATTCGGCTTCGAAGCACCCGATGAGATTTTAGTCGACGTCATCCGTAATTTACCCACAGCCCAAGGTTATTCTGATTCAAAAGGGTTGTATTCTGCGCGCAAGGCGATCATGCAGCATTATCAAGCCAGAAATATGCTGGATGTTACCGTTGAAGATATCTTTATTGGCAATGGTGTTTCTGAACTTATCGTCCAATCCATGCAAGCCCTGTTGAATACAGGGGATGAAATGCTGGTTCCTGCGCCTGACTACCCTCTTTGGACCGCGGCAGTATCACTTTCCAGCGGCAATGCCGTCCATTATCGGTGTGATGAGCAACAAGGCTGGTTTCCTGATTTAGATGATATCCGCCGTAAAATTACCCCGCGTACCCGTGGCATTGTTATTATTAACCCGAATAACCCAACCGGTGCGGTATATAGCAAAGAATTGTTACTGGAAATAGTGGAAATAGCCCGTCAGCATAATCTGATTATTTTTGCCGATGAGATTTACGACAAGATTCTATATGATGATGCCCAGCATCACTCGATTGCGGCATTAGCTCCTGACCTCTTTACCGTCACCTTTAATGGCCTGTCAAAAACCTATCGCGTTGCCGGTTTCCGTCAAGGCTGGATGGTACTGAATGGCCCGAAAAAACAGGCAAAAGACTATATTGAAGGGTTGGAAATGCTGGCATCAATGCGCCTGTGTGCCAATGTGCCAATGCAGCACTCAATTCAAACGGCATTGGGCGGCTATCAGAGTATCAGTGAATTTATTCTTCCCGGCGGCAGACTCTATGAACAGCGCAATCACGCATGGGAATTGATTAATCAGATCCCGGGAGTTTCCTGTGTGAAACCAATGGGCGCACTGTATATGTTCCCCAAAATAGACATCAAACGTTTCAATATTCATGACGATCAGAAAATGGTGCTAGATCTGTTACTACAGGAAAAAGTTCTGTTGGTTCAAGGCACAGCATTTAACTGGCCAGAGCCAGACCATTTCCGTATTGTCACCCTGCCGCATGTCACTGACTTACAAATGGCTATTGATAAATTTGCCCGCTTTATCGGTAACTATCACCAATAACCATAATATTCATCATTCAGAGCCTATCCCAGTCAATATTAATAACCTAATGGGGTAGGCCCTTATCCAAAATAAGCAAACTTATTTCTTACTTACCGCTATTTTTCAAGTTACTGCTTGAAAGATGGATGGGATATATTGGAGAAAATGAGCGCTGAATAGGTTTACTTCCCCTCTCCATCCGCTCACAATTAATCATATTATTCCTCTGCAAGAGAAAATTATGAGCCATTTTTTCGCCCAATTATCCCGCTTGAAATTAATCAACCGTTGGCCTCTCATGCGAAATGTGCGCACAGAAAATGTTTCAGAGCACAGTTTGCAGGTCGCTTTTGTCGCACACGCACTGGCGGTAATCAAGAACCGCAAATTCAACGGTAATGTCAATGCCGAGCGAATCGCCCTGTTGGCGATGTATCACGATGCCAGCGAAGTCATCACCGGGGATTTACCTACGCCGATTAAGTACTACAATCCCCAAATTGCCTATGAATATAAAAAAATAGAAAAAATTGCCCAACAGAAATTATTGAATATGCTGCCAACTGAATTACAGGATGATTTTCGTTTCATCTTGGATGAGCACTGCCATACCGAAGAAGAAATTCGCATTATTAAACAGGCTGATGCGTTATGTGCTTATTTGAAATGTTTAGAAGAACTTTCGGCGGGAAATACTGAATTTAATCAGGCCAAAACTCGGTTGGATAAAACGCTGACAGAACGCCACAGCGAAGAAATGGATTATTTTATGAATGTATTTGTGCCAAGTTTCAGCCTCTCCCTTGATGAAATCAGCCTATAGCTATCTATGGTCATCCTACGATGACACCCATCCGAAAAATCTGATCTATAGCCATGATGCGGCTTCACATTATGCTGAAGCCGCATCATGGAAGCATCAGAACGGAAAAAGTATTGGGATAATCGCAACGCTAATCCCCATAACAATAAATGTAAAAGGTACGCCCAGTTTCAGGAAATCTGCGAAGCGATATCCGCCAGGCCCCAATATCAATGTGTTAACGGGAGATGAAACGGGTGTCATGAATGCCGCCGAAGCCGCTACGCCAATAATCATTGCAAAAGGCAAAGGGGAGACAGACATCTCATTCGCCGCAGCAATCGCAATCGGTGCCATTAATACCGCCGTCGCAGTGTTGGAAATAAATAATCCGATAATGGCACAAAGCACAAACAGGCACATTAACATCACCCGCGGCCCCATATTACCTGCAATATCCATCAATCCACGGACAATTAAGTCAATGCCGCCCGTTTTCTGCAATGCCAGTGCAAAAGGCATCATGCCGACAATCAAAATAATGCTCGGCCAGTGAATGGCACGGTAAGCGCTTTCCATATCGATACAGCGAAATTTCCCCATCAGCAAACAGGCAATCAACGCAGCAATAAAATTCGGAATTTCATTAGTGAGCATCATGGCAACCATCAAGGCAAGACAAAACAACGCATGAGGCGCCTGTGATGCTGCGGGAGCCGCGCTTTCCACCTCAATGGGCAGATTCAGCACAATGAAATCAGGTGTTTTAGTTTTCAACGCGCGAACCAGTTTCCAATCGCCAATCACGAGCAAAGTATCACCGAGTAACAAAGGCTCATCAACTAACTTGCCCTCCAATGCCTTGCCGCCGCGCCGAATCCCCACCACATTAAGACCATAACGTGTGCGGAACTTCATACCACACAACGATTGCCCCAATAAATCAGATTCAGGGATCACGGAAACCTCAGCCATACCGACATCACGGGATTGCTCCGAAAAATACTCCCCGCGTAATACCATCGGCTCTAACTGTTGCTCACTGCAAAATTCCCGCAAATCGACATCACTATCAGACATATCCACCAGCAGGACATCCTGATCCTGCAATTCCATATCTCCAGTGGCTGCAACCATCACCCGGCGAAACTTACGCCAGCGCTCAATACCAATAACATTGGCGCTATAACGAGCACGCAGCCCCGACTCATCCAGTGTGTAACCAATCAAAGGTGAAGTTTTGCGGATAGCAAGGCGGCGAGCGCGACCAGACAATTTATAGTCGCGGATCAAATCACGAAATGTTCGATGGTAACGTTCGTCCACTGCCTGATGAGAATTTCCTCCCAGCCAACGGCGGGCGATCAGCATATAAACCACCCCTGCCATCAACACTAAAATACCAATCGGTGTAATGGAGAAAAAATCAAAGCCTCTCAACCCCTCACGCACCAGCTCACTGTTGACGACCATATTGGGCGGCGTCGCTACCAATGTCATCATGCCACTGATCAAGCCCGCAAACCCCAACGGCATCATCAAGCGTCCCGGTGAAATTTTCATTCTGGCTGCCACACTCAAGACAACAGGAATGAAGATTGCCACAACTCCGGTTGAGCTCATGAAAGCCCCCAACCCCGCAACCGACAACATTAACCAAGCCAACATCTTGGTTTCACTGTTACCGGCAACACGAACCAGCCAATCCCCCATCTGATAGGCAACCCCCGTCCTCACCAGCCCTTCGCCAATGACAAACAGAGCGGCAATCAACAACACATTGGGATCACTAAAACCGACAGTGGCTTCACTTAACGTCAGTGTGCCACTCAAGACAAATGCAATGATCACCAATAAAGCCACAACATCCATTCTGACTTTATTGGTGGTGAAAAGCACAATAGCTATCAATAGCAGGGTCAATACCCACAACAGTTCGCTATTCAATCTGGCCTCTATCAACGATACCTTTAAACGATACAAACGTTAATTGGGTAAGTAGACCATTCTTCTCAAGGAAAATCCCACGTTATGATCAATAATCTTCCTGATTTGTGGTGTAAATCGATACATAACCGCCAGATTTGGCAATTTCAATATCTTCCAGATTATTAATCGTCAAATGGATCTCATCACGGCGCGGAATATCTGGCAAATCGTGGACTACCACCACCTGACAGCCCGCATCCAGCCCAGCATGCACTCCCGCAATGGCATCTTCAAAGACCACACATTCCTCTGGCAATAACCCCAGTTTTTGGGCCCCTAGCAAATAAGGTTCAGGGTTTGGTTTTCCATTTTTGACAGATTCAGCCGTCACCCAATGGGCAGGTTCCGGTAACCCCGTCACTTTATGGCGCGCAGAAGCGAGGGGAACGGTCCCTGACGTCACGATTGCCCACGGAATATCCAGCGCATTCAACTTATCAATCAGGGCAACGGCACCGGGCAAAGCAGTAATGCCTTCCGTATCTTCTGTTTCGAGTTTTTCAATCCATTTGAAAGTGCGAGCGATTTCCTCTTCACTGGCATCAGGCATAAAATGACGTAGTGATAATATCGCCGGGGTACCATGAACATAGTTCAACACTTTATTTCGATCGATAGCCATCTTATCGGCAAACTGGCACCATGCCCGCTCAACCGCGGGCAGTGAATCGATCAGCGTACCATCCAAATCGAATAAAAAACCTCTACATTTCAGTACCAAATCGGACTCCTTCAAACGCCGCAATGCGTTAATAATCTGATCAATCTCAACGGTGCTCAGATGGTATTATATAATTCCCCTCTGTATTCACCATAACTCACCAAAACCGCGATCCAACTCACGCAATTATAAACAAAAACCTGTTCGATAATGGTCTGGTAACGGCGATAACGTTCGACATATTCAGGCTCCAGCATGGACATGAGTTTGACAACCATTTATTGATCCGGACGGGGAATTTATCGATTAATTGATTCAGCAACTGCCAGAATACGGGTTCTGGCAGTTTAAAATGAGGATTTTCGGTGGCTTAAATATCATCAAGAAAAGAGTTGTCCAACTGCTTAAATGCCCGTTTGAGCAAATCAGCCAGCGAGAAATAAGTTGGGGCATTTTCCACAGGCGCCATTGCAATTCCTGCTTCCACAAATTTCTCCCTAATTTCATAAAACCATTTCAGCAGCCCTTCCGGTAAAGGTGTTGCCGCACGTTTTCCCAACCACCACAACCCCTGCAACGGCAAACTACAAGCAAACAGTGCCGTCGCCACCGACGGGCCCAATTGACCACCTAGTGCAATTTGCCATGTCAGAGTAAAAATTGCCAGTGGCGGCATAAAACGAATGCCAAAACGAGTCGCTTTAATCACGCGATTTTCAGGAAAAGCAGGCGCAAGCTGCTTTTCCAGTGGCCACGTTTTCAAATATTGCTGACCTAATTGCACTCGCTTGAACCAACCTTGGTTGATGGGTGGTGTCGTATTCATCATGACCTCAATCAATTAAAGGTATAGTTTTTAAAAAATTTCTACAAAAGATAAAAACTTTTTTGTAGTATTAATACTATTAAGTATATTTTGTCTTTATTGCTAGCAAACGGTATCCTACACAGACTTTTATATTGTTGCAGCAGCAAAACAGAAATTTTGACCTTTTTCGCAACAATTGGGTTCAGTTCGTTAACAAATTATTTCATTTCTTAACATTGTTCTTATTTAAGATTAGATCACAACAAGATAATAGGTATTTCCATGTCAAGTAAGCTGGTACTGGTTCTTAATTGCGGTAGCTCCTCCCTGAAATTCGCTATCATCGACCCTGCTAATGGTGAAGAGTATCTTTCTGGTTTATCAGAGTGCTTTAACCTGCCTGAAGCCCGTATTAAATGGAAAATAGATGGCGCGAAAAATGAAGCTGCTTTAGGTGCCGGCGCAGCACACAGCGAAGCGCTGAACTTCATTGTTAATACTATTTTGGCTGAAAAGCCAGAACTTTCCGCTCAAATTTCAGCCATCGGTCACCGTATCGTTCACGGCGGTGAGAAATTTACTTCTTCCGTGGTTATCACTGATGAAGTTATCAAAGGCATCGAAGCAGCTATTCCATTCGCACCACTGCACAACCCTGCTCACCTGATCGGTATCGCAGAAGCGAAACAAGCATTCCCTCATCTGGTTGAGAAAAACATTGCGGTATTTGACACTGCATTCCACCAGACTATGCCTGAAGAATCATACCTGTACGCACTGCCTTACAACCTGTACAAAGAGCATGGCATTCGTCGTTACGGCGCACATGGTACCAGCCACTTCTACGTTTCCCGTGAAGCAGCTAAGATGCTGAACAAGCCAGTTGCAGAACTGAATGTCATCACCTGCCATCTGGGCAACGGTGGTTCTGTTGCTGCGATTGTTAACGGTCAGTGTGTTGATACTTCTATGGGTCTGACCCCGCTGGAAGGTCTGGTTATGGGTACCCGTAGTGGTGACATCGACCCAGCCATCGTATTCCACCTGCACGATGCAATGGGCATGACCGTCGCTCAGATCAACACCCTGCTGACCAAAGAGTCTGGTTTCCAAGGTCTGACCGAAGTGACCAGCGACTGCCGTTACGTAGAAGATAACTACGAAACCAAAGCTGATGCTAAACGTGCTATGGACGTATTCTGCCACCGTCTGGCGAAATACATTGGTGCTTACAGCGCACTGATGGAAGGCCGTCTGGATGCGATTATCTTCACTGGCGGTATCGGTGAAAACTCTGCACTGGTTCGTGAACTGACCATGAAGAAAATCGCTCTACTGGGCTTCGAATATGACCACGAACGTAACCTTACAGCCCGCTTCGGCAAATCAGGTGTTATCAGTAGTGATAACAGCCGCCCTGCTCTGGTTATCCCAACCAATGAAGAATTGGTAATCGCTCAGGATTCAGCACGCCTGACCGCATAAGCAGCATGATTTTCAAGAACCGCCGGCAATGCCGGCGGTTCTCTATTCATGAATGTATTGATTTATATTTCCTTAATAAATATTGCGTTGGCTCATGGTGCATATTTCGTCTATTCATATAGCATTGAACCTATCGCATTGAGTCACATTTATTGACTGACGAGCAACCGTTAAAGAGGTTTCCGTGTCCCGTACAATTATGCTAATCCCCACTGGCACCAGCGTTGGTTTAACCAGTGTCAGCTTGGGTGTCATTCGCTCCATGGAGCAAAAAGGCGTCCGCCTGAGCGTTTTCAAACCTATCGCACAACCACGTCAAATGGGCTCTCAGGATCAAACTACTTCCATTATCCGCTCACACTCCGGCATCCACACTGCTGAACCCCTGGATATGGCACATGTGGAATCACTGCTGACCACCAACAAGAAAGACGTGCTGATGGAAGAGATCGTGGCGCGTTACCACGAAAACTCCAAAAATGCAGAAGTGGTTCTGATCGAAGGTCTGGTTCCGACTCGCAAACATCCGTTTGCCCAATCTCTGAACTACGAAATCGCCAAGACACTGAATGCTGAAATCGTATTTGTGACTGCGCTGGGCACCAACTCCCCAGAACAGCTAAAAGAGCGCATTGAACTGAGCCGTGCAGAATACGGTGGTATCAAGAACCAAAACATCATCGGTGTTATTGTTAACAAACTGAACGCACCCGTTGATGATCAAGGCCGTACTCGCCCAGATTTGTCTGAAATCTTTGACGAATCCACCAAAGCGACCATTGTACACGTTGATCCAAAAACCATATTCAAAAACAGCCCACTGCCAATCCTCGGCTGCATTCCATGGAGTTTTGACCTGATCGCTACCCGTGCGATTGATATGGCTAAACACCTGAAAGCGGACATCATCAACGCAGGTGACATCGAAAATCGCCGCATCAAATCCGTGACTTTCTGTGCCCGCAGCATCCCTAACATGCTGGAATACTTCCGTCCGGGTTCTCTGCTGGTGACTTCTGCTGACCGTCCTGACGTACTGATCACCGCATGTCTGGCTGCCATGAATGGCATTGAAGTCGGTGCCGTACTGCTGACCGGGGGTTACTCAATTGATGACTCCATCCGTGAACTGTGCGAACGCGCATTCAGCACTGGCCTGCCAGTTTTCACCGTGAAAACCAACACATGGCAGACTTCCCTGAACCTGCAAAGTTTCAGTCTGGAAGTTCCGGCTGATGACCATGAGCGGATCGAAAAAGTACAAAACTACGTTGCACAGCATATCAGCAGCGAGTGGATCGACTCTCTGGCCGCGGCATCAGAGCGTCCGAACCGCCTGTCTCCACCAGCATTCCGCTATCAGCTGACCGAATTGGCGCGTCAGGCTGGCAAGCGTGTCGTTCTGCCGGAAGGCGATGAACCACGCACCGTTAAAGCAGCAGCTATCTGTGCTGAACGTGGCATTGCAGAATGTATCCTGTTGGGTGATCCAGAAGAAATCCGTCGTGTAGCCGCGGCTCAAGGCGTTGAACTGGGTGCGGGCATTGAAATCGTTAATCCGGCGGCAGTGCGTGAACGTTATGTTCCGCGTCTGGTTGAACTGCGTAAAAACAAAGGCATGACCGAAGTGGTTGCCCGCGAACAACTGGAAGACAACGTCGTTCTGGGCACACTGATGCTGGAACAAAGCGAAGTTGACGGTCTGGTTTCCGGTGCAGTACACACCACGGCGAACACCATTCGTCCGCCATTGCAGTTAATTAAAACTGCACCAAACAGCTCACTGGTTTCTTCTATCTTCTTCATGTTGCTGCCAGAGCAAGTATTGGTTTACGGTGACTGTGCGATCAACCCAGATCCAACCGCAGAACAACTGTCTGAAATCGCTATTCAATCAGCGGATTCTGCGAAAGCATTTGGTATCGAGCCTCGCGTTGCGATGATCTCCTACTCCACGGGTAACTCTGGTGCGGGCAGCGATGTTGAGAAAGTGCGCGAAGCAACCCGTTTGGCCCAGGAAAAACGTCCAGACCTGATCATCGACGGCCCATTGCAGTACGACGCGGCTATCATGGCAGACGTGGCGAAATCCAAGGCTCCAAACTCACCCGTTGCAGGTCAGGCGACCGTGTTCATCTTCCCGGATCTGAATACGGGTAACACCACTTATAAAGCGGTACAGCGTTCTGCGGATCTGGTTTCCATCGGGCCAATGCTGCAAGGTATGCGCAAGCCTGTTAACGACCTGTCTCGTGGCGCACTGGTTGATGATATCATTTATACCGTTGCACTGACTGCAATTCAGGCAACTCAGCAAGAAAACGCGTAATTTATTGCGTGGTATTATATGAAACAACCCCATGCAGTTAGCTGGGGTTGTTTAAAAAACCCTTCCCTCTTTTGTTTCATAACACGGTTTCATTACACGTCCATCCAATACCGAATTAACCTTCTCCCCCAATCCAGCTGTTTTCTTTGATAATCATACAACTACAATTCATGCACCATGACGTCTAATCCCATCACACCTTTCCAGACAACAAAAAGTATCGACATCACATGCATTTTTCACTAATTTATCTGTGATTACCCTTATTAGAGTAGGTTTTCAGTTTAAAACTCTAATTTCATGACAGCCAGTCAATTCATTATTTTTACTCAGTACTCAATTTAATCAAAGTATTCAGGTTAATCAAAATCGATAGTTCTTTTCTTTCCAAATCGAAAAATCTGATTGGATCTAAACTACTACACAGCGGAAATGAGTATGTCACACAGCAAAAATCGCTCCTCAGAAATTTCCTTAGCAGTTGATAACAAAGTTGATAACAACAATTCTCTTTTCTTTCATACATATCCCCTTAGCTCTCCTCAGGAAGTCATCTGGCTCGATCAGGTTATCCATTCCGATTCTCCCAAATATAACATTGGTCTTTTTACCTGCATCGCAGGGGAATTGAATGAAGCCTTGTTCGCTCATGCCTTTAAAACCCTTGTTTCCCGTCACGACACATTGCGTTTACAGCTCATCAACACCCACGCATTACCTCGCCAAAAGATTGATGTTACCCTTCCTGTATCCGTGGCCATTCACGATTTTTCGTCGCATTTAGACGCAGAAACCCAAGCCAGACAACATATCGATGCCGAATTCATGCGCCCATTCAACTTGGATGGTGAACTGTGGCGTGCCGAAATATTGCGGGTAAGTAATACGCGTCGGTACTGGCAATTTTGCTGCCATCATTTGATCATGGATGGCTCTAGTTTGTTCATGCTCCTTGGCGAAGTTATCAATGCCTACAATCAGCTGGTGAGGAAAGAAGCACTAAATGAGACGGCTCCCTCTTATC
The DNA here is from genome assembly GCF_016306625.1 of Xenorhabdus lircayensis. Classification (GTDB taxonomy): domain Bacteria; phylum Pseudomonadota; class Gammaproteobacteria; order Enterobacterales; family Enterobacteriaceae; genus Xenorhabdus; species Xenorhabdus lircayensis. The sequence goes on along the minus strand of NZ_JACOII010000036.1, from coordinate 17,420 downwards.
TGGATTTCATTGCGGATGACCGGGCTTATTTTGCTTCCCAACGCTACTCACATGATTTGCAATTTTGGGGGAAACGCTATGAAAACCTGCCGCAACCATTGCTCTTGCCTGCCAGCTCCAACAAAACAGAAAATGGTGGGCAAGCCAAACCTCTTTTTTGGCAAATAGACAAAGCACTTTTTCAACGTATTAATGAAACTGTAACCCAGCAGGGATTATCCATTCTGCATTTCATGTATGCCGTGCTGGCTGGCTATTTCGCGCGTACAACAGAGGCGGATGAAATTGTCATTGGTATTCCCGTGCACAACCGCAAAAATGCCCGACAAAAAAGTACAATGGGGATGTTCGCGTCCATTATTCCGATTGGCGTGACAGTATCACTGACGGACACATTCCTTGATATCATGCACAAAGCCGAGACAGAATTACGGCGTTGCTATAAGCACCAACGTTTGCCCGTTGCGGAGATCAGTCGACAAGCTCAAATCCAGCAGAAAACGGGGCGTGCTCAATTATTTGACATGACCTTGTCACTCGAACCGTTTAAAACCAATCTGCACATGGAAGGTGAAGATACCCGCATCGAACGTTTTGACCTATACCACGGTGCACCCTATCCTCTGTCGGTCATCATCAAGCAATACACAGACACCGCCTATCTTGAAGATGACTGTCACCCCATCACGATTGAGTTCAATTTCTCTACCGATTACCTGAGCACCACAGAGGTCATGACCCTCCAATCCCGCCTTGCCGTATTGCTTGATGCCGCCATCACAGCACCGGATACGCCGATAGCAAATTTGCCCATCTTGCCAGAGGCAGAACGTCAGCAAATATTGGTGGATTTCAACGCCACGCAGGCCGATTTCCCACAAAACGCATTGATTCATCAACTGTTCGAAGCGCAGGTACAACAGAATCCTGACGCCATCGCCGTGGTCTTTGAAGACCAATCCCTGAGCTATGACGAACTAAACCACCACGCCAATCGCTTGGCTCATCATCTCATTGGACTGGGTGTGCGCCCAGATGATCGGGTGGCGATTTGTGTCGAACGCAGTCTGGATATGGTGGTCGGATTATTGGGCATCCTCAAGGCCGGTGGGGCATATGTGCCGCTCGATCCAACTTATCCAACCGAACGACTGGCGTATATGCTCAATGATTCAGCACCAATGGCACTGATTACTCAGGCTGCTCTGGTAGAAACGCTGGGCAGTAATCTTCCAATCCATAACCGGCCAATCGGTAAGCTGCCGACCATAGTGCTTAATGCTCAAGAGCGTTCTGTTTTGGATGAAAAGTCGGAAGAGAATCCAGATACTCAGGCACTGGGACTGGCCCCACACCATCTGGCTTATGTCATTTATACCTCCGGCTCCACTGGGCAGCCCAAAGGGGTCATGGTCGAACATCACAGTTTGTGCAATTTGATTGCCACTCAGCAAGACACGTTGTCTCTCACCCCAGACAGTCGCGTCTTACAGTTTGTCTCGAACAGTTTCGATGCCTGTATTTGGGAATGCTGCATGGCACTCCTGGCGGGATCCCGCCTCCACCTTACCAAACGTGCCAATATCCTGCCCGGTGTCGCCCTGTCCCGTTACTTAGAAACCAGCGCCATTACCCACACCTTCTTGTCACCCACAGCCTTGGCGGCAATGGACTCCATACCCGACACGCTGCAAATTTTGATCGTGGGGAGTGAGACTTGTTCGTCAACTCTGGTCAAACGTTGGGCGCAGGGGCGACAGATGATCAATGCCTATGGGCCGACGGAAATCGCCGTCTGTGCCACCCTTTATCCATGTGACAGTCAGGCAAAAAATGCTCCGCCGATTGGTCGCCCCATCGCCAATACTCAAATTTATCTCCTTGATGCCCACAGCCAACCCGTTCCGATCGGTGTCATGGGGGAAATCTATATCGGCGGTGTTGGTGTCGCCCGAGGCTACCTTAACCGCCCAGAACTGACAGCGGAACGATTCCTGCCTGATCCTTTCTCGACGGTAGCCGGAGCACGCATGTACAAAACCGGCGATCTGGCCCGGTGGCTGCCTGACGGCAATATTGAATACATTGGCCGCAACGATTTTCAGGTCAAACTGCGCGGCTTCCGAATTGAGCTGGGGGAAATAGAAGCTCGCCTCACCCAATGCCACGGTGTGCGCGAAGCCGTTGTGGTTGCCCGTGAGGATATTTCAGATCAGAAGCGCCTTGTCGCTTACCTGCTCGCCGAACCAAATACGGAATTGGTGCCGGCAGAACTACGCCAACAACTCTCACAGCAACTTGCCGAGTATATGATCCCCAGTGCCTTTGTGACGCTCGGCACTTTCCCGCTGACGCCCAATGGCAAACTCGACCGTCAGGCCTTGCCGGAACCGGATCAGGCGGCAATCGTAACACGCGGCTACGAAGCGCCTGTGAGTAAAGCAGAAACCGCGCTGGCCCGGATTTGGCAAACGTTACTGGGATTGGACAATATTGGCCGCCATGACCACTTCTTCGAACTAGGCGGGCATTCGCTGATGGCGGTCAATCTGATCGAACGGCTGCACAGTTTGGGTTGGGTTCTTGATATCCATACTGTGTTCGCTACACCCGTGCTGACCGAAATGGCGAAAGCGATGCTGGCAGCTAAGGACAACACAGCCACGTTCACGGTGCCGCCTAATCTCATCCCTGATGGCTGTACCGCCATCACGCCTGACATGTTGACTTTGGTCTCTTTGTCCCAAAACGAGATTGATACCATCGCCGCCGCCATTCCCGATGGCGACGCCAATATTCAAGATATCTACCCGCTTGCACCACTACAGGAAGGCATTCTGTTCCATCATCTACTGCAAACACAGGGCGATGCTTATCTATTACGCAACTTGTTTGCTTTCGACACCCGCGAGCGCCTTGATGCCTTTCTGGCAGCCTTGCAACAGGTCATTAACCGCCATGATATCCTACGCACCGCCGCCTGTTGGCAAGGGTTAGCAAAGCCAGTGCAAGTTGTCTGGCGTCAAGCCCCCCTGTGCATTAACACGTTTGTACCGGAAGGCGAACAGAATGTTTTTCCCCAATTGCTGGCGCATACCGATCCGTACCAGCGCCGCCTTGATGTGAGTCAAGCCCCACTCTTCTCGGCCGACATTGCCCATGACCCGCATCAGAATGAGTGGTTGCTGGCCTTGTGCTTCCACCATCTGGTCAGTGACCATATGACGCTGGAATTTATCATCGCTGAAATCAGAGAACTGATGCACTGTTATGTCGAAAACAGTCATACCAAAAACAAGCGGGCTGAAAATTTGTGTATCGAGAAATTACCTGCGGCATTGCCTTACCGCAATTTTATCGCCCAATCCCTGCGAGTGGCGGCATCAGAACACGAAACTTACTTCCGTGAAGTACTCGCTGATATTAATGCTCCGACCGCGCCCTTCGGGATACTGGATGTCCTCAGCGGGGATAGACAGATAATGGAAGTCACCCAGTCAATTGACACAACTCTGGCCAAGGCGATCCGTATGCAGGCCCGCCGTCAGGGAGTGAGTCCCAGTGTGCTGTTCCATGTCGCATGGGCACAGGTTCTGGCACACACCAGTGGGCGGGATGATGTGGTCTTCGGCACGGTCTTGCTGGGGCGTATGCAGGGGAATATCGGCATCGAGCGGGTTTTGGGGCTGTTTATTAATACCCTGCCTGTGCGGATCCGGCTGGCAGAAAACAGTGTACAAGCGACTGTTCAAGCAGCTTACCGCGGTTTGATGGGGTTGCTAGAGCACGAGCAGGCACCACTGGCACTGGCGCAGCGCTGTAGCGGTGTGGCACCGTCCCTGCCTCTCTTCAGCGCACTACTCAACTATCGTCATAGTCAACCAGATGCAATCCATATCGCGTGGGAAGGTATACGCCTGCTGGCGGTACAGGAGAGAACCAACTATCCCCTCACCTTGTCCGTGGACGATTTGGGTGAAGGATTCAGTTTGGTTGCTCAAGCCGTATCGGGCATCGATCCGACGCGTCTGATCGCCTATATGACCGCTGCGCTGACGGGTCTGGTGGAAGCCTTGAACACTGAGCCCCAAAGACCGATCATGCTCATCCCCATTCTGCCCGCAACAGAGCGTCAGCAATTGCTGGTCGATTTTAACGCCACTCAGGCCGACTTCCCGCAAGATACGTTGATCCATCAACTGTTCGAAGCACAGGTGCAACACCATCCCGACGCCATCGCCGTCGTCTTTGACAAACAATCCCTGAGTTATGATGAACTGAACCGCCGGGCTAATCGTCTGGCTCATCATCTGATTGCGCTGGGGGTACGCCCTGATGACCGGGTAGCACTTTGTGTCGAACGCAGTCTGGCTATGGTGGTCGGTTTATTGGGTATTTTGAAAGCCGGCGGGGCCTATGTGCCGCTCGATCCGACCTATCCCGCCGAACGGCTGGCGTATATGCTTGAAGACGCGACACCGAAGATAGTACTTACCCAAATGACGCTGGTCGACCCGCTAGCCTGTTCTGTGCCTACAGTGGTACTCGACAACCCAGCACCGTTCCTTGATGCCATGCAGCCCGATAATCCAGACTCACAGGCACAGGGCCTGACTTCACACCATCTGGCCTATGTGATTTATACTTCGGGTTCGACCGGACTGCCCAAAGGAGTGGCGATCGAACATCGCAATACGGTGAATTTCCTCACTTGGGCACAGCAAACATTCTGCCCTGAGGAATTGGCACATACCCTTTTCGCGACCTCACTGAATTTTGACTTGGCCGTGTACGAATGTTTTGCACCGCTTATTTCGGGTGGCACGGTACATCTTGTCCCTAATGCACTTTCACTGACCAGCACAAAACAAGCAGTCAGCCTGATAAATACAGTGCCATCGGCTATCGCACATTTGATCGACACCAACGCGATCCCTGCGGCTGCCCGCACAGTCAATTTGGCTGGTGAAGCCCTGAAACCCCATATCGTTGGACAATTGTTCACGCGAACTTCTGTACAAGATATATGCAATTTGTACGGCCCCTCGGAGACGACAACCTATTCAACTTGGGTACGCATGAACCGGACAACGGGCTTTACCCCTCATATTGGGCGCCCAATCGCCAATACCCAAATCTATATCCTCAACACCGACGGTCAACCAGCCCCACTCGGTGTTGCGGGAGAAATCCATATCGCCGGTGCCGGTGTTGCCCGCGGTTACCTCAACCGCCCAGAACTGACGGCAGAACGCTTCCTACCCGATCCGTTCTCCGGCATACAGGAAACCCGCATGTACAAAACCGGCGATCTGGGCCGCTGGCTGCCTGACGGCAATATTGAATACCTCGGTCGCAACGATTTTCAGGTCAAGATACGTGGGTTCCGTATCGAACTGGGTGAAATTGAGGCTCAACTGGTACAATGCCACGGGGTACGCGAAGCCGTGGTGCTGGCTCGCGAAGATATTTCCGATGAAAACAATTCCGATAAAAACAATTCCGATGAAAACAGTTCCGCTGAAAATAGGCCGGGGCAGAAGCAACTGGTTGCCTATCTGCTGCCTCAAGCGGGTGTTGAACTGGAGCCAGCGGAACTGCGCCAGCAACTCGCGCAACACCTTACCGAGTATATGCTGCCCAGCGCCTTTGTGACGCTTAATGCCTTCCCGCTGACGCCCAACGGAAAACTCGACCGTCAAGCACTGCCCGCCCCTGACCAGTCTGCCATTGCGACACGCGGCTATGCAGCCCCCATCGGTAACACTGAAATGGCACTCGCCGAAATCTGGCAGGAGCTGCTGAGACTAGAAAAGGTAGGGCGTAATGACCATTTCTTTGAACTGGGCGGCCATTCCCTGCTCGCTGTCCAGCTCGCCGCACGGATACGTCAGAAACTGGCGCGGGAATTGTCTTTGCCGCAACTCTTTGCCCATCCAGTTCTCACTGATCTGGCTACCGTGCTCATCAACGCATCAGTGGCTACTCTGACTGCCATTCCTGCTGCCGATCGCCGTCAGCCATTGCCGCTCTCTTTCGCCCAGCAACGCCTGTGGTTCCTCGCTCAACTCGATCCCGCAGCCAGTCTGGCCTATCATATCCCGGCAGTCCTGCGCCTCAGCGGACAACTCGATCACTCAGCATTGACGACCGCGCTTGATCGTCTCGTCACCCGACATGAAAGTCTGCGCACCCGTTTTATCCTCGTTGATGAACAGCCTTACCAGAACATCGACGCCGCAGATATCGGATTTAATCTGACCCGTCAGGATCTGCGCGGATTAGACGAAACCTCCCGCATAACCCGTATTGATAAACTCGTGGAACTCGAAACACGAACTCCGTTTGATTTCGCCAAAGAATCACTGGTTCGGGGTCAATTGCTGCAACTCGCGGATGAAGAACATGTATTGATCCTCACCCAACACCACATTATCACTGACGGCTGGTCAGTGGGGATATTGATCCGTGAACTGGGCGCCCTCTACCGTGCTGCACTTGAGAAACATGATGATCCTCTGCCATCCCTGCCTATTCAGTACGCCGACTATGCCATCTGGCAACAAGAGTGGCTGCGGGGTGAAGTTCTCACCGCACAACGGAGTTTCTGGCAACAGCAACTTCAGGGCGCGCCGGCACTGCTGGATCTCCACACCGACCGGCCACGCCCACCAGAACAGCATTACACAGGCAGTCACGTGCCTGTCCATCTGGATGCTGACTTATTGACCGCACTCCGGTCGCTCGGACAGCGTCAGGGCACCACGTTATTTATGACCCTGCTGGCAGCTTGGGGGATCGTGCTTGCCCGCTTGAGTGGTCAGGATGATATCGTCATCGGCACCCCCGTCGCTAACCGCCAACGGAGTGAACTGGAAGGACTGATCGGCCTTTTCGTCAATACCCTGCCATTACGGGTCGAGCTGGAGAATTGCAACACCGTGGCAGAATTGCTCGCCCACGTCCGCGAACGGGCGTTGGCCGCTTATGCGCATCAAGACCTGCCTTTTGAACAGCTGGTGAAAGCCCTGCAACCTCACCGTAGCCTGAGCTACAGCCCGATCTTTCAGGTCATGCTGGCTCTGGACAATACGCCTGCCCAGGCCTTTGAATTACCCGGTTTGTCCGTCTCATTGATGGAACAGGCACATCGCAGCGCACACTTTGACCTGACGCTGTCACTCACTGAAACTCTGAATGGCCTTGGTGGCTATCTGGAATATGCTTCAGACCTGTTTGATCGTGCGACAGTTGAACGCATGGTCAGTTATCTCACGAATGTGCTGACCAGCATGGCGGCCGATGAAACGCAGGCCATTGCCCGTCTGCCGATATTATCCGTTGCCGGGCGCCAACAGTTACTGATCGACTTCAACCCCGCTCAGGCCGGATTCCCACACAATGCGTTGACTCATCAAGTGTTCATTCATCAATTGTTCATTCATCAACTGTTTGAAGCGCAAGTGCAACGCACACCGGACGCCACGGCCGTGGTCTTTGAAGATCAATCACTGAGCTATCAGGAACTGAACCACCGGGCCAATCAACTGGCGCACAGCCTGATTGCCTTTGGCATTCGCCCTGACGATCGGGTGGCGATTTGTGTTGACCGGGGTTTAGACATGATCATCGGACTGTTCGGGATCTTAAAAGCGGGAGCGGGTTATATCCCCCTCGATCCAGAATACCCCACCGAACGGCTGGTCTATCAATTGTCGGACAGCAAACCCGCAATATTGCTGACTCAGAAGCACTTACAGCAACATTTACAACAGCATTTACAAACATGCTTGCCAATACAAGACCTGCCCATCTGGCTATTGGACGATGAAATTCATCAAAATAGCATGGCGAAACAGCCTGCGCATAACCCTGACAGCAAGCAAATGGGGCTTCAGCCGCACCATTTGGCCTATATCATCTACACTTCTGGTTCAACCGGACGCCCAAAAGGCGTCATGCTGGAACATCACAATGTAGTGAGCCTTATCCATGCCCAATGTCAGATCAGTAAGCCCCAATTGGGCGATCGTATTCTGCAATTTGTAACCGTCGCGTTTGATATTTCGGTATCGGATATTTTCCCCACTCTGGCATCGGGCGCTACGCTGGTTCTGCGACCATCCCATATCAAAATACCGGATATTACTTTTGTCGACTTCTTGCGCGAACAAAAAGTGACTATCATAAATATACCGACCGCTTTCTGGCACCACTGGGTACAGGAAATAGTGGCCGGACGCGGCGGTTTCAGCCCATATCTGCACACCGTTATTGTGGGTGGCGATAAAGTGGAACACCGCTATTTAATGGATTGGCTATCGTGCCCAGAGACACAGTCCTGCCGTTGGTTCAACGCCTATGGCCCCACCGAAGTGACTGTCACCGCCACGGCAATGCTGATAGATAGCAAACATACATCGACTATCACTGACAACATTCCAATTGGTCACCCGTTGTCCAATACCCGCATCTATATTTTGGATACACTCGGTCAGCCAGTTCCTATCGGTGTGAGCGGCGAAATCCATATCGGTGGCATGGGTATCGCCCGTGGTTATTCGAACCAACCGGAACTGACGGCAGAGAAATTTATCGTTGATCCATTCAGCGACCGCCCCAATGCCCGCATGTATAAAACCGGTGATCTGGGTCGCTGGCGGCCTGACGGCAATATCGAGTACCTTGGCCGTAATGATTTTCAGGTCAAGATACGCGGTTTCCGTATTGAACTGGGGGAAATTGAAGCCAGATTGGTACAATGTCACGGCGTACGTGAGGCTATCGTGTTGGCCCGTGAATTCCTTCCCCATCAATCTATTACCGCTAAAGAAATATCGGGTGAAAAGCGCCTTGTCGCTTATCTGCTCGCCGAACCGAATGTGGAATTAGTGCCGGCGGAATTGCGCCAGCAGCTGGCACAGCACCTCGCCGACTATATGCTGCCCAGCGCCTTTGTAACACTTGATGCTTTCCCGCTGGCACCCAATGGCAAGCTCGATCGTAAGGCATTGCCGATGCCAGATCAGACGGCGATCGTGACCCGCGCTTATGAAGCACCAACCACCGACATGGAAATAGCCTTGGCCAAAATTTGGCAAGCATTGTTGGGGCTGGAAAAAGTGAGCCGTTATGACCATTTCTTTGAACTCGGTGGTCATTCGCTGATGGTAGTCCATCTGATCGAACGGCTGCGTAATCAGGGTCATGGCCTTGATATCCGTACTGTGTTTTCTACACCCGTGCTGGCCGAGATGGCGAAAGCAATGCTCACAGCCCAAGACAACGCGGCTACATTTTCCGTACCGCCCAATCTTATCCCTGACGGATGTACCGCCATCACCCCTGACATGTTGCCTCTGATCTGCCTGACGCAACACGAGATTGATACCATCGCCGCAACCCTTTCCGGTGGTGCTGCCAATATCCAAGATATCTACCCGCTCGCGCCATTACAGGAAGGCATGCTGTTCCATCATCTACTGCAAACACAAGGGGATATTTATCTGTTACACATCTTGCTTGCTTTCGACACCCGCGAGCGCCTTGATGCCTTTCTGGCGGCCTTTCAACAGGTCATCAACCGCCATGATATTCTGCGTACCGCTGTCTGCTGGCAAGGATTAACAAAACCGGTGCAAATCGTCTGGCGACAGGCATCCCTGCACGTTAATACCTTCGTGCCGGACAGCGACAAAGACGTCCCGTCTCAGTTGCTGGCACATACCGATCCATACCAGCGTCGCCTTAATGTAAGTCAGGCCCCGCTCTTCTCCGCCGATATCGCCCATGATCCGCATCAGGGTGAGTGGCTGTTGGCCCTGTGCTGCCACCATATGCTCAATGACCATATGTCGCTGGACATGATCATCACTGAAATCTATGAACTATTGCATCACCGTACCGGGCACTTGGCTCCGGTAGCGACTTACCGTCATTTTATCGCCCAGTCCCTGAGGGTGCCGACGTCAGACCACGAGGCCTATTTCCGTGAGGCGCTTGCCGACGTGGATGCGCCGACTGCGCCCTACGGGATACTGGATGTCTACAGTGGAGATAGACAGGTAACAGAGATCATAAAGCGACTTAATGCAAAACTGGCCAGAGCTATCCGCGCGCAAGCACGCCGTCAGGGAGTCAGTCCCGGTGTGCTGTTTCATGTTGCGTGGGCGCTAGTGCTGGCAAAATTAAGTGAGCGGGATGATGTGGTCTTCGGGACAGTTTTGCTGGGACGTATGCAGGGAGGAACCGATATCAATCGGATTCCGGGTCTGTTTATCAACACCCTGCCAGTGCGGCTCCAACTTGCAGGGAACAGCGCACAAGAGACCGTGCAAGCAGCCTACCGCAGTTTGACACAACTGCTGGAACACGAGCAGGCACCGCTGGCACTGGCCCAACGCTGTAGCAGTGTAGTTCCCCCCTTGCCGCTCTTCACCGCACTGCTCAACTATCGCCATAGCCAATCAGATGCGACCCGCAACACGTGGGAAGGTATACGCTTGATAACAGCGCAGGAGAGGACTAACTATCCCCTCTACTTGGCCGTGGATGATTTGGGCAAAGGCTTCCGGTTGGCTGCCCAAACCGTGCCAGGCATCGATCCCACCCGTCTGATCGCCTATATGACGACCGCTCTGGCTAATCTGGTTAAAGCATTGGAAACCGAACCACAACGGCCGATCGTGAACCTCTCCATCCTACCGGATACCGAGCACCCACAATGGCTGATTCACCCCGATGACAAGCTCGATCGTCAGGCTCCGCCCGCATCTGCCTCGTCTGCCGTTGCAATTACGACACACAACTATGAAGCCCCTATCGGTGACGTGGAAACGACACTGGCCCAGATCTGGCAGAAATTGCTGAAACTGGAACAGGTGGGTCGCCATGACAATTTCTTCAAGCTGGGTGGTCATTCATTGATAGCGATACAACTGCTGGCCCGTATGCGTGAGCAAAACATGGAAATGCCATTGTCAGCCTTGTTCATTCACCCAACCTTGTGTGAGCTGGCTTTGGCTGTGGGTGACACTTCCATGTTCCATCCTGACGGTACACACCACACCATCATACCGTCCCCCTCGCCCAACCAAATGGCGGACTCTATAACCGGACTTTCATTGCCGACATCCCATTACGATCCACTGGTGGCCCTCCAAAGTGGTTCTCAAACACACTCACCGCTGTTCTGCATGCCGGGTGCAGGTGCCAGCGCTTCCAGCCTGCTTGAGCTTGCCTTGTCGTTCCCGTCATCTCTGCCTGTCTATGTCTTGCAGTCACGCGGTTTGACCAATCCCCAGCTTCCGCCTTATGTCAGTGTCGAAGAGGCTGCCCGTGATTATCTTAAAACAATCCGTCAAACCCAGCCCAAAGGCCCCTATCACCTATTGGGCCATTCTTTTGGTGGTTGGATTGCCTTCGAGATAGCGTTACAGCTACAAGCGCAGGGGGAGCAGGTCGCTGACCTTATTCTTATTGATACCGAAGCACCTACGCCGCAAGGCTGCAAGCCTGAATCATTCAACCGTATCGGGACGCTAATGGAATTAATTAACATCTACAACATGATGCTCCGCCAGCCGTTGCCACTCACGCAACAGGATTTTGAGGGTCAGGATCACAGTGAACAGCTTCAGTATCTACATCAGGCTCTGGTGAGTTCTAGGCTTTTCACGGCTAATTCGCCTATATCATTGTTGCAGGGAATTGTCCAAGTCATGCACGCCAATCTGAATACGTGCTATACGCCTCGTACCAACTATGACGGGCGGGTACATTTGATCAATGCGAAAGAGGAGAATATAGATGAAGCTCAAGCCCATGCCAGACAATGGAAAACCTACGTCACTGAGTTAAGCATGATGCGGGTGTCCGGCAACCATATAACCATGTTGTCCATACCCAACGTCGAGCCATTTATCGCTGCGTTATGGCAGGAATTAAATTACCCGAAAGGCTGAAATGCCGCTCCGTTCCCCAAAGAACGGTAACGGTGCACTAGATACTTACCGTACAAGTGGCTGTTTTGGCAGCCACTTGTTTTTAATCTGATTTTTAATACCTTTTTAACCCAGGGTTATCAATGCCGCCGATGTACCGTGAACGAACAATTTACCATTTTCCAATTTCAGGCAATGGTCAGCCAAGTGAAAAAAGCTATCGTCATGGGTAATCACTAATACCGCCTTGCCACTCGCGGCCAGCTCAGGCAGCAATTCGCGATAAAACACCGCCTTAAACTGTGGATCTTGATCCGCAGCCCATTCATCAAACAAGTAGAACGGCCTGTCTTCCAAATAGGCAACCACCAATGCAAGGCGTTTCCGTTGGCCTTGAGACAGATCACGGGTCGAAAATCGCCCATTTTCGACTTTAACTTTATGTTCCAGATGCAGCTTGGCGATCAACCTGTTGGCCCGGGCATCCAGTGCTGAATCAGTATTATCCATACCCACCAGAGTTTCGAACAGATGAAAATCGGAGAAAACCGCCGAAAATAGCTGGCGGTAATCCGCACAGTGATCATCGCTGACAACATGACCATCAAGGCTAATCGTACCGCTTTCTGGCGTGTAGAGACCAACGAGTAACTTGGCAAGTGTCGTTTTTCCACTGCCGTTACCGCCGATCAGAAAAGTAATTTCACCACGTTTGAGTTCCATGTCGATCGGGCCTAGCTGAAATACCCCATCCTCTTTCTCTCGGTAATAACTATGGGTAAGCGCAGACAAACGCAGTGAACTGACTTCACCGAATTGATTGATGGCAACCGGCTGCTCCATGTGTTCCTGTTCGTTCAGTTTAATCAGCACCTGCTCGATTCGGTTCAATGATACTCGGGCTGTATTCAATATCGGCAAGTTATTCAACAGGCTATCCAATGGGACAAGCATAAATAGAAATACAATCACATAGCCAGCCAACACAGTAGGTTCAAGACCAGGCAAAGCAGCAGGAGCAAACACCACCACACCCAGAAACACGTAAAACAAAAAAAGTATCCAACCGACGCCAAAAGCATAGGCTCCATAAGCACGGGTTCGATGTTGACGTACCGCGTTGATCTCATTGCCGAGTATACTGTTGAGAAAGGTATGGGCACGGGCGAGATGCAATTTCAACTCTTTGGCGCCAGAGAACAGGGCATTGAAGTGAGTAAACAAGCGATCCTGCGCTTTACCTGCCGCTTCCAGCGAAGCCAGTGCCTGACCGCCGCCAAGAGCATAACCGAGTGAACCGATAAAGACGACGACCAACGCCAGAAAAAAGACTGCCCACGATAGCCAAGCCAAATAAGCCAGACAACCGAGTACAATTGAGCCTTGCATCACGATATTAGGCAGCGCGAAGAACAACAACGACACATTGGTTGCATCTTCAGTGATGATAGACTGCGCGCGTGAAGTACCGAGTATCTCGATCTGACGAAATGGCGCGCAGGCAACACGGGTTGATATGTGTTCACGCATTTTAGCCATCGTCCCCTGACTCAGTTTGGCGAACACCACACCACCAAACACACGGCTGATGAGCGCCAGCAACGCCAGTAGCCCAAAGCGCCAGGCAAGAGAAACATGTTCATCGCCTGACGCATTTAAGGAACCGTTAATTAAAGTGACCAATGACACGCTGGAAACACCGTTAATAACACAAGAAACAGTGGCAATGATCAATGTCCAACGAGAACTGTGCATAAGAGAGAGCAAAAGCCGGATGGCTGGTCGTTTAGACCCCGTTGCTTTAATTTCACTCCAAGAGGTATCGGTACTTAGGTGTCTTGGCAAAATAAATACTCCCGTTTCAAGCAGCCCAATGCAGACTCCCCGTATTTTGGGTATAAATCTTAATTCTGAACAAGAAAGTGAATTAAGTGCCTATTTCAAGGTAAGAATTTTCAATTAAAAATTGAAATAATAAAAACGATTATAGATAAATAAATTAAATCACCATTCAATGTCGATACGATTTGTTATTTTTTTCATCCTGCAATGAGAATAACAGTGTCATGACATCGCAAAATAGCTTATTACCTCAAAAATAGCTTATTACCTCAAAGAGAAAAAACTGTCGCTGGATATCTTCTATATATCTTTTAATTAGAAATTCAGGTGCTAAATAATAGAAAATAAATTATCAAATAAAATAAATCAAATTACCAATAGCTGTTTAGTTACTGTTTATTCTCTGAGAGAAAATCATTGCTTTATATAATTAACAACAAAAAAATATAAGATTAATTAATACCAATATTTCCCCTTAATAATCACATAAATACACTTTATTTCACCATAACGCTCACACTTACCACGCTGCTTTTATCAACAAAAAAATATCGACACCGCATAACAATTAAATTAATTTGTCTATTAATTGCACCTAATGAGACATATTTAAATCTAAATTTCTTTTTCTGCAATACATGTCAAGTGCATTTTTTTATTACAGTTTTTCCCAAAATTCAGTTAATTAAATTTGATAATTCTCTCCTTTCCAAATCGAAGTATCAGATTGGGCTTAAACTACTACCCGGAGAAATTGAGTATGTCACGCAACTACAATCGCTTCTCAGAAATTTCCTTGTCAGTTGATAATGATGATTCTTTTCCCTTTCATGCACAGCCTCTTAGCTCACCTCAACAAGTTATCTGGCTCGATCAGGTTATTCATCCCGATTCTTCCAACTACAACATCGGGTTTTTTATCTGTATCGACGGGAAATTGGATGAAATCTTATTCAATCTTGCTTTTAGAGCCGTTGTTTCTCGCCATGACACACTGCGCTTACACTTCATCCAAACCCACGATTTTCCCCTTCAAGCGGTTGCTGATACTCACCCTATGCCCGTGGTCACGCACGATTTTTCACCACATGTAGACGCAGAAGACCAGGCCAGACAACATATCGATACCCTGTTCATGCTTCCGTTCCACTTGGATGATGAAACACTGTGGCGTTCTGAATTATTGCGCGTCAGCCATACACGCTGCTACTGGCAGTTTTGCTGTCATCATTTGATCATTGATGGTATCGGTTTGGGCCTATTCCTTGAGGATATTGTCGAAGCCTATAATTATCTGGTAAGGGGAGAAATCCTGAACAAGGCCGCTCCCTCTTATCTGGATTTCATTGCGGATGACCAGACTTACCTTGCTTCTCAACGCTACTCACACGATTTACAATTCTGGTTGCAACGCTATAAAAGCCTGCCGCCACCCTTGCTCCCGCCGGTCAATCCCAACCAGGCAAATAACCACGGGCGAGCCGAACCTCTTTTTTGGCACATAGACCAGACACTGTTTCAACGTATCGAAGAAACGGTGGCTCAGTATGGATTATCCGTCCTGCATTTAATGTATGCCGTTCTGGCTTGCTATTTTGCCCGGACGACGGATGCGAAGGAAATTGTCATCGGCATTCCCGTGCACAACCGCAAAAATACCCGACAAAAACGCACGATGGGCATGTTCGCATCCGTGATCCCGGTTGGAGTGACCATTTCCCCTGAGGATACATTCCTTGATGTCATACACAAAGCCGCCACAGAGCTGAGTCGTTGCTATAAACACCAACGCTTGCCCATTGCAGAGATCAATCGACAAACCCAAATCCAGCAGAAAACGGGGCGTACACAATTATTTGACATTGCATTGTCATTTGAGCCGTTTAAAAGCAATCTGCATATGGAAGGGGAAGACACCCATATCAAATTTTTAGAAACGCACCATGGTGTGCTATACCCTCTTTCAGTCATTATCAAGCAATACACCACCGGCCTTGAAGATGATCGCTCTCCCGTCACGATTGAATTCAATTTCTCTACTGACTACCTGAGCACCACCGAGGTTATGGCTATCCAATCCCGCCTTGCTGCGTTGCTCGAAGGAGCCATTACCGATCTGGATACACCGATCGTGAAACTGCCCATCCTGGCAGAAGCAGAGCGCCAACAGATATTGGGGGATTTCAATGCACATCATGTCGATTTGCCACAAAATACCTTAATCCACACGCTTTTCGAGGCCCAAGCCCAAGACACACCAGACGCCATTGCCGTAGTCTTTGAAGAACAATCGCTAAACTATGGTGAGCTGAACAGGCGTGCCAATCGTCTGGCGCACCATCTGATTGCCCTGGGAGTACGCCCTGACGACCGCGTGGCGATTTGCGTCGAACGCAGTCTGGATATGGTGATCGGGTTGTTGGGTATTCTGAAAGCCGGCGGAGCCTATGTGCCGCTCGATCCGGCCTACCCCGCGGATCGTTTGGCGTATATGCTCGACGATGCCGCCCCCGTTGCTCTGCTGACCCAAAGTACCCTGATTGAAACACTTGATGCACTGGACTGCCCTGCTTCTATCGTCTTACTGGATACCGTCTTACTGGATACTGTCTTGCCGGATACCGTCGTACAAGGTGACGTCGTGCTAAATAACGAAGAACGGTCTGTCCATGCAGCCATAACGGACAATAATCCAGATATCCACACACTCGGCCTGACTTCACACCATCTGGCCTATGTGATTTATACCTCAGGTTCCACCGGTCAACCGAAAGGCGTTATGGTCGAGCACGAGCATGTCACTCGCCTTCTGGCTGCCACTCAAGATCGTTTCCAGTTCAACAGCAACGATATCTGGACATTATTCCACTCTTTCGCGTTCGATTTCTCCGTGTGGGAATTATGGGGCGCCCTGACTTACGGTGGCCGGCTTGTTGTGGTTTCAGCAGACTGTGCCCGTTCTCCGCAGAAGTTCTATTCCCTGCTGTGCCGTGAACAGGTGACGATCCTGAATCAAACCCCCAGCGCTTTTCGACAATTAATTCCGGCTCAGGATGAAACATTACATTCCCTGCGCTGCATCATCTTCGGCGGTGAAGCATTGGAACTGCATACGCTCGTCCCTTGGATCGCGCGTAATTCACTCCAGCAAACCCGTCTGGTCAATATGTACGGCATCACCGAAATCACCGTCCATGCCACTTACCGTGAACTCACAGAAGCTGACATTTTGTCAGGACGCGGTAGTCTGATCGGTCAACCGTTACCTGATCTGCGGGCATACCTCCTCGACACTCAGGGTCAACCCGTCCCGATCGGTGTCATCGGTGAGCTTCATATAGCCGGTGCAGGAGTTGCCCGTGGCTACCTGAATCGCCATGAACTGACTACAGAACGTTTCCTGCCCGACCCCTTCAGCAACGTTCCCGGTGCACGTATGTACAAGGCGGGCGACCTTGCCCGCTGGTTGCCTGACGGTCATCTCGAATATCTCGGCCGCAATGATTTTCAGGTCAAGCTGCGCGGTTTCCGGATTGAACTGGGGGAAATCGAGACGCAATTAGTGCAATGCCACGGCGTACGCGAGGCGGTGGTGATTGCCCGCGGAGACGACGCCGATCAGAAGCGTCTGGTGGC
>NZ_JACOII010000035.1 GCF_016306625.1 Xenorhabdus lircayensis | reverse complement strand
TAACTATTTAATACATAACCCCTATTTAGCCAAGAATTAAACGCTAGTTTTGGTGGGTATTTTTATAATGTTTTTAATAAAAAAGAAGGTGCCCTTATAACTAGCTACTATCCAGATTTTTTTGAATTTACCATAACATAGCGAAGCTATGTCTACTCATCATCTTACTAAACATAATTGATAGGTTTTATAATATGAGCTATAAAGACATAATTAATAATGTAGGAGAACGTATAACCGTCACCTTGACTGCTGCTAGTGGCATAAGTGCAACAGCAATAATAGATAACAGGTCGGCAAAGACGGTATTTTATGGTTCCCGAGAAGATGATCAATTAAAGAAATTAGTTCTTCGTTATTCACAAGGGCTCGGAGAAGAAACTGAAATTAGTTACGGAGTAAACGCTATTGGACAAGGAATTGATAGAGTATTTAACACTAACACAAAATTGTATTTAGATCAGTTCGGTGAATCTCCATTTAGAATTAAAATAATTGGACGTAATTAAATACTGATTAATCCTTTCAAGAAAGCATTAATCATATATTGGAGTGGTGAAGTTATGTTTATTAGAAAATAATTCACTACTCCTTTGCAATAAGGTATCCACACTGAGAGTTTTGTACGTCAGAGTCAATCTAAGTATTTTAATTTGTTAATTGTAAAACAATATGTCATTTATGTATGATATATTCATTGAATCCTATTTTTCCTAATTACTACCGTTCATGCGGTAACCGACACAAAAACAGTTCTTCAAACTCCTTTCGTGAATAGTGCTCAATAATCCGTTCTTCATCCAAAAAATTGTCATTATCAAACAACGTGACCGTATCGAAAAATACTGATTCACCTTTGATACGATTCAGGGTAAAAAACTTCTTATAAGCCTCCTCACCGTTATCCCCTGAACCTCTGGAGGAATAAAACGTTCTATGCCATTTCTTATGCATTGATAGACTCAACGCTAATTGCACCAACCGAATGGGGTTATCCGACCAAGCTCACTCTGACACATAGACATCTCCACATAGGGCAGCAACATGGCTGTTTTCATGCGTAAAGCGGATTTCAGCGCCATTACTGAGCGTCAATAACCGGATTTCTTCGGCATTTTCGATTAAATCTGCTTGCTGTTGTGGGAAATACTGAGCAACGTAGTGAACAAAAATCGGCAATAATTCCTTATTTGACATAAAAAACTTATTCTGACCCGTCCGGCAGGCATCACTTAACGCTTCCAGCACGAAATAATAATCAGCGTCCGCTTGTCTGCATTTATGCAAAAAGCGGTTTCGGTGATGCTGATTGGCTTTCCAGCGCTTCTGCCAGACAAATAAATCTAAAACAAATTTACGGTTAATGTCGTAAATGATGTCGGTATCTAACTTTAAGGTGATGTTATTCATTTTATTTCTCTTTTCAGAATAAGAATGCCTGCCGCTAAGTCACGTTTAATGATTTGTCGCAACACCTTATCCCGACGGGATTTGATTGTTTTAAAAGCACGCTGATGAGGGTTATTTCGGGTGTTTTTCCACCATTTTCTATGGCGGGCAAAGTACGTATCTAAATCACTTTTCAATAATTCACTGGCTGTGGTGAGTTTTTTCATTGTTGCCTCATCTGCATTAAAATTCGTTTCCCAATCCATGCCATCACCGGCACGGCCATTGAATTGCCTATTGCCCGATAGCGGTGACCATCGGGGTAGTCAGCCGCTGTTTTACCGTTCCACGGAATTCGGGTGTGATTATCAGGAAAGCCCTGTAACCGCTCGCACTCTACGGGCGTTAATCTCCGCACTGCGTTATGAATTGTTATCAGGTCAGTGGCGCTTTTATCGTCCCGTGATCTTAGTGTTGATGAGATGTCATCTGTCCGGTATTCGCCGAACGACAGCAGGCGATAGGTGGATACCAGCCCACTCCCGCGCTGGGAAAATATTTCCTGATTACTCATTCCGATCCCACCCGTGTTATGACTCTGGTTTAAGGTCGGGTGCGGATTGAGTTCTGAGTCCCAGTGACTACCGATAACAGCGTGGGGGGTAACTGTTTTCCCCGCCGTTGTGCGCGGTTCAGGATGCCGGCGCACGCTGTCCGGCTCAAAAAGTACCGTTGCGGGACAGAAGTTTGTTCTAGCGCTTGCGACAACAAATACACTGCGGCGTTGTTGGGCCACTCCGAAATATTGAGCGTCGAGTAATTCACCTAAATGTGAATGGAAAAAGGTATCACTCATCCATGCCACGCCAAAGACAGAAAAAATCGCAACCATGCCCGCTTTGAATACTGCATCGTTGGCGATTTCATTGGTTTTAACTTTGCATACTATTAACATGGTTGCCCCTGCGATTAACATCATCATTTGGATCACCAGATTCATGGAGAGAGGTTTTAACGTACCTTTTACCTCAAAGGCAGGGCGTAAATCTGTAAAGGTGCTGAATAAGACTACGATTGCAATTGCAGCAAAGAAAATCCAAGTCGGCCAATAAGCTTGTTTAGGAAAGGCTCGATCCAATAACGTTTCTGAACCACCATAAAATAAACTCACGTTGCTTTGGATCTTTGAGTTTTTCTTGGAACTCTTTGTCTTTATCAAGATCCTTCCCACGTCGTAAACTCCATAATGCAGCAAGTATTATCCCGGTTAGCGATGCTGGTATTGAAACGGCCAAAATCTCCAATATGCTGTAAGCTTGGTCAATACCATGACTGGCAGCAATAATTGACGCCAAAGAAACAACGGCAACAGAAACGGGAGAGGCTGTGATTGCCATTTGGGAAGCAACAGAGGCAACTGCCATTGGACGCTCGGGGCGTATACCTTTTTTCAAGGCGATATCACCAATGATTGGAAACATGGTATAAACCACATGGCCTGTACCACAAAGAAAAGTTAGAGTCCAAGTTGTCAATGGTGCCAAAATGGTAATGTGTTGTGGATGACGACGCAGAAGATGCTCTGCAAATTGCATCATGACATTGAGTCCCCCCGCTGTTTGCAAAACAGAGGCACAACCGATCACGGCAAGAATGGTGAGCATCACCTCAACGGGAGGCTTGCCGGGTTCCAAGCCAAAAACAAATGTCAGTATAAAAAGTCCAATGCCACTGATCAGTCCTAATCCCATTCCCGCATAACGCGTACCGATTAATAAGCATATGATTATTATGGATAATTACAGTGTTATCATATCTGTCCTTAATAAATGATTAAAAAATAAATAAAAACTGATAACACAGGATTCGAATCTGCGTAACTTAGCTATTTTTTATAAATTTTGTTTTATAGTTTCATAACAACACTAATAATGCATATTAATATTATTAAAATATGAATATAAAAATAGGATTGAGATCTTGTTTTTATTAGATGATTTTAAAAGGTTTTTTCTATTCAATAAATAAAATCCCGATTGTTAATGAAATATTTCTACTGTGACTGGAATTGTGAAAAGTAATTCACAAAAATTAACTTTAAATTTTTTATATATATTTCTATTTGGAACTAAAACTCAATAATTTATTGATATCTTTATATTATCAATAATATTAAGATTTTTTGTAATTATTTATTTACACTTTAACCATAAAATTTACATTTTTGGATTGAATTCTTTACGATGCATGGTATGTTATTTGCCAGACACTTAAAAAAACCTTAAACAGACAAAACAAGGCAGGTAGAGAAATGATCATGCAAAAAGATGCGCTTAATAATGTTCATATTCTTGATGAACAGGTTCTTATCACTCCAGAAGAACTGAAACAGAAATATCCACTAAGTCGCAACGATCTGCATGCCATCACAAATGCACGTAATACTATTGCTGATATCATTCAGCATCGTGATCCTCGTTTATTGGTGGTATGTGGCCCATGTTCAATTCATGATGTGGATGCTGCCCTCGACTATGCCCGCCGTTTGAAAACTCTTTCTGCTGAATTGAGTGACTGTCTGTATATTGTTATGCGTGTCTATTTTGAAAAACCTCGTACAACGGTTGGTTGGAAAGGTTTAATCAGTGATCCCTATATGGATGGTTCATTTGATATGGATGCCGGATTGCAT
Organism: Xenorhabdus lircayensis; assembly: GCF_016306625.1. GTDB lineage: Bacteria > Pseudomonadota > Gammaproteobacteria > Enterobacterales > Enterobacteriaceae > Xenorhabdus > Xenorhabdus lircayensis. The sequence goes on along the minus strand of NZ_JACOII010000035.1, from coordinate 9,607 downwards.
ATTGCTCGCCGTTTGTTATTGAACTTGGTAGAAATGGGATTGCCTTTGGCGAATGAAGCGCTTGATCCCAATAACCCTCAGTATTTGGGGGACTTATTTAGTTGGTCAGCGATTGGAGCGAGAACGACCGAATCTCAAACTCATCGGGAAATGGCATCGGGTTTGTCTGTATCGGTCGGGTTTAAAAATGGCACTGATGGTAATTTGAATACCGCAATTAATGCTATGAAAGCAGCTGCAATGCCCCACCGTTTTATGGGCATAAATCAGTCAGGGCAAGTGTGTTTGCTGCAAACTCAAGGCAACCCGAATGGACACGTGATCCTGCGTGGTGGTGCGGCACCGAATTACAGTGCTGCACATGTTGCTGACTGCGAACGTCAAATGATTAAAGCAGGGCTAACACCATCATTGATGATTGATTGCAGTCACGGTAATTCCAACAAAGATTTTCGTCGTCAGAGCGTCGTAGTGGATTCTGTTGCTGAACAGATTATGGCTGGAAATCAATCCATAATTGGTATTATGTTAGAAAGCCATATTAACGAAGGCAATCAATCCTCCGAACAGCCTAGTGCTGAGATGAAATATGGTGTTTCAGTAACTGATGCCTGTATTAATTGGCAGACTACAGAGCAGGTATTAAGAAAATTACATCAGCAAATTGCTCCACATTTGGCAAATAGCAACATGATGATGGAAAAAGCAGGGTAATCAATATGGCAGCAGAATTGTCGCAATTGAGAGAACAAATTGATGAGGTAGATAAAACCTTATTGGCTTTGCTGGCGCAGCGCATGAATTTAGTGGCACAAGTTGGAGAAGTTAAGAGCCATCTTGGCTTACCGATTTATGCACCTGACAGGGAGGCAGCAATGCTGGCTTCCCGCCGTCAGGAAGCGGAAAATATGGGGATTCCGCCTGATCTAATTGAAGATATCTTGCGCCGTATTATGCGTGAGTCCTATGTCAGTGAAAACAATAAAGGCTTTAAAAAACTCTGTACTCACTTGGGGCCAGTAGTCATCGTAGGTGGTTCAGGAAAAATGGGGAAGTTGTTCAGCCGATTATTGACCCTGTCTGGTTATGAGGTCAGAGTGTTTGAGGCTGGCGATTGGGATAAAGCCGAACATCTATTGGCAGATGCAGGAATGGTTATCGTCAGTGTTCCCATTCATTTGACTGAAAAGATTATCCGTCGTTTACCTCCTTTGCCAGAACAATGCATTCTGGTTGATCTGGCTTCCATCAAACAAAGACCTTTAAATGCAATGCTTGATGTGCATCAAGGGCCTGTTTTAGGACTGCATCCTATGTTTGGGCCAGATGTAGGTAGCTTTGCCAAACAGGTGGTTGTGTATTGTGATGGGCGTCATCCTGCAGCATATCAATGGTTTTTGGAACAAATATCGGTATGGGGAGCGCGTTTGCATCAAATTAGCGCAGAGAAGCATGATAAAAATATGAGTTTCATTCAGGCGCTGCGCCATTTCACGACTTTCTCTTACGGGCGACATCTTGCAAAAGAAGATATCAACTTACAGCAATTGCTCTCACTGTCTTCACCAATCTACCAATTGGAGCTGGCGATGGTGGGACGATTATTCGCACAAGATCCCCAGCTATATGCGGATATCATTATGTCGAGTCCTGAGAATATTGAGCTGATCCGTCGCTATCACCAAAGTTTTGGGCAGGCTCTAGAGATATTGGAAAATCGAGATAAATCGGCTTTCATTGAGAGCTTTAACCAAGTAAGTGAGTGGTTTGGAGATGAAGCTATCCGATTTATGAAAGAAAGTCGGGCGCTTTTGCAACAGGCCAGTGATAGTCGGATATAGTACTTTGGTACGTTTATAAAGTGTTGAAACCGGATGAAAACATCCGGTTTTTTACTTTAAATTGGGTCGATAGGAATCACATTTTCTGATGGATAACTTCCCAATACTTTCAAAAAGCGAGTAATTTCTGATAGCTCTTTAAGCGCTTGTTGCATTTTCATGGATCGCAGATTGGCTTGTACATCAATATAAAACATCTCTTCCCACGGTTTTCCGTTTATTGGGCGAGACTCCAACTTACCCATGACAATATCGTGTTTCTTCAGAATAATGAGAGTATCAACCAGAGCACCAGCTTGCTGTCCTGTTGACATGATAAAAGTGGTTTTGGCGGGAACTTGATCTGATACCTCAATAGGTTTGCGTGCAACAACAATAAAGCGAGTACTATTATCTTGCTGATTCGCCAAATTGTTTTCTAAAACCTGTAATCCATAGAGAGCCCCTCCTGCCTCACTGCCTAGAGCAGCCACTTCTGGTGAGTTGAGTTCAGCTACTTTTTGCATGGCAGCGGCTGTACTTTCACAGTAGATAATATTCCAGTGGGGGTATTTATTGAGATATTGATTGCATTGTTGGAAAGGTTGAGAGTGGCTATAAACGGTTTTTATCCTTGAAATATCAGTTTGCTCGGCAATCAATAAACAGTGATTGATTGGCAGGGTTATCTCCCCGACAAGGGATAAAGGCGTATGTTGCAATAAATCATAAACTTCATTGATTGCCCCAGAGCTGGTATTTTCCAGTGGCAGGATGCCATAATCAGCCTGACCAATTTCAACCAATGAAAAAATATCCGGGAATTTGTGGCAACTGCACTCAACCAATTGGTTAAAGTGGCGAGCGGCAAATTGGCGAGCTGCAAGATGAGAGTAGGAACCTTTTGGCCCTAGAAAAGTAATGCGGGCAGAATCGTAAGGAGTCTGATTCAGATGTTGCTGTAACAAAGCCTGTTGAGTAAGAACCGAATCCTCAATGATCATCTGAAATAACCGCGTAATGTAGAATCCATCTAATCCACGGGATTTCCCTTTATCAATTAATGTATTTAGTAGTTCCCGTTCACGATTTTTATCTCGGATAGGGCGGTGATCGAGAAGTTTTGTTTGGGCTATATTTTCGGCTAATTGCCGACGTTTAGCGAGCAAGTCCAGTAAGTCTGCATCAATATTACTAATTTCTTCTCGTAAATTAACTAAATCTCGTTCCATAGCATGTTCCTGACATTCTTATTATGAGTATAGTTTGTGTATTATGGGTATAGTTTATTTATGGCCTGTAAAACAAAAAACCTCCCATCAGTAGGGAGGTTTTTTGTTCGTCTTCTTAATTTCTCTTTAAAACGAAACAACCTCCTTATGAGAAGGTGAAAAAGAAAAAAATAAGAAAGACAGATTGATAGTCATTTGGTTTGTTAGCGCATTACTTTATGGTTTCAATAATGTACTTTAATTAACCTATTTGGTGTGGAGTGTCAACAGAAGGCTTTTATTCCCTTCATTTTTCAAACAGCTGCTTTGCTGGATATTGGGTACATAAACAAAGCGTAAAACGCGCTCAATGAGCGCGTTAGAACAAGAATTATGGTTATACTTCTAAGTCAAGGTTGGACTCTTTAACACTGTTATCAGCACGGCGAGCTTCTGCCTTATGTTGTACTTTATTGAGCTGACGCTCTAATTTTGTCAGTAACTCGTTGATGGCCGAATACATATCTTCATGTTTGGCACTGGCAACCAATGTGCCATTCGGTGTGCCAATGGTGGCATCAACCAAGAATCCTTGCGGTTCTTTTGAGAGTACGATATGTGGATTAATTAGATTGACTTGCCATTTGCTCAACTTATTTAGACGGTCTTCCACATGGCTACGAATTGCGGGGGTAATTTCCATTTGCTTGCTGGTAATGTTTACTAACATATAGTTACCTCTTTAATGTCACTCCGTCTTTGATGAATCCAGCATACCGCTCTTTTGCGTAAAAAGAATGATCTAAATCACTTTTGTCGTGTGATTTCGGAAGCAAGAGACAGAATTGTGATAGTCAAGGAAGATATGGAGAATATTTGTTGCGAAGTAGGGCATTATGCGTCATTATCGGTCAGTTATGGTATTATAAATCGTGTTATAATTACAAAATTTGAATTGTTTTTAGCATGAAAATATTAAAAGCATAGCTTAAATATACTCAAATTTTCGGCTAAAACAGAACAAAAAGGCAAAAGCCGAGTCTCACAAAAATCAAATTCCATAAAAAAACAACAGCCGTTTAGCTGCTGTTTTTTAGCATCTGTTTAAAACTTATGGGGGTTATTAAGTCTTATGCAGGATTGGCCGCAATAAGTTGTGCGACTTTATTTGCTTCGGCCGTTAGTCCTAATTCTTTATAAGCTGATTCCATATAAGGGAGAGCTTCCAGAGTCGAGTTAGCATTAGGATAATCGCGTAACATTTGTTCTACGCGATTGGCAACTGCCACATAAGCGCTGCGTTTAGTGTAATATTTCACAACTGCAAGTTCATATTTGGCCAAGCGTTCTTTAAGGAATATTAAACGCTTGGTGGCATCGACTGAATACTGACTGCCTGGATAGTAACGCACGAGCTGATTAAAATCACGGAATGCAGCACGGGCATGTTCTGGGTCACGATCTGAACGGTCAATACCGAAAAAGTCTTGTAAGGTACTATCATCTAGAGCTTGTGACACCAAACCACGCATATACAGTACATAGTCGATATTAGGGTGGGTTGGGTTCAGGCGCATGAAACGGTCAATGGATGCGAGAGCCAGTGGGAATTCCGCTGATTTGTAGTAAGCATAGATCAAATCAAGCTGAACCTGTTGGGAGTATGGTCCAAAAGGATAACGGTTATCAAGAGATTCCAATTGCTTGATAGCCGCTTTATAGTTACCTTCTTGCAGCTTTTCCTGCCCGATTGAATAAATCTGAGATGGCGGGATATCAGGAACAGCATCCTTATTGTTGGAGCATCCAGATAAAACCAGGCTCAATGTGGTCGCTGCCACCAGATATTTCATGCGAATCATCACGTGTTGATTATCCTCTGAGTGTTTTCTGGGAGACTGTCCGTGAAGCTCCCGGCAAAATATAGAGTTACAATAGCACACTATTTTAAATGAAACGGCCTCGCCGTCAAAACTCAACGTAAAATATAGAAGTTATATATGGCACAACAAATCCGACTTAATGCAATAGTCGCTGAATCTCAGCTTGGTCAACGTTTAGATCAAGCGTTGGCTGAATTGTTCTCTGATTATTCCAGATCACGTATAAAAGAGTGGATCTTGGACAATAAAGTTCAAGTTAACGGTAAATTAATTAATAAACCAAAAGAAAAAGTACTGGGCGGCGAAGAAATTTCCATTGATGCCATCATTGAAGAAGATGCGCGTTGGGAACCACAGGATATCGAACTGAATGTTGTCTATGAAGACGACGATATTCTGGTAATCAATAAACCACGAAATTTGGTTGTCCATCCAGGGGCAGGTAACCCTGATGGCACAGTATTGAATGCCTTGTTATACCGCTTTCCTGAGATTGCAGATGTGCCTCGTGCGGGTATTGTTCATCGCCTTGATAAAGATACAACAGGGTTGATGGTTATCGCAAAAACCGTCCCAGCACAGACCCGTCTGGTGGAATCTTTGCAACTGCGCGAAATAACCCGTGAATATGAAGCTATTGCCTTGGGATGTATGACAGCAGGCGGTACGGTAGAAGAGCCTATTTCCCGTCATCCAACCAAACGGACACACATGGCCGTGCATCCTATGGGAAAACCTGCTGTTACCCATTATCGCATCATGGAACATTTTCGGGCACATACCCGTTTGCGTTTGCGTCTGGAAACGGGTAGGACACACCAAATCCGTGTGCATATGGCACATGTCAAACATCCTTTGGTTGGTGATCCTCTGTACGGTGGACGCCCTCGTCCTTTAAAAGGAGCCTCAGATGAATTTAGAGAAGTGATGCGCAACTTTGATCGTCAGGCATTGCATGCCACCATGTTACGGCTTTACCATCCGATCACTGGGATTGAGATGGAATGGCATGCACCATTACCGGATGATATGGTTAAACTGGTTGAAGTAATGAAAGCGGATGCTGAAACTTTCAAAGATGAGATGGATTGGTAGGTAAATGACATCACTGATTTTTCCTGATTGGCCACAGCCTGATAATGTTGGCTCTTGCAGCACAACCCGTATGGGGGGCGTAAGTTTACCTCCTTATGACAGTTTAAATCTGGGTAATCATGTTGGGGATACTCCAGTATGTGTAGAGCGGAATAGAAAACTGTTGGTTGAATATGCCCGGTTGCCACAACAGCCAACTTGGTTAGAACAAGTACACGGAACTCGTGTTATCGTTCTTGATGGTCAGTCACAGGAAAATAATCAGGCTGATGCCGTTTACACGAATGTTTCTGGGCAGGTTTGTGCTGTTATGACAGCAGATTGCCTGCCAGTTTTGTTTTGCAGTATTGCCGGAAATGAAGTTGCAGCAGCTCATGCGGGATGGCGTGGTTTATGCGCAGGAGTATTGGAAAATACTGTGTCTCAATTTAACGCTGAACCTGAAATGATCCGCGTGTGGTTGGGGTCAGCTATTGGCCCTGAAAAATTTGAGGTGGGTAGTGAAGTCAGGGAGGCCTTTGTCGAGACTAACTCTGATCTGGAACAAGCCTTCACACCTTATGGCGATAAATTTCTGGCAAACATTTATTTACTGGCTAAATTAAAGTTGCAGTCTGTGGGGATAACAGACATTTTTGGCGGAACCGCGTGCACTGTCACGGAGGAAAGTGATTTTTTCTCCTATCGTCGTGATGGTAACACTGGACGAATGGCAACTTTAATCTGGTTGCGATAACCTACTTCACAGGACGATCTTTGGCGTATAGCGGTAAGTTTCCAATTAACTTTTCAGAAGGCCTTGAATATTTAAGGAATGACCTTATCTAGTTTCCAGTAGCAAATTCTGACCAGTATTGGAGGTGTTATGCGTCTGGATCGTCTTACCAATAAATTCCAGCTTGCTCTCGCTGATGCCCAATCCCTCGCATTAGGGCGTGATAATCAATTCATCGAACCTATCCACTTGATGAGCTCATTGCTCAATCAAGAAGGTGGTTCTGTTCGTCCTTTATTAATATCGGCTGGGGTGGATACGGGTAGTTTCAATAATCAACTTAATCAGGCCTTGGAGCGATTGCCGAAAGTAGAAGGCAATGGTGGGGATGTACAGGTATCCAATGAGCTGGGACGTTATTTAAACCTGTGTGACAAACTTGCGCAAAAAGCAGGTGATAACTTTATCTCCTCTGAACTCTTTGTTCTGGCAGCGATAGAAGAACGTGGAACATTAAATGACATATTGAAAGCTGTCGGAGCAACCAAAGATAAAATCACTAAGGCAATAGAACAGATGCGTGGTGGTGAAAAAGTGAATGATCAAGGCGCAGAAGATCAGCGTCAAGCGTTAAAGAAATATACAATTGATCTGACTGAACGTGCTGAACAAGGCAAATTGGATCCTGTCATTGGGCGTGATGAAGAGATTCGTCGTACAATTCAGGTATTGCAGCGTCGAACTAAAAATAATCCTGTTCTCATTGGCGAACCGGGAGTTGGGAAAACCGCCATTGTTGAAGGCTTGGCACAGCGTATTATTAATGGTGAAGTTCCTGAGGGCCTGAAAAACAAATGCGTTCTGTCTCTTGATATGGGAGCGCTTCTGGCTGGTGCGAAATATCGTGGCGAATTTGAAGAGCGTTTGAAAGGTGTTTTGAACGATCTTGCCAAACAGGAAGGCTCAGTCATTCTGTTTATTGATGAATTGCATACCATGGTAGGAGCAGGTAAAGCCGAAGGCGCAATGGATGCTGGTAATATGCTGAAACCCGCTCTGGCGCGTGGTGAACTGCACTGTGTTGGGGCGACAACACTGGACGAATATCGTCAGTACATTGAAAAAGATGCGGCCTTGGAGCGTCGTTTCCAGAAAGTTTACGTCGCAGAGCCTACTGTTGAAGATACCATTGCTATTTTGCGTGGACTCAAAGAGCGATATGAGCTTCATCATCATGTACAGATTACCGATCCGGCAATCGTTGCAGCCGCGACATTATCTCATCGCTATATTTCTGATCGTATGCTGCCTGACAAGGCAATTGACCTGATTGATGAGGCTGGAGCAAGCCTGCGTATGCAGATGGATTCTAAACCAGAAGCATTAGATCGTCTGGAACGCCGTGTTATTCAATTAAAGCTTGAACAGCAAGCACTGAAAAAAGAGTCTGATGATGCCAGTAAAAAACGTTTAGAAATGCTGAACGACGAATTGGCAGAAAAAGAGCGTGAATACTCTGAACTGGAAGAAGAGTGGAAAGCAGAGAAAGCAGAACTTACTGGCACTCAGAATATCAAGGCCGAGTTAGAGAATGCACGCCTTGAATTAGAAAAAGCTCGCCGTAATGGTGACCTAGCCAAAATGTCTGAAATTCAGTACGGAAAAATTCCAGAATTGGAAAAACGTCTGGCAACGGCAACAACAGCAGAAAATCATCATATGAAACTGCTGCGTAACAACGTTACGGATGCTGAAATCGCTGAAATTCTTGCTCGCTGGACAGGAATTCCTGTATCCAGAATGCTGGAAAGTGAAAAAGATAAATTGCTGCGCATGGAGCAAGAATTGCATAAACGTGTTATCGGGCAGAACGAAGCTGTCAATGCCGTATCGAATGCGATTCGCCGTAGCAGAGCGGGATTATCTGATCCCAACCGCCCGATTGGTTCTTTCATGTTCTTGGGGCCAACTGGGGTAGGTAAAACAGAATTGTGTAAGGTGTTGGCTAATTTCTTGTTCGACAGTGATGATGCCATGGTGCGCATCGATATGTCGGAATTTATGGAAAAACACGCCGTTTCAAGGTTGGTGGGCGCTCCTCCTGGATACGTTGGATACGAGGAAGGAGGATATCTGACAGAGGCGGTGCGTCGTCGTCCCTATTCTGTCATCTTGCTGGATGAAGTAGAAAAGGCACATCCAGATGTTTTCAATATTTTGTTGCAGGTATTGGACGACGGTCGTTTGACTGATGGGCAGGGGAGAACGGTTGATTTTCGCAATACGGTTGTGATTATGACCTCAAACTTAGGCTCAGATATGATTCAGGAACGTTTTGGTATACTGGATTATACGGGAATGAAAGATATGGTGATGGAAGTGGTTGGTCATCATTTCAGACCTGAGTTTGTTAATCGTGTTGATGAAGTTGTTGTGTTCCATCCATTAGGAAAAGAACATTTGACATCTATTGCGAACATTCAATTGCAGCGTTTATATCGGCGTCTGGAAGAACGTGGTTATCCGGTTACGATGACACCTCCAGCGTTGGAGAAACTGAGCGAAGCTGGTTTTGATCCTGTATATGGTGCTCGCCCATTGAAACGGGCTATCCAGCAAGAGATTGAAAATCCTCTAGCTCAACAAATTCTTTCTGGCAAATTGATTCCGGGTAAATTGGTGACTTTGGATCTGGAAAATAATCGCATTGTTGCAAGGCAATAACATTGGTTGTTTGAAGAGTTTGTAATATAAAAAGAAGAAAGAGGTGATTTTTCCACCTCTTTTTTCTTTTTATAGTCTAATAAAACATCGCTCCAGGCTGTTTTGGGGGATAATTGAGCGGTTGATGGTTTTTTTTAAAAAAAACTATTGCCAGTCTCA